>CAZSSX010000048.1:0-12614 GCA_964609545.1 uncultured Phycisphaeraceae bacterium | reverse complement strand
TCCACTCTGAGACGCCATCGTTGACATTGAGACAGCCTGCGATGACTTTCCCGTCACTGACATAAACTTTTCCTTCTGAGACGTTCATGTACAGCATTGAGTTTGCGCTGTTGTAGCTGCCGTATTGAGTTCTGCCATGTACTGTTGCTAAATATCTATGCCATGCTAATTCGCCAGTTTGTGCATCGATGGCGAATAGATGAAGTTCTACGTGTCCTACGCCGGGGTTTGCTTTACGGGCTAGGATCATTAATTTGCCGCTGTCTTCTAGGACATTTCCGTAGAAGTCCATGCCTTGGCCTGCTGGTCCGATTAATTCAGAGGGGGTTCTGGTCCATGCTTGTTTTCCGCTTACGCCATTTACACATACTAGATGAGTGGACGAGGCTGGCGGGACGCTGGAGTTGTTCCAGCCATAGGCTGTGGCGGTTACCGCGACGTGCCCCATGACGCCATAAACTTTTCCGCTTAGGATGGCGACATTTCTCTGATCTTTCTGGGTTTGTCCGCTTAAGTTTAGTGGTACGCCTAAGCCTCCGGCTTGTAGCATTTCTAGGCCGCTTTGTGTTTTCCCGTTTCTGACGATCCATAAGTCTCTTCCAGAGATTCGATCAAAGCAGATAATTTCGTTGCCTCTGTTGACGTACAACCGATGTCCCCATGCTTTTGGCCAGACTTTCGAATTGGCTATGCCTGGCGTAGCGCCGCGGCGTATGACGCGTCCATATCTGTCTCTAGCGACGGTGGCTCTGGGAGATGTTACCGTAAAGAGGCTCTTTTCCCAGAGCGGTTTTTTCATCGGATCGAGTAGGCCGTATGATGCTTTTTTTAATTTTTTGATATGATGCCCATTGCTCTGGGGCTAACACTTTTAATTTTCGGGTTAGTGCCTCATCATTTTTATTTAGATAGAGTAGCGTCAACGCTTTTAAGTAGATGTATCGTGTTTGGTGTTTGGTGAGTGCGTAGTGGTCGCTGGCGATTTTGAGTATGTATTGTGCCCAGTCGGCGTGTCCGCGCGTGAGATATAGTGCGGACAAATCTAGGGAAGCTTGTAATCCGGCATCTGTTAGGCGGTATCGTTTGATTAAATCTTCATAGCCGTTGACAAGTTGTTTATCTTCTAGTTCCGCGATTTTGAGGTAGGCCCGTTTGGCTTCTCCGCCGTACCGCATGCGATAGGCTAATAATAATTTTTCATCATTTAAGATTTGTTTTTCTACGAATCTACGGACATCCATGTATCGGCCTGTTTCGACTGCGACTGTTTTACCCCAATATTTTTCGATGATTTCTTGGAAGACCACGATAGCATCTGCATATCTTTTTTGTTGCATCAGCCGCTGAGTTTTGGCGATGAGATCATTGGCTAGGACGGAGTCGCCTACGTCGATGGGTAGCACTGCTTGATCGATTTGATTTTTATTTATTTCTTGATGACTGCGGGCGAATAATCCGCCCAAAAAGCCCCTAGCTTGGACTCTGTGAATGGCGACATTTTCTTTTATTTTTACTTTGACCATGAGTGGTTTTTCATCTTTGTCTTGAGCTGTCACCACGATCAATGCGCCGACATCGGCGGCGTTGAGTTGTATTTTCACATCTTTGGCCACTGCGATTAGTTCGGCATTAAATCCTTGACCAAACGCTTGGACTTCTTGAACTTGCGGGGGAGGGGCATTTTTAGCAACCGCTAAATTGGTCAGAGCGGGGATAGTTAATAGGCTGATTAGGCAACCGGCCTGATATTTTTTATTCAATATTTTCATAAATTCCATCCTTGATTGATCAACGGGCAAGCTTGCCTTGTTGTCTCAGATTGCTTTGTTTTTTTATTTTTTCAATGCTCTACCAGTATAACTCATCTAGAAAATGGCTGACACATGAAGTTAAAATTCTCAATAATCTCAACCCTTTCTAGGGGTAACACCATAAACACGGCTTATATCCGTTTATTTATCCAAATTTCCATATCATTTGGTCTGCTTATGCTACAATGCGGACCGATTTTAGCCTAATGGAGAGACAAATGGCCAGTAACGCACCCGTAATTGCTATCGCAGGCGTCACAGGAGCAGTAGGACAAGAGTTCCTGCAAGTCCTTGAGCAGCGTAATTTTCCCTTTCGTGATATTAAGATGCTGGCATCGAAGCGTTCTGCTGGGCAAATCCAGCATTTCAAAGGGCGGGATTATGTCATTGAGGAGCTGACAGAGGATTCGTTTAAGGGTGTTGATATTGGGTTGTTTTCTGCTGGCGGAAGTATCTCAAAAAAATATGCTCCGTTGGCTGCTGATTTAGGGGTTGTTGTGGTTGATAATTCATCTGCTTTTCGAATGGACGCGGGAGTGCCTTTGATTGTTCCTGAGGTTAACCCGGAAGCGATGAAAAATATTAAGCTGGGCAAGGGTGGTATTATTGCGAATCCAAATTGTTCTACGATTATTATGCTGGTGCCGGTGACGCCGTTGCATCGGGTGGCTGGTGTTAAGCGATTGGTTGTTTCTACTTATCAGGCTGCATCTGGTGCTGGGGCGGCTGCGATGCGGGAGTTGGAAACGCAGACGCGTGAAGTGCTTGAAGGGGCGCGGCCTACTTGTGATATTTTCCCTAGGCAATATGCGTTTAATATTTTCTCTCATAACTCTGATATTTTAGAGAATGGTTATAACGAGGAGGAAATGAAGATGGTGAATGAGACGCGTAAGATTTGGGAGGCGCCTAGCGTTCAGATCGCTGCGACTTGTGTGCGTGTGCCTGTGATGCGTGCGCATGCGGAGTCGATCAATATTACTTTTGAGGAAAAAATAGACGAGAAGCAAGCGCGTGAGATTTTGTCTGCTGCTGCTGGGGTTTCGATTATTGATGACCGTGAGGCTAATGAATTTCCAACGCCTTTGGAGGTTTCTAATCGAGATGATATTTATGTGGGGCGAATCCGTAATGATATTTCGCAAGATGGGTGCGGGTTAGAGATTTTTGTGGCTGGGGATCAAGTGCGAAAAGGGGCGGCATTAAATGCGGTGCAGATTGCGGAATTACTACTTAAATAATAGGCGGTTAAAAAAAATGGGTCTTAATCGGGGAGGCATTCCGATTAAGACCCGATCCAGGGTCAATTGATTGTTTACGTTTAGGGTTTGTTTTTTCCTGTTTAGGTGTGTTTGTTGGCCACGCTTAACGCAGGTTTAATAAACCATTTGGGGCAGGCAGATGCAAGGGGATTGGTTTATTTTTTGTAAAATAAATCGCTGGCGATCGAATAATCTGGGCAATGGTGTGAAAAAGCACACATTGGCCAAACAATTAACTATAATGCGGGTCTTATGAGTGAACATCCTAAAATCGCGATTTTCCCAGGCACATTCGATCCGCTGACTAATGGGCACTTAGATGTGATCATTCGCGGCTGCACGATGTTTGAAAAATTCATCGTGGCTATCGGTCATAATCCCGATAAGCAGGAGCTTTTCACGATGAAGCAGCGAATTGAGATGATTCGGGCGTTGATGGATGAACATGGGCTGGATGTGCAGATCGAATCTTACGAGGGGCTTACGGTTGATTACGCTAAGCGGGTCAATGCGACGGTGATTATGCGGGGTATTCGGAATGTGACGGATTTGAATTTTGAATTTCAGTTGGCGCTGACGAATCGAGCAGTTGCGGATATTGAGACGGTATTTATTATGACGAGCCAATCGCATGCGTTTACCTCTTCTTCTTTGATTAAGCAGATTGCATCGGCGGGTCGTGTGGAGAGATTGCATAAGTTGCTGCCTGGGATTGTGCTTGAGAAACTTAAGGAAACGTTAGCGGATGACGATTCGATTCTCACGCATAAGGATGCTTTTACGGATTCTTAAGGCGGCGGGGGTTACTGTTTTTATTTTCCATTTTTTTATTTTTTTGATTTGAGAAATACTCTTTTTTATGCAATATCGAATTATTTCTATTGGTACACTTTCGCATCACGAGTTTTGGCAACATACTTCTCAGGTTCGCCATGCACATGCAACGACGATTTTGATTGAGTCTGAGGGTAAAAAGATTTTGGTGGATCCGGGCTTGCCGCCTCGTGTTCTGCTTGCGCATTTGGAACAGCACGCGGGTTTATCGGCGGAGGATATTGATATGGTTTTTTTGACCACGTTTCGTCCCGCTCACCGGATGGGGCTGGGGGCATTTCCATCTGCTCAATGGTTTATTTCTGAATTAGAGCGGGATGCTGTGGGCGAGCATTTGATTCATCTTTTGCAGGATGCGCCTGACGAGGAATCTGAGGGTTATATTAAAGAGGATCTTCGGGTTTTAAAACGGTGCAAGCCTGCGCCTGATTCATTGGCTAAGCATGTTGATCTTTTCCCGCTGCCTGGCTATTCGCCTGGGACGTGTGGCTTATTGCTGTTGTCTGCGACTGCGACGACATTGATTGCATCGGACGCGATTGCCACGCGTGAACATTTGCAAAACAAACGGGTTTTGAAGAAAGGCTGTTTGGATCGGGAGGGGGCGCTGGCGTCTTTGGCTGAGGCGCTGGAGATTGCGGATTATATTATTCCTGGGCATGACAATTTGCTGCTTTGCCCTAAGCATGGGATGTAGGGGTTGTCGCGGGTGGGGGCTGTTGGGAATGGGGAAGATTTATAGCTGTAGGATAAGCCTATCTGCGTCCGCCTTTTGCTAGGCTTTGTTAGACATTGTTGCCAGGTCTTGTTGGGATTGCGTGTTGGCATCGTTCAAGCGATTCACGGGACAAAAATAAATATGCGGGGCATTATCAGTTTGTCTAATTTTAGGATGGGGTCTTTTTTTGTGGTTTGTTTTCTTTACCACGGGTTGGCCTGTTGTGCTATAATGATAGGCTTTAATGCTTATGTTATCTACTTGGAGCTTAGCCGATGTCTAATGATCAACTTAATAAATTCAGTTCACGTATTACCCAGCCTAAGTCGCAGGGGGCTTCTCAGGCGATGTTGTATGCTACGGGTTTGACTCGTGAGGATATGGACAAGGCTCAGGTGGGGATTGCCTCTTGCTGGTACGAGGGTAATTCTTGTAATATGCATTTGAACGACTTGGCGGTGCATGTGAAAAACGGGACGCGCCAAGCGGGTCTGGTGGGTATGCGATTTAATACGATTGGTGTTTCTGATGGGATTTCGATGGGGACGGATGGGATGAGCTATTCGCTTCAATCGCGTGATCTTATTGCCGATTCGATGGAGACGGTGATGTGTGCGCAATGGTACGATGGCTTGATTGCGATTCCGGGTTGCGACAAGAATATGCCTGGTGCGTTGATTGCGATGGCGCGTGTGAATCGCCCTGCGATTATGGTATATGGCGGGACGATTAAGGCGGGCTGCACGAATTTTGATAACCAGGCTGAGCCTCGCGATATTGTTTCTGCGTTTCAATCTTACGGGCAATATTTGGCCGGTTCGATCACGGAGGATCAGCGAGAAACGATCGTTGAGAAGTCGTGTCCGGGTGCTGGTGCATGCGGTGGTATGTATACTGCTAATACGATGGCTAGTGCGATTGAGATGTTGGGGATGTCGCTGCCTTATTCTGGTTCGACGCCAGCGGATACTGATGAGAAGCATTTGGAATGTGTCAATGCGGGGATCGCTATGCGGCATTTGTTGGAAAAGGATATTAAGCCTTCTGATATTATGACGCGTCAGGCGTTTGATAATGCGTTGGTGCTGATTACGGTGTTGGGTGGTTCTACTAATGCGGTTTTGCATTTGATTGCGATGGCGCGAGCGATGGATATTGCATTAGGTATCGATGATGTTCAGCGAATTTCAGAGAAGACGCCGTTCTTAGCGGATTTAAAACCTTCTGGCCAATATGTGATGGAGGATTTGCATCGGGTTGGTGGGACGCCTGCGGTGATGAAATTATTATTGGCTCATGATATGATTGATGGTTCTTGCTTGACGGTGACGGGTCGGACGATCGCTGAAAACCTCAAGGATTTGCCTGATTTGAAGGAGGGTCAGCGTGTGATTATGCCGCTGAATCAACCGATTAAAGCGACGGGTCATTTGCATATTTTGCGAGGGAATTTGGCGCCTGAGGGGTCGGTGGCTAAAATTACGGGGAAAGAGGGGCTTGCGTTTACGGGGACTGCGATTTGTTTTGATTCTGAAGAGGATATGCTTAAGGCGGTTGAGGATAAAAAAATCCGGAAGGGTCATGTAATTATTATTCGATATGAGGGCCCTAAGGGCGGTCCTGGGATGCCTGAGATGCTTACGCCGACGTCTGTGATTATGGGCCTGGGTTTGGGTAATGATGTGGCATTGGTTACGGATGGCCGTTTCTCTGGTGGGTCTCACGGTTTTATTATTGGGCATGTTACGCCTGAGGCTCAGGAAGGCGGTCCTATTGCATTAGTTGAGGATGGCGATCAGATTCATATTGATGCAAGGACGCTTCGTATGGATATTGATTTGACGGATGAGCAGCTGAGCCAACGGCGCCAGAAGTGGACGATGCCTGCTTATAAAGCGACGAAGGGGACGCTTTATAAATATATTAAATTGGTGAAAAATGCATCGTTGGGTTGTGTAACGGATGAGTAGTTGGGGGATTATGGTATTTTTAAAAGCCCACTGTGATGGTGGGCTTTTTTTGTGAATAAATTTGTGCAGAAGGTCAGGGCGAGCGGGTTTACTTTTTTTAAAAAAGATATTTTTTCAGCAGCACTTGATCGCTTAGGATGGGTACTATCGGACATGATCGGGCAAGGATGTTATCCACGATCGGGGGGAGTTTTTATTTTCACTTGACAACACGAGCATGAAAACCAAAATGGGATAAAGATAAGCGAGGTTCAAACATGTGCCCTACCGGTCAAACCATTTCTTCTTTGCAAACTTCAAATACAACGATCAAAAATAAACGAACCAAACCCCTGAGCAGGCAACAGATTTTAAACGCAACGGCTAAGTGTTTGACTGAGGTTGGTTATGACGCGACGACGATTCGAAAAATCGCATCATCGCTTAATTGCGCGGTGGGTTCGATCTATCGTTATTTCAAAGATAAACGTCAACTGCTGTATGCGGTTTCTCAATCTTCGCTGGAGGCGGTGGCGCTGATTGTTGAGCAGGAGCAGGAGCAAGATGCTAATACGCTGGAGACTTCGGCGAGGCTTTATTATCAGCGGGCGGCGGCTGGGCCTGAGGTTTACCGGATGATGTTTTGGTTATCGTGCGCGGTAGATCGTGAGGCGGAGGATCATCAGCCGCTTATTGTGACACGAATTATCCGGGGCTGGGCTAAGCTCTTGAATTCTCAAAAATTAGCGTTTAAATGTTGGGCGCAATTACACGCTGCGATTCTGACGCGCTTAGATGAACATCAGGCGGTCAATGCGATTTCAGATATTCTAAAAGAATCTTTTGAGGTTAAGGTGACGCCTGAGGCGCAGAACACAAGCTTACTTGCGGAGCGGATCAATATTGATCATATTCAAAAAATCTCTTTTTAGATTCATAGTCAATGCAGATAGATAAAAACACGATTGAGATTGATGGGCCTGCGAAGATTAACTTGGCTCTTTCGGTGGGCTCTGTTAATGAGGCGGGGATGCACCCGATTGGATCTTGGATGATTGCGGTGAATCTTTGTGATCGATTGCGTTTGACGATCAATGAGAATGATGATGGGAGTAAGGCTCGGATTTGTTTTGCCGACGATGCGATTAGGCCTTGCCCGATTGATTGGCCACTTGAAAAAGATTTGGCTTACCGGGCGCATCGTGCGATCGAAAGATACATTGGTCGGCGGCTACCTATTGCATGGCAGCTGACCAAAAAAATCCCCACGGGAGCGGGGCTTGCGGGGGGCTCTTCGGACGCGGCGGCGATGCTGATTGCGGTTAACGCGTTGTTTGATTTGGGGCTTACGATGGGTGAGCTAACGGAGATTGCGCTGGGGCTGGGGTCGGATATTCCTTTTCTTTTACACGCGATTTTGGGCAGTAGTTCTGCGATTGTGTCAAATCTTGGCCGAGATATTACGGAGGCGCCCTACCGCAATACGCTAAGGCTTATTTTGATTTTCCCCGAGATTCATTGCAAGACGCCTGACGTTTTTCAGCGGTTTGATCGATTGCATGAGGAGGAGATTTACCCCGCGATGGAGCGGGTCAAGCAGTTGGCGGGCGAAGCCTTTATCGCGCAAGACGGTGCGTTTAATCACCTTGCCGATGCGACTTATGAAGTCTATCCAGCGCTGGGCGCACTTCAAGCATCGCTGGAAAAACATCTTCAGATTAAGGTGCATCTTTCGGGTTCTGGGTCAACGCTATTTGTTATTGGTGCGGGGGATACATCTAGCAAGCTCATTGAACAGAAAATAAAAAATTTCACAAAGCTGCCTACGTTGCGCACGACGATGCGACGTTATAATCCTAAGCCGTGATAAATATTTAACGTTGCGTGTTTGACGCGAGTCTTTGGAGGCTGATATGCCTATCGCTGTCGATCACGACTTGCACGTTTTTGATGTTAAGCTCTTGTAGCATTTGCCATAACTCTCCGGGTTCAAATGCTGCGTGCAAGCTGTCGGCCAGTAGTTGTCGTTGTTGGGGGGTGTCTTGGCGGGCGTGGCGTTCTAGGATTTTTTCAACGGATTGCGGATCGCTGGGGCGGTAGAGGTCTCGGATGAGCAATACGCCTTGGGGCTTGAGCACGCGCAGGGCTTGGGTGAGCATGGGTCGGGGATCGGGGAGATGATGGAGGATGGTGTTACTGAAAACACAGTCAAAGGTGTTGTCTTGAAATTGCAGATCGGTCACATCCATGATGCTAAATTTTATTTTTTGTGCGATGGCATCGCTTTGCTTTTGCTTTTGTTTTTCGGCCAAGGCAATCATGTGATGCGCTAGGTCTATGCCATGTACGTGGGCGTTTGGGATTTTTGAGACGACTTTGAAAGGGAAGTCGCCGGGGCCTGTGCCTAGGTCGAGCATGCGGCCTTGGGCGCCTAATTGGATCAGACGATCGACGAATGCTTCGGATACGACTTGGTGATTCATGCTGCTATAGCTTGCGACCTCTTGGGGGGTATCCATGACTTGTTCTTCTAGGATTCTTTGCATGGTGACGGCTTTCCTTTTTTGTTTTGTGATTTTTGATTTTGATGGCGCTGATGCGCTTGGATGATTATAGCGTGATTTTAGTATGGGCAAGGCGATTGAGAGGTGGCGGTTTATTGATTTTGCGAGAGAGGCAAGGGGCGTCTGATTGGGGCTGATGGTGTTCGTTTTTTGTTTGACGTTTTTTGCATGTGTGGTGGATGTGCGTGTGTGATGATATTCTTAAGGGCTGAGGATCAAGAGGGATGTCATATCATGCCGATGAACAAAAGCATGGTTCTCAACGTATTATTGATATTAGGTTAGTAGATTTATAGCACCCGCACGAGCATAGGAAATCCTTACCCATGGGCTTTAACGACCGACGCTACCCGACTCCCCCACCACGCGCACAGATGCAGTTTTCTTTTGGGCCTAAGCCTGGGAAAGATTCTTTTACTTTCAAGCTGTTGATTGTGAATATCGCGATTTTTTTCATTGATCAGTTATTTTTAAAGAATCCGCAGACGCACATCGGTATTTTGGAATATTACGGGCGTTTTTCTGCACAGAGTGCGATTTTAGATTTTCAGATTTGGCGATTTATCACGTTCCAGTTTATTCATGCGAATTTTTCACATTTGCTGTTTAATATGATTTCGCTTTATATGTTTGGCACGATGGTCGAGGCTTATTTTGGTTCTAAGCGTTTTCTGGCTTATTATTTGCTTTCTGGTGCGGCTGGTGCGGTTGCTTATTTGGTGCTTTGGCAGGCGGGTTTTTTCGGGGCGGCATTGGATACGCCTTTGGTGGGAGCTTCTGCGGGGATTTACGCGGTACTGATCGCTGGCGCGCGGATTGCGCCTCATACGAAAGTGCTGATGATGATGATTTTTCCCGTGACGCTTCGGACGCTTGCTTGGGGCTTAGTTGCGTTTAACACTTTTAATGTGCTTACCGCTGGGGCCAATGCTGGCGGCCAGGCGGGGCATTTAGGGGGCGTGGCGCTGGGATTTTTTCTCCTTCAATACCCTCATTGGCTAGATTTTGCGGATAAAATTGGGGCGCATGGGCCGAGTGGGCGAGGTTCTAAGGCTAAAAAAAATACGATCACCAAAATTCAAAAAGAAGTTCAGAAAAGAAAGCAGCAGCAGACGAAGGTCAATGAGATTTTAGATAAAGTCAAGGCTCGGGGGCTGCATTCATTGACTGAAAAAGAGAAAAAAATCCTCCAAAAAGAAACACATCGACAAAAAAATGCATCCTAAGGCTGGCGATTGGGTGGCATTTAGTCGAGGGGTTGCCGCGGGGATTGTCTTTGGACAAAGCAGGGAAGCTGTGGATAGGTTGGCGGGGAAGGCATGGCGGGGGAGCTGAATTTGACTGTTTAAAGCCTTTTGATGTTTAGTTGAGAGGGGAAATACTTTTGCGGATTTTGTATGCTGAAAATGGAGGGGATGTTCGGGGATGATCTAGCCTGTCAAGCTGACAGGCGGCGGGCTGATTTGATGGGAAAAACTGCCATATTTAGACGCAGAAGATGTTTTTTGGGTGCTTGCTGGGGGTTTGGGGGTTGATTTTGTTTTTTCTGTTTGGCACGGTAATTGCATATGTACTGGCCATGGCAAGGCTTTGTGTGCTTGCGTAAGGAATTATGAAAAGTATTCATTTTTCGCATTTAGGACAAGATAGATAGGAGACCAAACATGGCCGCAAAAGAATTGGCCTTTGATACCCAGGCTCGTAAGAGTTTACTTGCAGGCGTTGAAAAACTTGCAACAGCGGTGAAAAGCACATTGGGCCCACGTGGGCGTACCGTCGTTTTGGATAAAGGTTGGGGAGGCCCAACGGTGACCAAGGACGGCGTCTCGGTGGCGGAAGAGATCGAACTTGCTGACAAGAATGAAAACATGGGGGCGCAACTGGTTAAGGAAGCTGCCAGCCAAACTAGCGACAAGGCTGGGGACGGGACGACGACGTCTACGGTTCTTGCTGAGGCGTTGTTCAAAGAAGGCTTAAAGTATTTGGCTGCGGGTGTTGACGCTAATGCGTTGGTGCGCGGGATGAAGCTGGCTGTGGCGTCGACGATTGCTGAGATCAATAAGACAGCTAAGCCGATCAAAGATAAAAAAGATATCACGGATGTGGCTACGATTAGTGCTAATAATGATGCTACTATCGGTGCGATTATGGCTGATGCGATGGAAAAAGTGGGTAAGGATGGCGTGATTACGGTTGAAGAAGGTAACGGTTTGGATACCGTGATTGAAGTGGTTGAGGGGATGCAGTTTGATCGTGGTTATTTGTCGCCGAATTTCGTGACGGACCATGATAACATGAAGGTGGACCTTGAAAAATGCTTGGTTCTGATTTATGAAGATAAGATTTCAAGTGTGACTTCGCTGGTGCCTATTCTTGAGCAGGTGCAGAACGCTAAGCGGCCTTTGCTGATTATTGCTGAGGATGTTGAAGGCGAGGCGTTGTCCGCGCTGGTAGTGAATAAATTGCGCGGGGTGCTGAATGTTTGTGCGGTTAAAGCGCCTGGCTATGGCGATCGCAGAAAAGCGATGCTTGAAGATATTGCTATCCTGACCGGCGGCACGGCGATCATGAAAGACCTAGGGATTGATCTTGAAAAAGTTGAGCTGTCTCATCTAGGGATGGCTAAAAAAATCAATATTGATAGCGAAAACACAACGATCACCGAAGGTGCTGGCAAGACGGCGGATATTCAATCACGTATCGAACAGATCCGTAATGAGATTACCACGACGAGCAGTGATTATGATCGTGAAAAATTGCAAGAGCGGCTTGCGAAATTGGCTGGCGGTGTTGCCCAGGTGAATGTGGGTGCTGCATCAGAAGCTGAGATGAAAGAAAAGAAGGCGCGCGTTGAGGATGCATTGCATGCGACGCGGGCAGCGGTAGAGGAAGGGATCGTGCCTGGTGGTGGCGTGAGCTTTATCCGTGCGATTCGAGCGCTGAATGATATTAAGACGGAACATGCAGCAGAGGCTGCGGGCGTGGACATTGTACGCAAGGCGTTACAGGTGCCTTTGGCAACGATCGCGCAAAACGCGGGGGAACACGGGAGCGTGATTGTGTCTAAAGTCATGGCGCACCAAGATGCGAATTTTGGTTTTGACGCATTGAATCTCGAGTACGGGAATATGGTTAAGAAGGGTATTATTACTCCTGCCAAAGTTGACCGTACAGCGCTGGAAAACGCATCCTCGGTGGCTACGCTGCTGCTGACCTGTGACTGTATTATCACGGAACAGCCTGCGGATGATGAAGGCGGAGAAGGCCATCATGATCATGGTATGGGCGGGATGGGTGGTATGCCTGGCATGGGTGGAATGGGCGGCATGGGTGGTATGCCTGGGATGATGTAGTCTTTAGTAAGAGATTGCATGCTTTCAACTGTAGCCCGGTTTTGGCTGGGTTTTAATTACGATAAAAAATCTAAAATATGGAGTCATGAAAATGGCCAAGAAAACAACAACAATTAAGCATTT
>CAZSSX010000047.1:0-12739 GCA_964609545.1 uncultured Phycisphaeraceae bacterium | reverse complement strand
TCGGACTTGCGGGTGTTGCGCGATATCGTCTTTGTGCGGAAGCTGACTGAGCAGATGGGGAAGCTGGAGGAGGGGCAGGTCAAGGGGGTGCTGAGGATTTTCAAGAAGCATCCTCGGTTGGCGTATGCGCTTGTCTATCAGATTAAGAAGGCGGATCGGTTAAAAAAAGTTTATGAGATTTTGATTCGGCTGAACGAGAAGCTGGGCAAAGATTTAGACAAATTTGCAAATTTGGCGGCGGCGGTTTGCGTGGTGCATGATCAACGGGTGACGCATCGGATTAACGAAAATTCGACGACGGCGATGGACCCGCTGGTGGTTTATGCTTATTACCGAAAAAACTATCGGAGTATGAAATTTGATTTATTGAATATGCCTGTGGAGCATCTGATTTATGTGGTGGATAATGCGGTGAGTTTGAATGAGATGAATTGGGCGCTTGCCAATTATAAACGGCATCGCGCGGTGGGGCGATTGTTTTTTGAGATTCGATATGATTATGATCATTTTAAGAAGGGGAGGAAAAAGAGGGTGACGGTGGAGGGTTGGAATTTGCCTAATATTAAGCGCTATGGCGGTGTTTGTGCCGATCAGGCTTATTTTTCAGTGGCGGTGGGCAAGTCGATCGGCGTGCCGACGTGTTATACGATTGGTAAGGGTGGATCTGTGGCGCATGCTTGGGTGGGTTATTTGCGAGGCAGGGGTCGGCGGGGGTATTGGGATTTTAATAGCGGGCGTTATGCCGAGTATCAAGGTGTTAAAGGGCATGTGACTAATCCGCAGACGAACCGGAGGATTGCAGATAGCTTGGTGAGTATTAATGCGCAGCTTTTGGAAAATGATCAGTTGGATCGTCAGCGTGCTGGGGCTTATGTTTATGCCGCTGAATTTTTGAGTGAGCGGGCGAAATCTAAAAAGGCTTGGCGGGTCGAGTTTCCGGAGGATTTGTTGGGTAAGGAGGGTTTGGATTCGGGGCGGCGTGGGCAGGTGCGGCTTGCTAAGGGTGAGGATATTCGGGGGCTTGTGATTGCGGGGTTGAAGGCTTCGAATGCGAATATCGCGGGGTGGCAATTGGTGGGGAAGATGGCGCTGGCGGGTCAGTTGAGCCTAAAGGATAAGCGTTTTTGGGCGGGTATGGTGAATAAATTTTGTGGGCGATATTACCCTGATTTTGCGCTGGAGATTTTGGAGCCGATGATTAAATCGGTTGCTGATGTGCGCGAGCAGGATAAGCTTTGGGAGGGTATTTTTGGTAGTTTTCGAGGGCGAAAGGATTTGGCGGGGCGGGTGCGATTATTGCAGGGTGAGATGTGGGAGAAGCATAAGGATAGTCGCAAGGCGGGGATTTGTTATTTGGATGTGGTTAAGCGTTTTGCCAATGATGGGCCGTTTGCGATGACGGCGCTGAAGCGGGCGGAGGCTTCTTTGGTTAAGATCAATCGGGGTGGTGATGCTGTTTTGGAATTGTATAAGATTGCGTGGCGGGGCTGCAAGAAGCCTAAAAAATCGGCGTTTTCGGATCAGTCTAATTATTATAAAATCGGGTTGGGTTACGCGAATCGATTGGGGGCAGCGGGGTATGGGCGGGATGCGCAGATCGTGCGGGCGGAGATTGATACGATTCTTTATACGCGTAATAAAAAGCGGTAACGGGTTGGGTTGTGGGATTTTTCATTTTCATTTTTTTAAATTTCAAATTTTGTTTTTTTGTTTTTTGATGTGTTGTGATAGGTAGTGTATTTTTAGGCGGGGATGAGATAAAGGAAGATGCGATGCGGCTAGGACGGACTTGGTTTTTGGATGGGGCTTGGGTTGTTGTTCTGGCATGGGTGGTGATGGTGATGGGGGAGAGTGTGGCGGTGGGTGGGCTTGTGGATGAGATGGATAATAAAAAAGGGGATGAAAAAGTTTCTGCTGAGGGGCAATTGTTGGGCGAGGCGGCGAGGGGGATGCTTGCTCAATTAAGAGAATCGGGGGATCGGGTGGAGGCGGGGAAGGCATCGGAAAAACTTTATCAGCGGGCGGTGGCTAGGGTTGGCAAAGGGGATGTGACGGGGCTGGAGGAGGTGGTTTATACGCATAAATTGGTGCGTTTGTGCCGGGCTTTTGATGAGAAACAATGCGTAGATTTTTTGGAGTTACTGGAAAAGCATCGGGGGCTGGGGCGTGTTTTGGTTTATCAGATTCGGCCGGAGGATCGTATGGTCGGGGTTTATGATTTGCTCAAGGCGTTGGATGAAAAGTATGGGAAGGGTTTAGATGCATATGCAAATTTAGCGGTTGCGGTTTGTGTGGTGCATGATCAAGGGCTGAAAAACAAGGCGGCAAGTAAGGGCCGGGGCGGGCTTGATGGGCTTGGGGTTTATGGATATTACAGGAAATTTGCTAAACGGATGCGTTATGATATAAAAAAGATGGCGGCGGATCAGCTGATTTATGTGGTTGATAATTCGTTATCGTTGGGGGAAATGAGTTGGGCGTTGGAGCAGTATGGGGGGGTTGGGGATGTGGGGCGGATTTATTTTGATGTGGGGCATCGGGATCCGAAAAAGGGAAATAATAGAGGGGCGGGCGCTGGGCGAGCGAGTTTAGCGATGCTTAAAAAAGAGGGGGGAAGTTATGCTGAGAAATCTTATTTTGTGGTGGGGGTTGCGAAATCCTTGGGGATTGCTGCGGGGTATTTTATGCCTCGGGGTAAGCGGGTTCGCGGTAATTATCAGTGGCCTGGCTATCTTAGAGATCGTGGGGGGAAGGGGTATTGGGATTTTAATGCGAGAGGTCATGAGATGATTGGCGGTGATCGCGGTTTAACGCGGGACCCTCAGACGGGGTTGTTTGTGTCGGATTGTTATGTGAGTTTTCATGCGGGGAGCTTGAGCTTGAGTGCTTATGATAGGCAGTGTTTGGAAGCTTATCTTTATGTGGCTAGGCGGCTAAGTGCGCGGGATTATGTGGATCGCATTGTGGGGGAGGATCAGGAGGGGGGATTCAAAGAGCATGAAAAAGAGTCGGCGGCAGCGATGAAAAAAATTGATTTGTTGGTGGAGAAGGCGCTTGGCAAATCGGGCCGATATATGGGGATCTGGGAATTTATGTCAGAACGTGCAGATCTTGGGCAATTGAGTCTTAAGCAGAAGCAGAGCTGGGCGGAGAAGTGTTTTAAGGCTTATGGCAAGTCGGATCCTTTTTTTGCTTTAGATTTTATTCTGACGCTGATTAAATCGGAAACGGATCTTTCTAAGCAAAACGCGTTTTGGGAAAAGACGCTTAAAGCTTTTGGGAGGCATCCTTTTTTGGCGGGAGAGATTCGTTTAGGGCAAGGGGCGATGTGGGAGGAGGCTAAAAAGCAAGGCAAAGCGGGGCGGTGTTATTTAGATATTGTTTATCGGTACCCTCATTCGGGGAGTATTGTGATGGAGGCATTGGCTCGTTTTGAGAGGAGTGGCCGAGGGGCTGGGGATGTGGCGAGATTGGCGGGGCTTTATGAGGCGGCGTGGGGGGGGACCGCTTTGGGATGGATGGGGAGAGAGGGGTATTGGTTTCACCGGACGAATTGGTATCGGCTGGGCGCTGGGTATAGCCAACTGCTGAGGCGGTTGGGAAAAAAAGAGAAAGCATTAGCGGTTTTAAAACAGGTCCATCAAGCTAGGCGTAAAGCGAGATTGAGAAATCAGTGATCGGGACTTGAAAATGGTTGGGGGCATTTATGGGGTGGGGTTCGGGTGATTGATCTGGGATTTTAAAAGACGAGAAAAGCCTAGCGTTATCGTTTTGCGCCATGAGACCCGATCTGTTTTGGGCGCTCCGCGAGGGACTGAGAGCGCTGGCTGATTTGCTCAGAGACTGCATACTTGGGGGATAGCCTGACGGATACGCGATGTTTGCTTGAGGATCTTTTCTCAAGGGTTGTTTTGTTAGGCGGCGTCGTTGTTGTTAGCATTTTTGTTGTTGGTGCTATTGTTATTGTTTATGCTGCTTCCATTTGAGGCTTGCCCGCTAGTGTTTAAGGTTTGATCTGTTTCATGGCGTAAGCGTTTGGCGACGTCTTTCATGTTGTCTAGGATGATGCGTCCGGATGCGGCTTCGGTGATATTGGTGTGGTCGGTATTTGTGCCTAGCAATGCGTTGCTTATGCCCGCGGCATCGGCGCGCATGGAGACGCGTTCGAGTCTTTGGGCTAGTTGTTCTGCGCGGCCTAGGATTGCTTCTAGTTTTTCAACCGGTGCGCGCTGATGATCTAGCTCGTCTTGGCCTACAAATCTGGCGAATTGCTCGTAGACCTGTTCGATTTTTTCGGTGGCGGCTGATGCGGCGACTGATGCATCTTGTTGCATGGATTTGACGGAGGTGTCGAATTTTTCTTGCATGGCTTGTAAGACGGCTTGGCCTTTGGATTGGATGACTTGTGCTTGATCTTCTAGCATTTGTTGGGAGGTTTCAAAGCGTGTGTCGATGCTTTGGTTGAGTTCGATGACGCGCTGATCTAAGCGTTGTTCTAGCTCATCGACGCTGTTGTATGCTTTTTTATGGATGGTGTCGAGTCGGGTTTGGGCTTCGTGTTCGATGCGTTGAAAGACTTCCTCGCTGCGGGGTGCCATGAGTGTGATATTTTCATTGAGGCGTTCTTCTAAGTGGTCGATGGCGTTGATGACTTTATCGCGTAATTGATTCATTTGTTCATTTAATACGCCATCTTTGCTGTGTATTTCTTCTGCGATTGATTGTGTGAATTTTTCTATTTCTTGCCGAGCTACTTCCGAGAATCGGACGGTGCCTTGGCTGACTTGTTCGCTTATGCGTAGTAGTTGGCGATCAAAATCTTGGCCGACTTCTACTTGGACTTGATCGATTTGGTGTCGATAATCTCCTAAGCGTCTTTCGATTTGGCGGTCTGCTTCGAGTTCGACGCGCCTGCTTTGTTCATCGTATTGGCTTAATCTGGATTGTAGCTTTGATTGGGCGAGTTCTCCGAATTTGGCTACGCCATCATTGAGTCTTTCGTGTCGGATTTCAAATTGTTGTTGCGCGTTGGCTTCGATGCGGTCGAGATGGTCACAGTAGGCGGCGCTTTTATCTTTTAATAATTTGCCGATGTCTTGGCTGCGCTGTTCCATTTCTTGGCTTGTATTTTCTACGGATTGGTGGTGCCTTTGTAGCATTTCTGTGAGTTGTTCATCTACGCGGCTGCGGACGCGCTGTGCTTGTGTGTTTACTGCGGCTGCTTGTTTTTCGCAGAATTCTGAATGTTCTGTGACTCGGCGTGCGATCTCTTGCTCGCCTTGCTCTAGGTTTTCTTTAAAATCTAGTGTTAAGCGTTCTACATCTGCTAGGTGTCCTTCGTACATTCTTTGTCGCGATGCGCGCATTTGGACTTCTAGTTTTTGTGCTGCGGCTTCGAGCTCTTCTACGACATGGCGTACTTGTTCGCCGTTGACTTGCATGAGCCTTTGCCCGAATTGCTCGGCATCGTCCATGATTTGTTTGAGTTTATCGCCTCGTGATCGCAGGTCTAATTCGATTTGCAGGCCTCGGTTATTGAGTGCATCTAGCTCTTGTGCGATGGCGTGCATTCTGTTTTGGGCGGTATCTTCTAGCTCGTGATGTGCTTGGCTGACGCGATCGGTTAGCCCCTTATTATAGACGACAAAATCCTCGCGTGCTGATGATAACGTTTTTTCAAAGTCTGCGATCAGCGCGGTGAGCATTTCCGATTTTTCATCTGCTGCTAAGCTGATTTGATGTTCGACGTGTTTAAATCTGCCGAGGAAAAGTGTGGATGCTTTTTCTAATCGCTGCTCTGCGGTGGTGCCATGCTTGGATAATAGATCGCTGATGTAGCTTTCGAATCTGAGTAGTAGGTCTGCGGTTTGGGTTTCTATGTCTCCGACTTGGCGATCAATTTCGCGTCGAACGGTTTCTAGGTTCACGCCTATTTTTTCTTGATTGAGTGATAATTTTCTCGATAAATCCTCGCAGGTTTCATCGAGGGCCTGCTTGGCATTGGTTTGTGTTTGGGTGAGGCATTTGCTGTAGCGGCCTTGCAGGCTTTGGATGTCGGTGTCTACCTCTTGCTGATAATGTTCGAGGAGTTCTTTATATCGGCTAGAGATTTGGGTAAATGTTTCTTGGTTTGTTTTGACTTGGGCGATGGCGTTTTGGCTGATCTTGCCCATGGCTGCGGTGAGTTTTTCTTCTCGATCGCGAAGGAGTGAGACGCGTTGCTCTAGGGGTTGGGTGATTTCATCGACTTGGTTTTTTGCATCGTAAAAGACGTCGGCTAGGTATTGCCACATTTGTTCTTTGATTTGTTTGCCTTGGGCATCAGCGGGTTTGATGCGCTTGATGACGCCGCTGAGTTGTGTGAGTAAGAGCCCGACTTTGCTTTCTAGCCTTTCCATGTGGTTGAGTCCGCCTCGTAGGCGTCCTTCTGCGTCTTTGACTTCTTCTAGGCGGTGGGCTACCCATCCGTCGAGTTGTTGTACGCGTTGGTCTAGGTCCACGCTTTGGGCTTGGCCATCTGGCATGACGACGTTGGCGCTGGATTTGACTTGATAGGAAGCGTCAACTAATCGCTGGCGTTCTTCTTGGGCGCGGCCGATGAGCTGTGCCAAGTCTTCACTGGCAGCGGCCAAGGCATCGCGGGTTAATCGTTCTAGGCTAATCTGACTTTCATCTACGATCGCTTCAACTTGATCCGTATTGTTATCCATGATACTTAGGCCTCATCTGTAAGAAGGGTCAATTTAGGTCTTTATTCTTCAGAAGCATCGGCGTTCTAAACCCTATAATCCTTAAAATCATTACAAATATGAGAAAATTTTCATTATCACACCCAAAAAATAGGCACAATCGTCGCAAAATCTCTGGTTTGGACGGTTTTTGGGGTATTGCCTAGATGCCAAGAGGTTGCTATGCTTAGCCTTTATCTGCATTTCATGTTTTTAAAACAAAGGTAACCTATGTCCAATATTGATCAATTTGAATCCAGCTTCAGCGCTGCGTTTAAGCCTACTTATACTTATAGTCCGGTGAAGATGCGTGATATTTTGATTTTGACTGATCTGCCTGCTGATGCGGGTCGGCGTTATGTGGCGCATCTGATGCCGTTGATTGGGGCGTTGTCCGATGAGCCTCGGGTGCGTAGTATTCACTATCGCGAGGGGCATTGTTTGGCGGATATGGTTGATCAGATTCGGGGTGATAAGCCCGATGTGATTATCACTTATCGGCATCTTTATTCGCAGGCTACGACTTTTGCTTATACGCTGGGCTCGCATTTGGATGTGCTGACTCAGGCCACGGCTCAGCCTATTTTGGTGACGCCTAGACCCGAGGATTTGACGGGGCCTGTGTGTGAACCCAGCCGCACGCTGATTGTGACTAACTGTTTGACTGGCGATGATAAGCTGATCAATTATGGTGTGGGGGGATCAACGGCGGGGGCGGATTTATTTCTGGCACACATCGAGGACGACCGGGTTTATCAGCAATATTTGGAGATTATTAGTAAGATCCCCTCGATCAATTCCGAGCAGGCGCAAGCTTCTATCGCCGAGCAGCTTTTGAAAGAGCCTAGCCAATATATTACATCTTGCCAGCACACCTTGGCCCAGACGCATCCGCGGATGACTTGTTATCCGATCGTGAAGCTTGGGCATACGGTGGGTACTTTTATTGATTTGGCGCGGGAGCACGGGGCTGAGCTTGTGGTGATGCACACGAAAGATCAAGACCAATTGGCGATGCACGGGCTTGCTTATCCTTTGGCCATCGCGCTGCGCGATATTCCGCTGTTGATGCTTTAATGTGCGTGTTTATCAATCGTTTTTAACTTCTCACTGATAAAGAATCTTAACTTATGAATTTTAACTTTCTGTTTTTGGCTAGCAATAGCGGGGCCACTGTTGTGGCTTCTTGGATCACTTATCTTTTTACGGGGATTTTGGTTTGCATGATTTTGGCTCTTGCGTTTGAAGAAAAATTGCACGCGAAGAAGTCTGTGATTGTAGGCTTGTTTGCGGTGGTTAGTCTTGGGCTGGCGACGATTTTAGATATTTTACCTTTTGGGCTTATCACGCTGCCTAACGGTCATCATTTGGCGATGCCTGTGTTCATTCCCGCGGTTGATTGGAATGTGATTTTGATTATTTTAGGCTCTGGTCTTTTTGTTGATGTGACTTCTAAATCGGGTTTGTTTACCTGGATTGCGATTAAGCTGACGAAGCTTTCTAAGGGGGATCCGCTTAAGCTGTTGATTTATTATTGTGTGATGACGATTGTTTTTTCGGCGGTGCTCAATAATGTGACAGCGATGATTATTGTGGGTTCGTTGACAGCTGTTTCTTTAGGGAAATTGCAGCGCACGGATAAGCTGTTGGGGTTTCTTTTGATACAGGGTTTGCTTACGAATGTGGGTGGTTTGCTGACGTTGATTTCTTCGGTGCCTAATATTATTGTGGGCAATGCTGCGGGGATTACGTTTTTAGATTTTTTCCTCAAGGCTGCGCCTTATGTTGCGATTACTTCTGTGATCACGGTGGCGCTGGGCGCTAAGCTTTTTCAGATTAAAGGGCTTAAAACGGAGGAGGAGAAACGCTTTGCATTGGAACAGGTGGCTTGCTTTGATGAAAACGATGGGATTGCATCCAAGGGATTTTTCAACTTTTCAGCGGTGATGCTCCTTGGGTTTATCGCGACGATTGCAGCTTCTTCCTCGGGCGATTGGTTTTTGCCTAAGCTTGAGCTGGGGTTTGTGGCGATGGCGTTTGGGCTGATTATGCTCCTCCGTTTTAAAGCCACAGCGGATCAATTTTATCAGAGCATTGATTGGGACCTATTGGCCTTTTTTGCAGCGCTTTTCGCGACGATTTATGTGATGGAACATGCGTTGGTGTTGGAACTGATCGGCCGAGGATTGAAGCCGATTATTACGCTGTCTTGGCCTGAAGCATCTCAGGGGATTTTGCTGGTTTGTTCTGCGGCGGCCTCCGCGGTGACGGACAATATTCCGCTGGCGGCGATGCTGGCTAAAATATTGAGTCAACACGCTGCGGACTTGACTGCTCATGGCGAGTCTTTGAATCCTAACCTTTGGTGGTCTGTGATTTTCGGGGCTAATTTGGGGGGCAATCTCACGCCGATCGGTTCGGCTTCGACGTTGGTTGCGGTGACGATTATTCATAAAAATAAGATTCCGATGTCGTTTATCCGGTTTGTTAAGATGGCGCTGCCTTATGCTGCGATTCAGATTGCCGTTGCTGTTTTATATGTTCTGCTGATTTTGCCGCTTTATGGTTAAATTGAGACATGGCGTCAATAAATAGCAAATCAATTTTGAAAATTTTACCCAGATTAACATGTGGAAGAAAAAAACTTTGACTTTCTCTTGAAATAGCTTCATTTTCGCGATTTGATGCTAAAAAATCCCTTACTTTTGTTGGGGTTGTCGTTTATAATGGGCTAGATTGCTGGGTGACGGTTGGTTTATGAACAGGCTTAAACCCACTCGACCAATCCCCGATTGTTCCCTTGATTTTACTTTTCAATTGCGAAGGAAGAAACATGTTTTTGATCAATACCCGTGGCGCTTTGCTGGCGATGACGTTAGCTTCCGCCACGCAAGCTGGCGCGACGCTTTCCGATTTTATCATCGACCCGATACAGAATGATGTGGCCGAATTTACGTCGCCCACATCGCAACTGGTGATCGGCGGGACGCATGGCCAAACCGGACGCGCGACGCTTAAAGCTAACACCACCTATATTATTGAGAATGTCTATATCGGTGATAGCGACACGCCTTTACCGACAATCCCCGGAGGCAACGGCACGCTTTTGCTTAGCCAAGCTAATTCCCACATTGAGGCGCAGTACGCGGTAATCGGCAACAAGAACGGCTCACATGGCCTATTGGCGATCCAAAACCAAAGCACCTTTAAAGTCCGTCGCTTGGATATGGCGCTGAACCCTAACACCAGCGCTAGACTCTCGGTGGAAGGGGTGGGTTCTTCGCTCGAGGTGACGGGCCATTTGATCTCGGCATTGTCGGGCCGTGCGCGTATTTCTGTCATTGATGGCGGAAATATCACCGTTGGCAGACAAACCCGACTCTCTGAGGATTATTATCTAGATCGCAATGTCACGCTGCTAGAGATTTTGGGGCAAGGGTCTACCTTTAATGCGATGCAAAGTCTTGACAACGGTAAAGTCAACGGCGGAAGAGGCGGCAACGCCAACGCCAGCATCCATATTGCAGACGGGGGACAACTCAACGTCGCGGGGCAATACTCCCAGAATAATAATAGTCTATTACGCATCGGCATCTCGCAGGAGTACCTAGGCAGCGTTGGGCTTTGGGCAGCCACCGCTCAGTCGGTCGATCATTTGGGACTGCTTGAGCTGTATATTTCGTCTGGCTATAACTTAGGCTATGGGCAAACTTATAATCTTTTCCAAATCGATAACCCTTATAACGATACTTTCAATGGTATCGCCGACAATGCCTTGATCGGCATGCTGGGGGGGATTGAGCTTTACGTCTCCTACACGGGCGGCGATGGCAATGACATTATTCTTTATACCCAAGCTGACCCGAGCAACGGACACAACGCGATCCCCGAGCCGGCCACCACGGCTTTGATTTCATTGGCGATGGTTTCGCTGGCTGGCGTGACTGGCAGAAGACATACCGTGGGCTGATTTTTTTCAGAGCGCTGAGGGTAGCTGAATTTTTTTTGATGTGCTTTAAAATCATAGAAAAAAGCCGCGGCCTAATTTGCTGCGGCTTTTTTATTTTTCATTTAGTTCATGTCGGACACGGACTAATTGGTAGCCATGTTCGACTTTCATGAGCGTATCCATCCAGCTGAAGCCTTCAAAGAGATATCGCACCTGAATGCCTCGCACATCTTCTTGTTCGAGCATCGCTCTTCCGACCATCAGATCGGGCGAGGTATCTTCATCGCGGACATGGCCTTGCCCACGCTTGACTAAAACCTCGATGACTTGCGCGCAAGCTGATAAGTCTCTGAATAAATCATCAAGGGTTTCCACGTCAATCACCGACTGAACCATTTCTTCGATAATATCATCTGCATCTTCTGGCTTATCATTGGCTTGTTGTAGCATCTCTTTATACATCCTTTTTCTGGGTTCTATTTAAGATGGGCAGCATCATAATGGCATTATTGGGCGCGGGGCAAACCAGATGACAAACGCCACAGCCGGTGCAAAGGTCTTGCATTATCTTAGGCTTTAACCCCTCCATCACAATGGCATTTTCCACGGGGCAGCGCTCCATACAGACGCTGCAAAAACTATGGTCAGCGATGCAATCATGATTTTGAACCACTGCATCTGCGATTTTTTTAGGCCAATCCCAAAGCAAGGCATCGTCTTGGCAAGATGCGATACAGGGGAAATCTTCACACATGACGCAGGCATTTTGGCTGAAATTGAGCATCGGTGTGCCCGCGGCGGCGCGAAAGCGCGAGGGGGCATTGACGATGACATCGTGGGGGCAGGCTTGGACACATTCCCCGCAGCTGGTGCAACGTTCTAGGAATAATTTTTCTTCCACCGCGCCTGGCGGGCGCACGACACGGACCATGCCTCCTCTGGGAGGCGGTTTCTTTTGATCTGTTGGGGCGGATGATTGGGGTGCTGCGGAGGCTTCTTCCACCACGCGATTGATCGCGTCCACTTTGCGCCCCACTGCATCGACGACCTTTTCGATGCTCTTCTTGGCGAAAGGCCCTCTGAAGAAATCACGCCGTGATAACTTTTCATTTTTTTTAGAGGGCTCATCCATGGCTACATTCTAATCCATCGCCCACAAAAAAGCATCACCGCTGATCAAAATTAGCGCTAGGTCCATGACACTGCAAGCAGCTATCGCGATAAGGATGGCTGACACGGAGCCCTGCTTTGCTTGCTGGGCCGTGACAACTGATGCAACTTTCTCGCATCCACGTGGGGTGAGGAATGGTGGGGGGGGCGCCTATGTAAGCACGCTGACCGCCTCGCCCGAGGCTGACCCAGCCTTTGAAATCATTACTCCGCCAGAGCGGTGTTTTAGGATTTTCCGACACATGGCATTGGGTGCAGTTATCGTAACGCTGATGCGACATGCGCGGCGCCACGACATCACCTAGAGCGATACCTTTGCCATGGCAGGCTAGGCAGCTATCGACCGATGTTTGATCAATGGTGTGGGGGATAGTCGGGGGCGCGCCGTCGAATGCCCGGCGGATACCGCGTTTATGAACCGCCAACTGCCTTTGGTTTGAGGTTCCGGCTTTGATCTGATAAAGATCAATTTCAGGAAGCTTGGCATCGGATAGTTTTGCATCCCAGCCCGCGTTTGCACCGAACTGATCGTTATGAATTTCTCGATAAGTCAAAGCGTCGATCGCGTCGCCATTGAGGGTTTCTTGATTTTCTTCACGGGCACCCATTCCCGCGACATCGGGCTGTTTTAGGCCTATAAAATATCCCACCACACAAAATGTCACCACGCCTAGGAACAGCACGAACATGGCATGGCTGTTTTTTACTTGTTTGGATTTTTCCATCACTGAGCTCCGATCTTACTTCAAGAAATCACACGAACACGCACAGCACATTTTTTATAATCGGGCTGTTTACTGATCGGGTCATAGGCATCAAGCGTCACGCGGTTAATTAAAATATCCTCATCAAAAAACGGCACAAACACGCTGCCCCGTGGCGGCTTACCGCG
>CAZSSX010000046.1:0-12790 GCA_964609545.1 uncultured Phycisphaeraceae bacterium | reverse complement strand
TCATCCCCTCTGAACGCGCATAATAAACAATAGGCAGCGCAATCGTACAAGAAGCCATCAAAAAAAGATGACCCCAACGAAAATAACGCCAAACCCGAATATAGCGCCCCTGCAATGCCAAATAATTACTCTGCTCAAACAACAGCGCAACCAAAATCGCAGCAGCACTCATGATCGGCAAAAAATACGCACTCGTATGATCTGTCTCCATCATCAACAACGGCAAACTAATCACAAACCAAACCCAACTAATAAAAAGTTTCCCACGATTACCCGAAGAGGATGCGCTAAACGCTTGAAACATTGCACAAACCAGCCAAATAGACCAAGGCAAAAACAAAAACAAAAACACCAACAACCGCCAACCGCTCAGCTTAATCAGCTGCCCCAAAGCACTGCTCATATCGGGCATCATCTGAAATAACCAGCTAGGTAACAGCCGCAAATCCTCATGCTGCGTAAAAATCACCCACAACGCCACCAATAACGCACCCAACAAAACACTGGCCAATAAACCCAAAACATGGTCCACACGATTAGGACAAATCAACAGAATCACCATCAAAGGCAGCACAATTCCAGGCAAACCAATACCACCACCGGTCAACACCGCCACACCAATCCCTACCCCACACATCCCCCACCCAATCGCCTGCCGACTAAACGAAGGGGTCGGCCTAAGCGGGCGAATCGCCCAAATACCACTGGCAATGGCAAAAACAATCATGCTCGCTATCGGCATTGTCCCCGTCGCTAAACGCCCATAATAAAGAAACAGCGGATTACCCATACAAATCAGCGCCGCCAAAAAACCCACCCGCTGACCACAAATCGAATGCCCCGCCCAAAACACACTCCCAATCAGTAACAAGCCAAAAAACACCGAAACCAGCCTCGCCCGATGCACCATATTCCCCACCGTATCGGGCCAACTCGCAAAAAGATGAAAGCTCACCTGATCAAGCCAAGCCCGGCCCGGAGGCTCCATATCCTGCTCAAAACCATTAAGCACAGGCATCAGCCGCAAACGCGAAAACATCGCCTCGTCGCCCAAATCCTTCCGATGTTCCCAAGTCTGAATAGACACCGATAAACTTTTTTCCTCCAACGAATCAAAAACATCCCCGTGGCCCACCTCCCAAAGCAACCCCCCCAATGCCAAAAATAAGCACAACAACATCGCCAACCACGCAATAATCCCGCCGCCACCACCCACCGGCGAAGTCAGCATCTCCGAATCATGGCCCCCAACGATTTTCTCCCCAGAGACCATCCCCCCAGCACCTGCTTGCCCTACAACAGGCAACACCTCATATCCATCGCGCGATTCTTCCAAAGTACTTCCCTTTATCTATGCCATCCCTCCCCACGAAAACCGATCAAAACCAACCCCCAAAACCAGTTAACGATCACCCACTGCCGGACGATGCTTCTTAGGAACCATCCTTAACGTCTCACCAATAATATCATCCGTGTGAACATCAAAGTCTTTGCCAGGCTTAACATAAATCAGCAGCCGACGACTATTGCTAGGCACCAGCACATTCTCCATCAAAGGCACATACCCCTCTTTACGGCCATCGATTGTCAAATCCAGAATCAACATCTTAGCCAAAGGATAATCAATCACACAATCAAACTCACCCTTACTATCAGCCTCAAAATGACCTAACTTACGCTCCTCAATCTTCTGTTTATCAATCGTCAAATCCATCCCGTAAAAACCAACCCCCCGCTCCTCTAGCCTGGGATCATCCCCATCCACAATCAAAATCTTAGCCTCGGGCCCCTCCAAAACCTTACCCCGTAAGTGCAGCTGACCACAACCCACAACACTCATCAATAAAACCAACCATAAAACACCAAATAATCTCATACTCAACACTCCTGTTCTTCTGTTTCAAAATCACCAATCTTCACCTGCTCAACCTCTAACCTATCAGCCACAACCTCCTGTCCCCCGTCCCCCGCCACCGCCTCCGTATCCCGCCCCCCGCTTGATTGCTCCGACGCGCTCTGCGCTACCACTCCTTGCCCTTCTTCAGCCTCAATCTCAATAACCACATGCTGTTTTTTAGGCACCAGCGACTCGGCATTAGGCAAATCTTTTAAATTAGATAACCCAAAAACCTCCAAAAATTGCCTCGTCGTGCCATACAACATTGGGCGGCCAATTTCCTCAGCTCTCCCCACAATTTTCACTAAATGGCGCTCCATCAAACCCCGCAGCACCTCCCCGCAAGCAACTCCCCGAATCGCCTCAAGCTCCGCCCGCAAAATCGGCTGCTTATACGCCACAATCGACAACGTCTCCATCGCCGTGGCGCGTAGCTTATTACTCGAACGCGTCTTATGAATCGCCGCCACAAAATCCTCAAACTCGGGCAACGTCAAAATCTGATAGCCCCCCGCCAATTTTTCAACGCGAAAACTCCGCCCCGTCTGCTCATACAATGCATTTAACAAACCAATCCCCGCCTCAACCTCACCGGCACCCACACCCGGCAACGCAGCAGCTAACTTACCCAACGGCATAGGCTTATCCGTAGCCATCAACATCGCCTCAATATAAGTCGGCAACATCCTATCATCAATCACCAAACCCTCACAGCTCCCATGGTCCACCCCCACAGCTTCTCCATCTTCATCCTCTTCATCAACCACAGCCTCGCCCCCAACACCTGCTTCCGATGATTTCAATACGTTTTGCTCTTCAGATCCATTCATGCACGTATTGTACGCGATTTCACGACCCTTTTCTAAATACACAGCACAACTTTACCCACACCACACACCCAACCTCCCCCGCCACCTACAATTCATCCAAGCCATCCCCATCCACCATCAAATCCCCCCCATCCATTCCACCCATAGTCTTACAGAAAAAAACCATTGCGCCGATACAAACTAACCACAGGCTGCAAATGCCGCCCCGGGCAAGTCGTCGGATTAATCTCTTTATGCGTATAAATACGCTTAACACCCACACGATACTTTGCCCGCAGCTGCTTCACCAACTTTTTCATGCTAGACAATTGTGACCACGTCGGTTTCTGAATCTCAAAATTACCCAACAACACCACCCCGATATTATGCTCATTATGATTACGCACATGCGCCCCCTGATATTTAATATCCCGGCATTCCCAAACCCGCCCCTTCGGATCCACCGCGTAATGATAACCGATATCCGCCCACTTCCTGCTCCGATGATAGGACCTGACCTTTTCCAGATAAGACACCGTCGCTTTATAATCCGTATCCGCAAACCCCTTAGGCGAACCACTATGATGCACCGTGATGCGAGTGATCTTACCCATCGGATTCAACTTCGCCCGATTAACCCCCCGACGCGTCCACCGCTCCCGTTTATAAATCCTCACCGTCCCCAATTTTCCATACCCAGCACCACTGGCCTTAACCACCCTCGCAGGCTCAACCGCATGGCTAATCCGAGGCTTAATCATCCCCTCACTACTCCTGGCCCCGCGCCATTGACCCCGCCAATTCGCCCGAGGCCGCGAAGAAACCCGCCCACCCACGTGGCTCTGACAACCCCCAATAATCGCCGCACTGGCCAGCGTTATAAAATCTCTTCGTTTAATACCCATACGCTGCCTAGCCTTCCTTCATATACAACACGATCCAACCATTCACCCCTCATTCCACCATACTATCTATCGGCAGATCAAGCCAAACCCCATCACCCATCAGTCATACGCAGCAGAATAACCCGATCTAAAAATCATAAATCAGCGAAACAGACCCTTTAAAATCATTATGCTTGGTATCGCCGACAGTCGTAGACTCATACTCATTATCAATACCCAAACGCAAACTCATGCCACGACTTCTATCGATCTTAATCGTCCAATACGCAGCACTCACAATACGCGCCTCACCAACCTCACTCAAATCGGGATAAACCGTCGTCTTAGCATTAAAAGTCTGCTTGGGCGTGATCTTCCAATTGTACTCAAAGCCAAATAACGACTCACTCTTAAGCGGGCTATCCTTAACCCCACCAAACTCCTGACGCAACCCAAGACCCATCCGACCCGTAAAATCCATATTCTTCTTCTTCATAAATTGATATCCCAAACCACCGTTCCCGCTCAAGCGATAATCCCAAGATTTAAACTCATCATAATCATATTGACCATTTAAAAACAGCGACCATTTCTTGGCTTTAACCATCGGAAATTCGCGAAATACTTTAGCCCGAAACTGATTGGCCGAACGATCGCCGTTAGAATTACGAGCATAATATTCCAAGTTATATCTTAATTTCCCAGAATCATCTTTCCGTTCAGCCTTAAATTTTGTACGGAAATCCAAACTTTCAGTATTACCCGATTTCCCATTTAAACCAAGCTCAATCCGATATTTCCACGCCCGATCAGCCTCGGCCTTAAGCGCCTTAGCCTCCTCAGCCTTAACCTTTGCAGCTTCCGCAGCAGCCTTTGCTTTTTTCGCAGCAACAGCGGCAATCGCCTTGGCCTTTGCTTTTTCTTTAGCACTCAAATCAAGCACCACTTTTTTCACATCTTTACCCGCAATCTTAAACTCCCCCAAAACCCCATGCTTCACCAACAGCCCCCCGTCCTTATCCCGTTTCAAAATCTGACAAGTCAACTTATCACCGCTATGTAAGTAAACCTCAGCCGCCCAAACATCCCGCGAAAAACACAAACCCACCATCAGTACCAAAAAAACACTCAACCTATTCATCACTGTTTTTTTCATAAAATACGATCCAATCCTAATTAAAACATAAATAAACAACACGAAAAAACACCCTCACTCCCCTACACCAATGGCCGATAGTATAACCGATCCAAGCCCACCCATCGCATCACTCTGCATAAAATCTCACATTTTCAAATTTTTCCACCAGCAGCAACACCCCCTTTCTCTCAATCCGCCATGCCATCTCCAAAACCATTTAAACACCAACTAATACGATATAATCAGCCCCTAAGTTGACGCAAAGCCACTCCCAGTGGATAATACCCGCTACATTCTTGCAACGATTTGGCACCTCGCCACATCGGGTGCGGGTTAGCCAACACTCCGTTGGCTAATGGACCACCAACCACTCACACACTGGAGATGCCTCATGGCAACAGAAAACAAAAAACAAGACGAAAAAGCAGACAAACTAGACATCAGCGTAGAAGTCAAAGACGCCGGCCCAGCCTTAAAAGAACTGGCCATTCAAGTCCCTCAAGAAACCATCCAAGGCCTCATCAAGCAAAACTTCGGCAGACTACAATCAGACGCAGTCATCCCAGGTTTCAGAAAAGGCCGAGCACCCAAAAGACTACTCGAAAAAAGATTCAACAAAACAATACGCCAAGAAGTACAAGGACAAGTCCTCTCAGAAGCCTACCAACAAGCCATCGAAGAAAATGATCTTGATGTCATCGGACAACCCGATGTCAAAGACGGCGATAAAATAGAACTCCCAGAATCAGGCCCACTCACATTCACAGTCACCGTCGAAGTCACACCCGACGTCACACTACCTTCAGTAGAAGGCATCGCAATCAACAAGCCTTCTGCTCAAGTCACTGACGATCAAATCGAATCCGAAATACAAAACTACTGCGAACGCGCAGGCAAAATGGAAGAACTCACCGATACACCCGTATCAGTCAAAGACTACGTCCAAGCAGACATCAAAGTCCTCGCAGGAGATAAAGCCTCAGACGATGCAGAAGTCCTCAACCATGTCCCAGATGGATATATCCTCGTCAACGGCGAAGAACTCCAATTCAAAGGACACGCAGCAGGAATCGTCATCGATGATCTAGGCAATAAAATCACCGGCAAAAAAGTCGGCGACACACTCACCATCTCCATGACAGGACCAGAAAGCCACGAAGACGAAAAAATTAAAAACCAACCCATCACCATTACCATTCACATACAAAAAATACAAAGACTCATCCCCGCCCAAATCGATGCACTGCCCCAACTGCTAGGCATGGAAAGCATCGAACAAGTCAGGGAACAACTCCGCAACATGCTCACGCAGCGCGCAGAAAAAGAACAACAAGCCGCCATGCACAAGCAAGTCGCCGATTTCCTCGACCAAAACGTCGTCTTAGAATTGCCCGAAGGACTCACCGCCAGACAATCCAACCGCCTACTCAATAGACAAGCCAACGAATTGCAATACCGTGGCGTATCCGCAGAACAAATACAAGACAAACTCGCAGAACTACGCGGCAACAGCGAAGCAGATGCACGCAAACAACTCAAAATGTTCTTTATCCTAGACAAACTCGCACGCGAACTTGAAGTAGATGTCGATGAACAAGAAATCAACAACCGCATCGCAATCACAGCATTCGAGCAAGGCAGAAGACCCGAAAAACTACGCCAAGAAATGCAACGCAACGGGCAAATCGAAAACCTCTTCCTCTCCATCAGAGAACAAAAAACACTAGACAAAGTCATCGAATCCGCAACCATTACCCAAGTAGACACCATCGAAACTGGTGATAAAAAAGACGACAAAAAAGTAGAAAGTAAGAAAAAAACAACCAAAAAGAAAACAACAAAGAAAAAAACAGCCAAAAAAACAACCACACAAAAGGAAGAAAATAAGTAATTTTAAAGCATCACGCACATAAACCATGCCAACCCAAGGCATATAAAAGGACTCAAAATACAGCAACACAAGTAAAATCGCTGAAAATTGATCCTTTTAGCTAAAAATAAACGATAATAAAAGCTCCCAGACATCCGTTTGGGAGCTTTTTTTTTAACCCGCAAAGGCCCGACATGCCCACACAAAACATCAACCCAATCTCACCCCCCATCACTCCCCACACAAGCACCTCCGCCCACACAAGCACCTCCGCCCACACAACCCTAACCCATATCGCCGTCCTCAGCGCCCCCAGCCCATCCCAAAAAAATCAAAAAACAAGTATTATCATCACCGTAGGCTACATCCTCCTCGTCACCCTCGCCGCCGTCGCCCTACTCTATTTACTTAAAAAAAGCTGGCACAGCGCCAACAAGACCGACCACGATGCCCCCACCGGATTTTCCCTAGCAGACCTACGCAAGCTCCACGAGCAAGGCCAACTCACCGATCAAGAATTCCAAATCGCCCAGATGAAAGTCACACACCACATCCAAAATATCGTCGAAAAAAAAACACAACAGCTCCATGCCAAGCAAAACGCCGCACCCCAAAAAAACAATATCCCCCCCACATCTCCCAACCCTCAGCCCACCCCACCCGACCCACAAGACCCAACAAAGCCTTAATCCCCCCAAAATATCCACATTTAACCGCTCCCGTCAGCGGATTTACACATTCATTGATCATCCATGTCCCATAAGATCGCCATAAGTCCTTTTATATCAATCAATCTAAATAAAACACCTAAAAAAAAATTATTGGGCCTCACACTTACAATTACCCGTGTTATCATAATCGCCTTAGTCGATCTTTGAATGTACCCATGATTCAGCTACATTTCGCCACAACCGTTGATCAAGCAACACCGCGGTTTGTCCGATGCTAATCATTACTCAACCACTTGACTAAGACGTTGCTGTCAATTGAATAACCCACTGATTTAGATCACATATTTCTTGTTATGAGAAATGCCAAAGAGGATATAAAATATGCCAAATTCCCGTCGAGGTAAAGGTAATAAGAAAAACGGTAACGATGGCTCCGACAACAACGGAGACAAGAAGCTCAAAAAAAGCGGCGGCTCAGGCGATGATGGACTCAAAGGCAGGCGCGTCACCACATGCTCCTTCTGCGGAAAAAGTTCACGCGAAGTAGGCCCCATGGTAGAAGGACCAGCAGATGTTTACATCTGTGCAAACTGCACAGACCTCTGCCAAAATATCTTCAAACAAGAACGCAAGCGTGTACAATCGGGTAGGCCATCATTCGGCTCAATCCCTTCACCCAGACAACTCAAAGAATACCTCGACCAATACGTCATCGGCCAAATACAAGCCAAACGCGCCCTAGCAGTAAGCGTACACAACCACTACAAAAGACTATCCGCCACGGACAAAGAAACCACCATCGATCTAGACAAATCAAACGTCCTTTTAGTTGGACCCACCGGATCGGGCAAAACACTCCTAGCAAAAACACTCGCTAAAACACTCAACGTACCCTTTGCCATCGGCGATGCCACCACCCTCACAGAAGCAGGATACGTCGGCGAAGACGTCGAAAACCTACTGCTCAAGCTTTTACAAGCAGCGGATTACGATATTGAATCAGCACAAAGAGGCATCATCTACATCGATGAAATAGACAAAATCGGAAAAACAAGCCAAAACGTCTCCATCACCAGAGACGTCTCGGGCGAAGGCGTACAACAAGCCCTGCTCAAAATGCTCGAAGGCACCGTCGCAAACGTACCACCACAAGGCGGCAGAAAACACCCCGAACAACAATACATACAAATCGACACCTCCAACATCCTCTTCATCTGCGCAGGCACATTCGTAGGCATCGATGAAATCGTCAAACGTAGGCTAGGCGGACAAACCATCGGATTCGCTTCAGAACAATCCGACCAAGTCGCAAACGAAACCAAAGCGGCGCTCATGTCCAAAATCTCACAGGAAGACGTCCTAGAATTCGGCCTCATCCCCGAATTACTCGGCAGACTACCCGTCATCACACCCCTCATGCCTTTGGATATCGACACCATGATCTCCATCCAAACGCAGCCCAAAAACGCAATCGTCAGGCAATATCAGCACTTCTTCGGCATGGAAGATGCACAGATAGAATTCACAAAAGACGCACTAGAACTCATCGCCAAGCGATCTCTCTCACGCAACACAGGCGCCCGAGCGCTACGCTCGGTCATGGAAGAAATCATGCTCGAATGGATGTACGATCTACCCGAAACCGAAAACCCAGGAATCAAATACATCGTCGATGCCCAAGCCATCGAAAACAAAACCGCCCTCAATAAACTAAAGACCGTTAAAGCCGAAAAGGTTGAACAAAAAGAATCCGCCTAAACGTCTTACCTAACATAAATACATCCCCGCCACGCTCGGCATAAACCCCCGAGCGTGGCGGATTTTTTTACCAAACACAATAACCCGTAGACCCTCAGACCCTAAGTTTTTTGAGCCATTTACGCAAAAAACGCCGATAACAAAAGCAGATGCATCACAACCCAATGTGCTATACAATAGCCCTTATTGAATAAATTTCCCGCCTCACCAGTTAAACAAATAGAAAATTAATCTCATAGGCTTCATTTCATAGGAAAAACATCATGCCCAAACGCAAATCTTCCGCATTACTCGCTTGCATCATCCTCTGCACTCTGTGGCTCTCCCCGCAAGCCACAGCCGCACAGAACACCTCTGCCACTGCCTTGGCGCTCAAAGGCCAGTTCAAACAGCTCCTCACTCAGCTTGAGCAGTTAGACACCACCAACGATGACCAAAACCAACTCCGTAACGATCTTAAACAATACCTCAAACACCAAGCCCAACGAAAAATCGATCAAGCCAAGGAATACAAAGAAGCCTTCGATGAGATGAATGATTTCATCAAAAAAGACAAGATGGAAGATGCACTGATCAGCGCCATCAAAGCCCACGATGAAGCCATCGACCCCGCCCAATTTTTAGATTCAGATGCGGTCAAAAAACTCGTCAACATCTCAACCCAAAAAGCCACCGCCGCCCTCAAAAAACAACAATGGATCGACGCGTGGACGCTCTATCGCTTACTCGACCGCCTTTATATCGATCAAAAACGATTCGACAAACAAGTCAAGCAAGCCGCAGAACATGTGCGGATCACCCGACTCTACGCCCCCGACAAACTACAAAAGCTTTTCGAACAAAGAGCCAAGCGTATGAGCAAAGAAAAACCCGAGCCCCTAACCCTAGGCCAAGAAACCTGGGACAAAAAGCTCAAAGAAGTTCAGCTCAAAATGCTCATCACATCACTAGATGTCGCCAAGCAAAAACACATCTTCGGCAAATCATATAAACACATGCTCTTAGCCTCGCTAGATAGCTTATCCAATCTAGTCAACACCCCATCCATTCACCCCACATTAGCCAAATTTAAAAACAGAACCAAAGCCTTATCTTTCAAAAATGGCATCAAAACACTCAAAAAATTCGTCCATGCCGAAAAAGAATTTGATCGCAAAAAACTCTTTAAATACCTAAACATTATCCTAGGCGTCAACGAAAAAACAATCCAACTCGATCACAGCATACTCGCCTACGAAATGGCCACCGCAGCAATGGCCAGCCTCGATGATTATTCCGCCGTCATTTGGCCTCACGATCTCAAAATGTTTCTCCGAACACTCCAAGGCAATTTCAAAGGCATCGGCGTACAGATCAGAATGAGCAATAAAAATGAGCTCACCGTCATCACACCCTTAGTCAACACGCCCGCCTACCGCGCAGGATTCAAAGCAAAAGATATTATCACCCACGTCAATGGCAAAAATATTGCATCATGGACACTCAACCAAGCCATCAGAAACCTCACAGGCCCCGAAAATACAAAAGTCAAAGTCACCGTCAAACGTAAAATCAAAAATTCAAATCCTAAAAAAGACAACGACAAAACAGCCAAAAAAGACGATGACAAAAGCCTATACAAATCCATCCAATACACCATCACAAGAAAAGAAATCCCCATCGAAACAGTCAAAGGCTGGGAGCTACACAACAACGGCTCGTGGGATTTTTACATCGATCGAAAAAACAAAATTGGATACGTCCGCGTTAGCCAATTCCAAATCAAAACCGCAGAGCAGCTCCAAGCCGCAGTCGATCAAATGAAACGCGACAACGGCTTAAACGCACTCATCCTAGACCTACGCTACAATCCCGGCGGACTACTCTCCACAGCCATCAAAATGGTAGACAAATTCGTAGACAAAGGCACCATCGTCTCCACCAAAGACAAAAACAAACACACCAATTCATTACACCCCGCCAGCCCACACAGAACCACCATCCACGTCCCCGTGGTAGTCTTAATCAATCAAGGCTCCGCATCAGCGTCGGAAATCGTCTCTGGCGCATTACAAGACCTCAAACGAGCTTACATTGTAGGCGAAAACTCCTTCGGCAAAGGCTCCGTACAAAACACCATCCCCTTCCCCGCCAGAGCCAGAACCATGGGCCAAGCCAAATGGCTCGTCAAAATCACCACCGATTATTACGCACTACCATCCGGAAGAATCATCCACCGCCTACCCACCTCTAAAAAATGGGGCATCCAACCCGATCTCACCATCGCCATGACACCCACCCAACTCACCAAACGCATCGAAGCCAGACAAGCAGCCGATGTCCTCACTGCCAAAAACGTAAACAATGAAAAAAGGGTAATCGAAGAAAAGAAAGCCTCGGCAAATGACATACTCGCCCAAGGCTTAGACCCACAACTAGACGCAGCAATCATCATCCTAAAAACAAAACTACTTCAATTAAAAAATGAAACCGCTAAAAAATAAGACAATAAAAAATAAGACAATAAAAAAAATATCAACACCTAAAAAAACAGCTTCTTACCCGAAGCTGTTTTTTTTATAAACGAACCATCCATTGCCCTAATTCCGCTACAATAACCCCATGAATAACCCACCGATCATACTCGAAGTCTGCATCGAATCATTAGAAGATGCCATCATCGCCCAGCAAGCCGGCGCCCACCGCGTCGAACTAAACGCCGCGCTAATGCTAGGCGGGCTCACCCCCTCCCTAGGCACACTCATCGCCATCAAAAAACACACCACCATCAAAACCATCGTCATGATTAGGCCCAGAGCCGGAGGTTTTCATTACTCTAAATACGACTTCCAAGTCATGCAAGAAGATATTCAGCGCTTCGATAATCACCAACCCGATGGCTACGCCTTTGGATGCTTGAAGACCGATGGCAGTATCGATCTAAAAAAATCAAAACAACTCATCAGCCTCATGCCAAATAAAGAAATCGTTTTTCATCGCGCATTTGATGTCACACCCGACCCCTTCACCGCATTAGAACAGCTCATCGACCTAGGCGTCCATCGCGTCATGACATCAGGCCAGCAAGCATCAGCCTACAACGGCGCCCCCCTAATCAAAAGACTCATCCAGCAAGCCGATGGACGCATCCAAATACTCCCCGCAGGTAAAATCAATCGCTTCACCGTCAACGATGTCATCGCCAGAACCCACTGCAACCAAATCCACGGCTCACTACGCACCACCACGCCAGACCCTTCAACCCAAGCCAACCCCACCATCTCCTTCGGCGGAACACTCAGCCCCGATGAACAAAACTACGCCATCACCTCACACCACGCCATCGCTTCTCTACTCAGCGATTGCCAACAACCTTAAACCCACCAGCCTATCCACTACCCCAATCAAGGAACCCACATGAAATCCCCACGCATTATATTACTAGAAGAACAAATCCATGACCTGCGCCAACAGCTCTTAAACCACCCCATTTATGCCAGCATCGACTCCCCCCAAACGCTACGCATTTTTATGGAGCATCACTGTTTTGCCGTCTGGGATTTTATGTGCCTCCTCAAATTTTTACAACAAAAACTCACCTGCACTACAGTACAGTGGTACCCCACAAAAGATGATGCCACCCGCAGACTCGTCAATGATATTGTCCTAGGCGAAGAATCAGATCAAACCCCGCAAGGCAGCTACGCTTCACATTACGGCTTATACAAAACAGCCATGCAGCAATGCGGCGCCACCACCGCAACTATCGGTATTTTCATCTCAA
>CAZSSX010000045.1:0-13045 GCA_964609545.1 uncultured Phycisphaeraceae bacterium | reverse complement strand
TGATTTTGGGTTTGTCTGGCTTTGAATCCTTTGCTAAAAGCCTTAATAAAAGAGGGGTGCGCAGTTATATCGTGGGAAAAGGATTAGAAGGTTTGGGTGAGATTGTCCCTCGGGGCAAAGCTTTTGCCGCGGTGATTCACCGCAGTGGTGAATCTTCTCCGTTATGGAGTCATACGTTAAAAACGTTAAAAAATCACGGCGCCAAAGCAATTCTAGAACGCAGCGTTTTTGGTTATCCCGATAAAACGGATGCGGGAAAAATATCTGATCATATCTTTTGTAATTCTAAAGATACGCTTTTGAAACATTGGCATATGATGGGAGAACCTGATATAGCAGACTATTTGAAAAAATATCGCACGATTTATAATCCGGTAGACTATGAGCAAGAGTCAGCATCTATGGTATTACTTCGGAAAAAATTTCGAGAAAAACAGAATATTCCAGCGGATGCTTTTGTGCTAGGCGACATTGCTAGGCCAGATTTTCGGATTGACTATATGCTACCCGCGATCTTTCCGAGATTATTAGCAGAGATTCCAAACCTATATGTATTGACTAGGCGTTTCCCAGATGTTTTGGCTAAGCCGATGGCCGCGATCGGAGGTGACCGGTATATGAATCTTAAGCTCACTCATGATGCCGATGAATTGCTTGAGACTTATGCGGGCATGGATGTGTTGACTCATTTTTGTTCGATGGGCGAAAGCTTCGGTATGGCTATTGCCGAAGCGATGTGCTGCGGAAAACCTGTGATAGTAAATCGGACGCCTCAACAAAAGCTACGAAATGCCCAAGTGGAATTGGTGGAGGATCAAGTCAATGGCCTTGTCGTTGAAAATGTATTTGAAGCTTATCAGGCGATTAAAAAACTTGCAGAGGATAAGTCATATTATCAAGGGTTATCTGAAAAGGCCAAAGTGCGGTTTAACGATGCGCCGTTTTCTAAAGCATGTGTCATTAGCCAGTGGGAGGATGCGATTGATCAGGTCTTTGCCAGAAAGGGTATAGACCTTGGCAGAGAAAAATCTGATACTGTGGTTCAACCAAGCTTAGCATCTTTAACACATATGCTTTCTAAGGGGAGTTTGTATCATCCCAAAGCCTTGGCGTCGTATCCATTGTCAGAATGGCGCTGGATGATTCAGGCCAAGACAAAATGTTTTCACTGGCAGGTTAAGAGAAAGTTGATGCGATGGGCAAGTTAAAAATATCAGCGGTGATACCGTGTAAAAATGAAGCGCATCGTTTGACCGATTGCGTTGAATCATTGGCGGGATTTGCAGATGAAATCATTGTAGTTGATGATGGTAGCATCGATCAAACCGTAGAATTGGCTAGGTCGATGGGCTGTGTGGTGATCCAAGCCGACCGTGGTGATAAGCCTCTTGAGGTGCTTTGTAAAATCGGTTTTGAGAAGGCTCATGGAGATTGGATTGTCTCTTTAGATGCCGATGAATGGATGACGCCAACATTAAGCCGAGAGCTTAAAAGAGTGGCAATGTTAGAGCAGTATAGTGCGGTTTCTTATGCGCGTAAAAATATGATTTTTGGTCGGTGGGTGAGATTTGGTGGCTGGTTTGTCAATGATCAAAAACGATTTTTTCGCGCGGATCGATGGGATAGAAATTGGAATTGCGCCATTCATTTGCCCCCTGAAATAAGCGGTAAAACTTGTGTATTACCCCTTTGTGAGGATTACGCGACGATTCATCATGATTATCATTGCGTGTCTCAATTCGTAGGCCGAACATTGGTGCGATACGCCAAACAAGAAGGCGCCCAGGCTGTCGGATTAAGAAAAAAGTTTTCATTGGTGAGGCTGATATTTAAGCCTATCAAACGATTTGTAGGTCGGTATTTTATTAGGCAAGGGTTTCGCGATGGATTAGTAGGACTTTATTTGGCGATGCTTTTGTCCATCTACGATATCTTGATCGAGATGAATATTTGGGACAAGCAGAGGCTAGGCGATGCTTATGAAATGCCTCCGGTATTAGCCAAAGAAAAAACTAAAAAAATAGAACAAAAGAGATTATATGCTGCATAGCAGGAGGTTTGAGTGATGAGTAAAAAATTTAGTATAGTAGTTCCTTCGTATAATCAAGGCGGCACGATCGGCCAAACTTTAGACAGCTTGATTGCGCAGAAGCAAGATGTGGATCTTGAAATTATCGTGATGGATGGGGGATCGACGGATGAAACCTGTCAAGAAATCCGTATGCGTGAGGCGAATATTAGCAAGTGGGTTTCGCAGCCCGATGCTGGGCAAGCTGACGCGCTGATCAAAGGCTACAGCTTTACAACGGGCGAGATCTTAGGATGGCTTAACAGTGATGATTTGTTGTTACCAGGAGCATTGAAAAAAGTGTCGAAAGTTTTTTCGACGCAAGTTGATATTGACTTGGTTTATGGTGATATGCTCGTCATTGATTGTGAAAATGAGGTTATCAAGAAACAGCGAGAGATTGATTTTGATTCTGATGTTTTGCTTTGGGTTTACAATTATATCCCTCAGCCTTCCGCGTTTTGGACACGACGAGCCTATGACCAATCGGGCGGTTTAGATCGTTTTAAACATTGTGCGATGGATTATGAATTGTGGGTTCGTATGCTCAGTTCGGGCGCTAAATTTAAGCATATTGCAGAGTATCTTTCTTGTTTTCGTGTGTATGCATCACAAAAAAATCAGAGATATCGGTCCATCAGTGACTTGGAGGATTTAGAGGTGAGAGATAACTTTTTATCTAGGCATCCTTCCAAAGCCGAGTTGAGATTTAAATATTATTGGCACAAAACAAGGCGGGTCACAAAGCGATTCCTAGCGGGGCATTATACTCACGGGAAAATAGATCCATCGTTGGAACAATGGATTTACGATGTGCCTAAACAGATTTGCTTTCCAGAAACTGAAACATTAAAAGCTGCATAGATAATGAAAATGAATATTTCTAATTTAGATTTACCGTCTTTTGTGGGATGGCGCAGGCCCGCGCAAGATGCTTTGTTGCTAGGCAGGGCGGAGCATCCTAGTGGGGTGACGTTGTCTCGACAGCTCGGTGATCGAGCGATTATGTTTTTGTGGTTTATTCTTGTGGGGTATGCTTTTTTGGGGAAAGGTTTTTCATATTTAGGATTTTACTCTATATATGTAGGAGAAATGGCATTGTTTTTAGGTTTAGGGGCGATGCTGATATCGGGGCGTATTGGGGTATCTCTAAAATCTCCAGTCATGTGCTTACTGATGTTTTGGATGTTGTGGGGGAGCCTAAGAACATTGCCATACATCGAACGCTGGGGGTTGATGGCTTTACGCGACGGGGTGTTGTGGGGCTATGTGTTTTTTACGGTGATGGTTTATGAACTGATGGTGGCCAAGCCTTATCGCTTGATTTATTTTCTTCAGAAATACGCATGGTTTGTTTTAGTCGGTCCATTTGTGCTTTTGATTTCATGGGCATTGGTTTTGTTTGCTTATCAGAGTATTCCTGAGATGCCGTTTGTAGGGCATGGAAAATATAAATTTTTGATGCTCAAACAAGGCGATATTTATGTTCACCTCATTGGCATCATTGCATTTGGCAAGCTGTTTGAAAGTTATGCAAGAGACTATGGCAAGCCTTGGTTGCGGGGAATCAAACGAGGCATGAGTAAACCGTGGGTTCGTATTTTAGTGGCTTCACTTCTTGTTGCCTTAGCTAGCTCAGGGCGCGGGGGGTTGCTTGCTTTTATCGTGGGATTGTCTATCTATACAGTGTGGCGGCGCATGACGGTTCGCTTGGCTGTGGTCATTTTTGTGATGGTAGCGATGATGGGTATAGCAGCTGTTTCAGAATTTGAAGTAGCCTCTTCCGAGAGAGGCAGGCAAGTTTCGGTGCAAAGCATGATGGGTAGAATCACCAGTATGTTTGGTTCAGAAGATGCTAAACTCGAATTGACTAGGCAATGGAGGCTACACTGGTGGAAAAAAATATACGACTACACCTTTGGTGGAGAGCATTTCTGGGGAAAAGGATTTGGGGTTAACATTGCAGACGCTGATGGATTTCAAACCGCAGCAGACCTAGAAGGCATCAAGTTGCGCAGCCCGCATAATGTGCATATGAATGTGCTGGCAAGGTCGGGAGTAATGGGTATCGGTATTTGGACCGCCAGCCATTTGGCATGGTTTTTAACTATGATGATTTCTTATCAGATTGCGCGAAAGCATCGGCTATACCGCTGGACGGGGTTCTTTTTGTGGATCATGATTTATGTACTGGCATGTCACATCAACGGCTCATTTGATGTTTATATTGAAGGGCCCGCCGGTGGAATATGGTTTTGGACGCTCGTCGGAATAGGTCTCGTCGGAGCGCATCTAATGAGAAAATATCCTACACTTTTAGATGATTATGAATTTGAAAAATTTACAGATGAGATGAAAAGTGAAGCCGCCAAATGAAGATTGTACTTTTTCATAATTACTATCAATTGCCAGGCGGGGAAGACTGCGTGGTTCAAGCAGAGCAAAAGCTTTTGCAATCACATGGTCATGATGTTGATTTATATGCTGTCAAAAATAAGACGCTTGAGAATTTTAATTTTTTTAAAAAGTTTAAATCAACCCTTTGGAATCAAGACTGCTATCATTTGTTTTTGTCTTATTTGAAAAAAGAAAAGCCCGACATTATTCATTTGCATAATGATTTTCCATTGGCTTCGCCAGCGATCATTCATGCTGCTCATGTGGCTGGAGTGCCTATTATCCAGACGCTTCATAATTATAGACAGATGTGCGCCAATGGGCTTCTCTCTCGCAAAGGTAAAGCTTGTGAGGAATGTATCGGCAAAAATTTTGGATGGCCAGCGATTGTTCATAAATGCTATCGAGATGGATATTTAGCTAGTTTTGCAGGGGCGATGCGCAATTTTGTGCATTATAAAAAGAAAACATGGACTCAGCTGATCCATGGTTTTATTGCTCCCACAGAATTTGTAAAACAGAAATATGTTGACAGTGGCATTGATCCATCTCATATTATTGTTAAGCCTCATTTTGTAGAAAAGCCAGGCACTGTTAGCGCGAAAGGTGGTGGGTTTGGTTTAGTGATAGGGCGTCTCACTCCAGAAAAAGGCGTGGATCAAATTCTAGAAATTTATGATTCTGATAAGACTTTACCCCCTATTAAATTTGTCGGTCGGGGGCCACTAAAAAATCACATAGAAGAAATGGCAAGTAAAGATCAACGGATCAGCTTTGAACCATGGGCCGACGCCTCTGTTCTTGCACAGCTCTATGATGCTTGTGATTATGTCATTTGCGCTGCTCGGGTTTATGAAACTTTTGGTCGGGTTATTGCGGAGGCTTTTTCTCACGGCAAGCCGGTGGTCTGTCCATCGGGGGGAGCATTTGAGGAATTGGTAGAGGATCATTTGACGGGTTGTATATACGATCCAAATGCTGGGGGGCAAGGCTTGTCTCAAGCGATAAAACGCATGACACAATTATTAAAACAATCACCCCAAACGATACAACAGAGATGTTATGAAACGTATCGCCGTCGTTTTTCTGCTGAACAAAACTATCACTTTCTCATTAAAATCTATAGGGATGTGTTGTCTGGGAAATTAGTTGGTTCAACCGGTCTGACGGTTGAATATAAAGCTGCTTAGTTTTTTTACGTCATGTGTTTTCCCCTTAGATAATTATACGAGAAACTTTACATACTGTATATACAGTGTTTTGACGTGCGATGAATTCGACTTATTCGATGCTATTCGGGTTATAACGTTGGTTTGGGTTGTACTTATTGTTGCGAAAAAAAGAGGTGGAGGGTTTAGGATAGTTGTATTTGTGTTTGTATGCGTTTCCCCGTGAAAGTGTTGGACCATTTTATAATTTGGCCGATAAATGGATTAGGTCAAAGTAATTTGCCCAGAGAAAGATCAGCACCACAAAGGATTGGGAGAAATGAGTACATTCTATTCTGGTATTTTTGAGAAGGTCAGTAAGACTTCAGCGCAAGGCCTTTCCGAAGAATCTCAAGGAGATTCCAGCGTGTTATTGCCAGTGCCTTGCCCTAGCTATCGCTCAAAATCATGGTGGAAATCAATCAATGCTAGATTTGAAGGCTACGCCAGCCTTAAATCTCAGCGTGTTTTTTCATTATTGATTGATGGCTTGCTTTTTCTTTTCTTAGTCCTGGCGGTCGATTTTTCGGCGAGTATTATTTATCCAGATTCGTTAGAATTGGCTTCTACATCGCTGTGGATTTATCTGGTGGCCAGCTTTGTGTGCCTCGTCGGATTAAATTATGCGATGGGCGTTTACCCAGGCTTGGGTTTACATCGCACGCATCTAGCGAAAAAAAGATGGCTACTGGTTGCAATGGTTTGCATGTTTTGCAGTGTGGGGTATGTTTTTGGCGGCTTACATTTGCACGGCTTGTTATTGATTGTGACATTGTTGATGATGCACAACTGGCTTTGGTCGATCGCCATCGGAAAACTCCACGACCTGCTGGTAAAGAAGCAATGGTGGGGGACTCCCGTGGTGATTATTGGCGCGGGCTTGCAAGCTCAGCGCATGATCCGTTGGCTAAAACAACACCGCCAGTTAGGCCTGATACCTTATGCGTGTTTAGATAATGATACACGAACGCATCATACAAAATGTGCGGGGATTACTGTCGCGGGGTCTTTAGATTTGGCGCATGACCTTTTAGATAAAGCCAATTTGGCGATTTTAACAGAAGATTTTGAGGATCAAACCGACACGCAGGCTCTAGGGGCTGCGGTGGTTTTTCCTCAGCTTGTGCGGGTGACTCCTAATCCCAACGCGAAGAAAAGCATCGATGCCTACCGAATTAAAATCACGCGGCAAGTTAATTGCGGTAAAACCATTTGGCTAAAACGCGCGATGGATTTGACGGTGGGATTTGTCCTGCTGCTGATCTCAATCCCCATCGTTGGTGTTTTGGCACTATGTATCAAGTGTTTAAGTAAAGGCCCCGCGTTTTACTCGCAAGAACGGATTGGATATGCGGGGAAAGTTATACGCATATGGAAATTGCGTACGATGTATACCGATGCTGAAAGTAGACTCGAAAAATACTTAGCTAAAAATCCTCAAGCCAAAGAACAATGGTACCAATATTTTAAGCTCGATAACGATCCGCGCATCTTGCCTATCATCGGAAAGTTTTTACGCAGGTCCAGCTTAGATGAATTGCCTCAGTTTTTAAATGTGGTGCGAGGCGACATGACATTAGTTGGCCCAAGACCTTTCCCGCAGTACCATCTCATGCATTTTTCGGGCGCATTCCAAACCCTACGTCAAGCAGTGGTCCCAGGATTAACCGGCCTGTGGCAAGTCTCAGATCGAAGCAACGGTAATCTTGAAACACAACAGCGAGGCGATTCAGCTTATATCAAAAACTGGTCGCTAAAACTTGATATCACCATTCTCTTGCGAACCGTTATTTGTGTACTACGCTGCAAAGGCGCTAAATAAAAAGGTGAGATGAAATTAAGCAGCACTACGTCCTTGATCGCTTTCTTCATGGTCGTTGTTTTTTAGCCGATTCCGGTAGGCTTCAAATTGATTTAACCAAGCGCTAATCGCATGCTGTGGCGGGGTAATCCGTGTGCGATGAGATGAACCAATCCAAGCGCGCAATGCGGTGGTGTCTTGCCGAGAAATAACTTTCAGACGGATAGGTTGACCAAATTCATGCGCCGAGCCATCAACATCTAAAAGCACCGCCCGCTTACGCTTTTGAATCGCGCGGATGCCCGCTTCAATCCGCATGCCGACATAGTCGATATCATCATGCTCCTCAAATAGCTGGTCTAAATGCTTAAGATTATCGTCGATCAGCATGATAGGCTCCTCGCTGATCTGGTCTAAATATCGATGATCGCGAATCCCTTGAGGCCAGTAGTAAAGACGACGATATTGCTGAGACAGTAACCTTAAAATTCGTCCATCCGTGGCCGGGTCTTGTCGCTGCCAATCTAGGGTAAACACGACATCTTTAGACTTCCGCTTGGGGATATGTAGCTGCGTCTGAGCAGAATGATTCCAAAAGGAGGGGCAAGAAGTATTGATGACATTTTTGATTCCGATTTGTTGCAGCCGATATTTGGTGTACTCATCCCGCACGGCATGTTGAAGATCATCACCAAGGATGCCGCGTAAAAGAGACCGCGTATAAAGGTTAGCCCCTTGCTTTTCACACTGCCAAGCCACGCCCAAAAGAGTAACAGGCTTGAGCTTGAAAATATCGCGGAGCGTCAGTGCCCAGTGGCATTGATCATCCATATGCGAATTGAGCATGATCCCTCCGCAAACAAAAACGCGATCGCAAAGGCGGATAGATTGATATTGCTTAGCTGTAAGTCTCTGCGTCGCGGGGAAACGATATACACGCGCATCGGGGTAAGCGTTAAGGATTGCCCAGCGAGCATCTTGCGAGAGAATCTGGTCGCCTAGGTTCAGCTGATTGTCCATCGAGGGATCAAGTAATGCTATTTTAGGGATAACTGGAAGAGGCTTGGCCATGGGGGTTTCCGAATGTGACGGCTTATCTAACTTAATCGTTATAAACGATACTACCCGTATCTTCGACGCAATCAAAAGACTACTTTAGATTCAGGAAAAAGATACTGTCGCAAGCATCTTGTCGTGATCGCGTAATAGTTGTTTTAGGCAAAGGCATTGTTTTCGCTTTTTCGAAAAAATAAAAGATAATTGATCTTTTATGCAAGAAAACAATAGCCTCGTGCGTGTATAATCAATAGGGGTCTATCGACGATATTTGAAGTCATCAAATGCTGGTCGAGTTAAGTCAGATTTTTGTTTTGTTCTAGTTTGTTCTAAAAATAAATGATGTCAGAAAATGTATTAACGCCATTGGTCATATTGGCTTGGTCATCTTGCTATACGAAGAGTATTCATTTTGAAAAAATGCTTCATCTATATTGGTCTTTGGTTTATGATAGGCTCTGTTTATAGCGGCGTGTGGGATGAGCGTGTCGGCGTGGTGCGTGGAGAAACAAAACAAATTCTCGAAAAACAAACATTCGAAATATTTGGGAAAGTATCACCGCCTATAAAAAAAATATTTTTGGACAGCTGCCTACCTTGTCATCAAGGGGCTAAATCTAAAGGCGGATTGGATCTGGCCTTGCTTACTGATGAAAAACAGTTCGTTGAAAGATATGATCAAATCCAGCTGATGATCGAGATGTTGATAGATCAAGATATGCCGCCAGAGGAGGGTAAACAAAAACTGGGTAATGCCCATCGCAAAATATTGATCGTTTATTTGCGTGATAATCTTAAAAAAATAGATTGCCAAGGTAAAGCCATTGATCCGGGGACAGTTAAATTACATCGTCTTAATCGCGAGGAATATAGTAACACGATCAAAACCTTATGCTATATCCATTTCGATGCCGCGGCAGATTTTCCTGCAGACGATTCGGGGTATGGCTTTGATAATATTGCAGATGTTCTTACACTTCCTCCGCCGATGCTTGAAAAATACCTAGCGGCAGCAGAAAGAATCACTAGGCAAGCAATCCGCTTCTCAAAAACAAAAAAAATCAAATCTGTGACTTACCGATTCGGTAAGCACAAACCCATCAACGGGGTCATCTTCTCAGGCGGGCATGCCTTGATGGTAGCCAATAGTCAACTTAATGTGTCCCATGATTTTCCTATTAAAGGGGAGTATATCATTAAAATAAACGCATATGGCGATCAAGCTGGCGATGAATCAGCGAATATGAAAATCTTCTTTAATAAAAAAATAATAAAAAACCAACGCGTCACCGCGGTGCGTAATCGCCCCGAGATATACGAATTTAAAGTAAAAATCAAAAAGCCACACCGGGGTAAAATTGGCATTGCTTTTACCAATGATGCTTATAAACAAAGCACAAAAGAGACACCTGGCTACGATAGAAATCTAGGGATCGATTCTCTCACGGTCGAAGCTCCTCAAAAAGGAATCCTAGTCAAAAGGCCCGAATCGCAAAAAAAACTAATTAAACGCTACCCCACAAAAAATGTCTCTGTGGCCAACGCAGCAAAATCAGTGATGAAGGATTTTGCCACGCGCGCATATCGCAGGCCGGTGACGAACCCAGAACTTAAACGCTTGGTCCAGCTTGTTGAAAAAACAGTCGCAGGTGGGGCAAGTTATGAGCAAGGCATACAGCTGGCGATGCAAGTTGTTTTAATCTCTCCGAAATTCTTGTACCGTATTGAAAAAACGCCGTCGAAAAAAATTAAGCAATACGCTTACCCCATCACTGATTATGAGTTGGCGACGAGGCTGTCTTACTTTCTATGGAGCTCAATGCCCGACAAAACGCTTATGAATCTTGCAAAAAGGAATAGGCTGCATCAGCCTCGTGTTTTGGTAAGCCAAGTGGAACGAATGCTCAAATCCCAGAAATCCAGCGCTTTGGTTGAGAATTTTTCGGGACAATGGTTAGGGATCCGAAAGCTCGAAGAAGTAACTCCCGATCAGAAAAAATTTCCGATGTTTACGCCAGCGTTAGCCAAAGACATGCAACAAGAAACACTTTTGTTTTTTCAATCAATGATCAAATATAACAAACCTATCACGGAATTGATCGATGCGGACTATAGCTATCTCAATAAAAATTTAGCGAGACATTACAGCTTAAGCGATGCTGCGATTAAAAAAATGTCCGAGACAAAATTTAAAAAATATCGATTCGAAAATAAAAATCGAGGCGGAATTTTAACTCAAGCCAGCATCCTGACTATGACGTCTAACCCTACGCGAACATCGCCTGTTAAACGTGGACAATGGATTCTCGATCGTTTATTGGATATGGCGCCACCGCCACCACCAGCGGATGTCCCGCCATTAGCAGAGGTAAAAGACAATCAAATCAGCGGAACCCTTCGTCAGCGGCTAAGCGCACATAGCCAAGATCCCAGATGTATTTCCTGCCACAAAATGATGGATCCCATAGGATTTGCTTTTGAAAATTTTGATGCCATCGGGCGCTGGCGAGAAAAGGATGGCATCTTAAAAATAGATGCATCGGGCACGATGCCATCGGGTGAAAAATTCAAGGGCGCCAAAGGAATCAAACGCGTCATACTCACGCACAAAAAACGCCTAGTAAAATGTTTTGTTCAGAAACTAATGACCTATGCGCTAGGGCGAGGCGTGACCTATCGGGACCGTTGCGCTATTCAAAAGATACTTAAAAATACGCAAGATAAAAACTATCGCATCAATGATTTGATCAATGAAGTAGTTCTCAGCGATGCGTTCTTAAAACGGCGTACGCCAAAAAATAAAAGAATCATAAACCGCGTTAAAACACAAAAATGAATCGTAGTGTCGCTTCAGAGTAAGGAAAAGCAAGCAATGAAGAAATCTCAAATAACCCGAAGAACAGTCCTACGCGGTGCCGGAACCATGATGGCGTTACCACTCTTAGAAGCCATGTCCACCGCGTCGGCGTTAACGCCCAGCAAGCTCGCCCCCGCTCCGGTGCGTATGGGTTTTATGTTTATGCCCAACGGCGCGAGGATGGAGCATTGGACGCCTAAAGAAATGGGAGAGATCAAAAAACTACCCCAAACCTTGGCTGGGTTAAATCCATTCAAAAAGGATATCAATATCATATCGGGATTAGCCCACGCCAAAGCACGCGCTAATGGAGACGGCGGAGGAGACCACGCCCGATCGTCCGCATCATTTTTAACCGCTGTCCAAGCTTATAAAACAGGCGGTGCAGATATTAAAATCGGGCAAAGTATTGACCAGTTCGCCGCGGATAAAATCGGAGGGCTCACGAGGCTGCCTTCTTTGGAGCTAGGCTGTGACTTCACGAGAAACACCGGTTCATGTGATACCGGATACAGCTGCGCATACTCAAATAATATTTCATGGCGAACAGAATCCACCCCGATGATCAAAGAAATTATCCCACAAAATGCATTTCAAAGACTCTTCGGATCGTCCAATGAAAAAGAAACGCGCAAGCAAGCAGCCAAACGAAATGCATTGCGAAAGAGTGTGCTAGATGCGGTGAAAGAGGACATCAAGGACCTTAATAAACAGCTTGGTACCAATGACAAACATCGACTAGGGGAATATTTGGCAGGTGTGAGGGCGATCGAAAGGCGCATTACATTTATCACAAAAGAAGGGAGTAAAGCCATCAAGCCGCCCCAAGTAAACATTCCCAAAGGCATCCCAAAAGATTTTGGACAGCACGTCAAACTTATGGGCGATATCATGGTGCTCGCGTTCCAAATGGATATCACGCGAATCTCAACTTTCATGCTAGCCAGAGCGGGATCTAACCGCAGTTATCCCACCCTAGGCGTGGCGCAAGGTCATCACAGCATTTCGCATCATCAAAATAAAGCTCAAAACATGAAAAATGTACAAAAAATCGATCAATATCATGTACAACTTTTTAGCCATATCCTGAAAAAGATGAAATCAGTAAAAGAAAATGATAAAACTCTGCTCGACAATGTCATGCTCCTTTACGGATCGGGCATCTCGGATGGCGCCAGACACACACACCACGATTTGCCAATCATTTTAGCGGGAGGCGCTGGCGGTGCGATTAAAACCGGGCGGCACATCCGTTTTGAGAAAGAAACGCCATTGGCAAACCTTTACCTAGCCATGCTTGGCCAAATGAATATTCCAGCCAAAGCATTTGGAGATTCAACCCGAAAGCTAAAGCTCTAGCCAATCCATTACAAGTTCTGTAGACCCTATCCGTGGAAAAATAGATGCATCATAAAAAAATGATCGTAAATCAGCATTATTGGGCAAAATAGAGACTATCGCGAAAAAAAGAGGGGCACCCCGCTTGCAACAATAAAAAACTTGGCTATAATCCTCCTCTCCAAACCAGATGGTCCCATCGTCTAGTCTGGTCTAGGACACCAGGTTTTCATCCTGGTAACACGGGTTCGAATCCCGTTGGGATCACTTAAAAGAACCGCTTAATCATAGCGGTTCTTTTTTTATACAAATCCCAAAAC
>CAZSSX010000044.1:9897-13162 GCA_964609545.1 uncultured Phycisphaeraceae bacterium | reverse complement strand
TCAACAAAGAATGGCCGCACAAGCCATCAAGCGCGCACGATACATGGGACTGCTCCCCTACACATCCGCAACACTCTAGAACAAAATCACAAACGATTTTTAAAACATCGGCCATCCCCCAGATAGCCGATGTTTTTGTACACACAGGCATAAACCAACCCTACCAACCACAATCACATACCACACAATAAGCATTCAAAAAATTTCAAAAAATCCAACCAAAAGCCTAACATCAAAACCAAAATACATTACAATCTCCCCATGATTACCAAACACATCGCTATCAGAGGCGCCAAAGAGCATAACCTCAAAGCCATCGACATTGACATCCCACGCGATCAGCTCGTTATTATCACAGGCCTATCTGGATCGGGAAAATCTTCGCTAGCTTTTGACACCATCTACGCAGAGGGGCAGCGAAAATATGTTGAGTCCCTTTCTGCCTACGCCCGACAATTTTTAGATCAGCTACAAAAACCAGACATCGAATCCATACAAGGCTTACCCCCCACAATCGCCATCGAACAACGAGGCTCCTCCCATAACCCGCGCTCTACCGTGGCCACCACTACAGAAATTTACGATTATCTCCGATTACTCATGGCCCGCGCGGGGAAACCCTCATGCTGGCATCAAGAAAAAAACGGCGACGTTTGCGCCCAACCCATCACCGGGCAATCCGCAACACAAATCACTGAGCAGATCACAGCATTACCCGATGGCAAACGCGTGATGATCCTTTCCCCCCTGATCAATGCCAAAAAAGGACACCACAAAGAAGTCTTTGAGCATATGGTTAGGCAAGGCTTCATTCGCGCCCGAGTCAACGGCCAACTCATTGATTTACGCAAGCAAGGCTCCGATCAAGGCATCTCCTTGGCTAGATATAAAGCCCACGACATCCAAGCGGTCATCGACCGTATCGTGATAAAAAAAGAAGAACTCAAAGAGCCCGAATCAGATCTAGGCACACGCATCGCAGACTCGGTAGAGCTAGCCTTAAAACTTTCCCAAGGCTTGGTCATCGCAGCGGTCAATGATTCTAAAAATAAAGACCAATGGGAGGATCATCTTTATTCCGAAAACTACGCCTGCTCTATCCATCCCCAGTGCTGCCTCGAAGACCTAGAGCCTAGGCTTTTTTCCTTTAACTCGCCTCATGGTGCCTGCAAAAAATGCGCGGGGCTAGGGATCATTCTTGAATTCGATCAAGAATTAGTCGTCCCCGATCCGACGCTCAGTATTAGCTTAGGAGCCATCGCCGCTTGGAAAACCTCTGGCAGGCGAATGAGTGTTTATTATAGCCGCATCCTTAAGAAATTTTGCAAAGGCTTTGAAGTAGACCCCGATGTACCTTTTAATGCCTTACCCGCAACAGTTAAACGGATTCTCATTCATGGCACCAAGCCTGGTGATGTGAACAAATACAGCATTAAGTTTGAAGGCGTCCTAGCTAATTTACAGCGCCGCTGGGACAATACAGATTCCGAATATGTTAAAAAACATCTGCATGGCTACCTATCCGAAACCCCTTGCCAAGATTGCCAAGGCAGCAGATTACGCCAAGAAGCGAGACACGTTTTTCTCCGTGCCAAAGTGCCCAGCCTACAAAATAAACGAAGTAAAACACAAATCCAAGTCAATATTACCCAAATCGTCGAAATGACAATCGAGCAGGCCGATGAACTCTTTGCCAGCCTAAGCCTTAACCCAGAGCAGCGAACGATCGCCGAGCCTATCCTCCGCGAGGTAAGAGCCAGGCTAGGCTTCATGATGTCCGTAGGCCTGGGTTATCTCAGCCTTTCTCGCAGCACCGCTTCCCTTTCAGGCGGTGAAGCCCAGCGTATCCGCCTGGCCACGCAGGTAGGCTCGGGCCTAGTGGGCTGCTGCTATGTCCTAGACGAACCAACGATCGGTTTACATCAGCGGGACAATGATCGGCTTAACCATACCCTAAGACATCTCTGCGATATCGGAAACACCGTCATCGTCGTAGAACATGATCAAGACACCATACGCAACGCTGATTATCTGATCGACATCGGCCCCGGGCCCGGCATCCATGGCGGAAAAGTCGTCGCCCAAGGCACCGTCGAGCAAGTCATCAAACAAGGCCGATCCCTGACAGCCCAATATCTTTCGGGTGAAAAAACAATCAAAACACCTTCACCTAAAGAAAGGCGCCAACTCAATCACCAGACCCCTCTAACCATCATTGGCGCAGAACAAAATAACCTCAAAAACATCGACGCCAAATTCCCCCTAGGCGGCATCGTTTGCATCACCGGCGTTTCAGGATCCGGCAAATCCACACTTGTCAATCAAATCCTACTCAAAGCTGTCAAACGCGAACTCCTTGGCTCAAAAGTAAAACCCGGTAAATTCAAAGCCATCCATCACACCGACCAAATCGATCGTGTCATCCAAGTCGATCAATCCCCCATCGGCAGGACTTCACGATCAAACCCCGCAACCTATACGTCCATCTTCGATGATATCCGCACCCTCTACACGCAAACAAAACAAGCAAAAATACGAGGCTACAAACCCGGGCGATTCTCTTTCAATGTCAAAGGCGGACGCTGTGAATCTTGCCAAGGCCAAGGCACCAAAAAAATAGAAATGCACTTCCTACCCGATGTCTTTGTCCAATGCGAACAATGCCAAGGCCAGCGATATAATCGACAGACCCTTGAAATCCTCTACAAAGGCAAATCCATCGCCGATATCCTTGACATGACCATCGAAAACGCAGTGGCTTTCTTTGAGGCCCACCCCAAAATCAAAAACATGTCCCAAGCCCTTTGCGACGTCGGCCTAGGCTATATCAAACTAGGCCAATCCTCCACCACCCTCTCAGGAGGCGAAGCCCAGCGTGTTAAATTAGCAGCAGAACTCGGAAAGAAATCCACCGGACACACCCTCTATGTCCTAGATGAACCAACCACAGGACTCCATTTTGCAGACGTTGATAAGCTCCTCCAAGTCTTAGCCAAACTCGCCGACCAAGGGCACTCTGTCTTTGTCATTGAGCATAATCTCGACGTGATTAAAACCGCCGATTGGGTGCTAGACCTTGGCCCTCAAGGCGGCGACAAAGGCGGATTCATCTTAGCCCAAGGCACACCCGAAGATATCGCCAAAGTCAAAAACTCATACACCGGACAATATCTCAAACCCATTCTCAACATCAAAAAAACAAAAAAATCCACCCAAACCAAAAAATCTAAAACCTCAAAAAAAGCCAAGCCCAAAAAATAATACC
>CAZSSX010000044.1:4781-9797 GCA_964609545.1 uncultured Phycisphaeraceae bacterium | reverse complement strand
ACCGGTCCCGTAATAAAAACAAGCGGCACAAATGCATTAGGAGATTTTTCGTGCTGACGCAAAGCGTTAATCGTCAATCCCGCCTCCCCTAAAATCGTTGAAATCTTACCCACCACGCCCGGCACATCCTTAGCATTAAACCGGATATAGTGCCTACTCACAAGGTCTTCCGCAGGCAAAACCTTCACCAATGGATTCTGATCATACACCAATTTAGTCTCATTAAATGCTTTGCTATACCAACCGCCAGCAACGTTTAACAAATCCCCTACCACCGCACTAGCCGTTGGAAACATCCCCGCCCCTCGGCCATAAAGCATCACATGCCCCACCGCGTGACCGTATACCGAAACAGCGTTAAACGAACCCCTCACCTGTGTCATCATCTGGTTTTTTTTCAAAAAACAAGGATGCACACGCAGACTCAGCTGAGAAAGATCCTCGATATTACGCTCAGCAATAGCCAGCAATTTTAGCTCATAACCTAGCTCTTGCCCGAAACGAATATCATCGCGCTGAATCTGATCAATCCCTTCATGCCAAACATCGCTAGCCACCACTTTCACATTAAAAGCCAGAGACGCCAAAATGGCCAATTTCTGCGCCGCATCTAAACCCGAGACATCCATAAAAGGGTCCGCCTCAGCAAATCCCGCCTCTTGTGCCTCTTTAAGCGCCGCGAAATAGGTCTTCCCTTTTTCCGACATTTCCGTGAGCATATAATTACACGTGCCGTTTAAAATGCCGTAAATCCCATCAATGCGATTAGCCATCATGCCAAATTTTAAGCTCGTGACAATAGGTATCCCACCACCGCAAGACGCTTCAAACGCCACGCTGCAGCCATGCTCTCTCGCTAAAGTAAAAAGCTCCGCCCCAACTTCTGCCAGCATCGCTTTGTTAGCAGTCACAACATGTTTGCCCGCTTCTAACGCACGCCTAACATGCCCCTCCACCGCCCCTCTGCCTCCCGCAACTTCCACCACGATCTGCATCGGTGTATTAAAAAAAGTTTCCGCATCATCGGTAAACAAATCCGCCCCTAAAAAACCCACCTTTTGCGCCTTGGCTCGATCGCGTACGAGCACCTTACTGATTTTGATTTCCGCCCCCACCCGCAACCCATAAGCCCGCGCCTGCTTAATCAACAGCGACGCCACCCCTTGGCCCACGGTGCCATAACCAATCATCCCAACTTCTATCACAGGTTGACTCAAAACCAATACTCCTGACTAAATCCAAAACTTCTCAGCACCTAAGATACCATGATCTAGCATTTAGTCTATCCCCCGCATTGGAGTCATTAGACAATCTCATATATACTACCCACATGGACACAATACCTGCCCCCCCTACCGATGACCCCATCTTCATGCCCCTTTGTGCGGTCTTCCGCAGATTTCTTAAAAAACAAAATCTTAAATTTACATCCGAAAGAGCAAGCATCCTAGACATTGTAGTCTCCAAGCAAGGCGTCTTCGAAGCCGAAGACCTCAGCAACGAAATCAGAAAAGCAGGACACAAGGTTTCCAAAGCAACCATCTACCGCACACTCAAACACCTACTCGACGCACAAATTATCTCAGAAGTCTTAATCGACCCCAAACTTTCTCACTACCGCATGTCCTACGGCAAGTCCCCCAAAGGACATCTTGTTTGCATCGAAACCGCACAAATTATCGAATTTGATATCCCACAACTCGATCAAATGGCAAAAGAAATCTGCCAAGAAAAAGACTTCGACTACCTCAGCAAACGGCTCATTATTTACGGGGTAAGCCCGCAAGCCAAAAATAACGAATCAAACCAAACCTAAAAAATACAACACCCCTTCGAGTCTCCCACCATCAATCCCCCCCTCCCTAAGCCTTAGTCCTCTAAAATAGACACCTTCGTCATAACCACCGCATCCAACGGCACATCATCAAGCATACCCATCGAACTGCTCACCGTCCCCGTAGTCACATCCAAAATCTTATCGACGACATCTAATCCTTGGCTCACTTTACCAAAAACGCAATAGCCATAACCCTGCATATCCGAGGATTTATAATTTAAAAAAGCATTGTCTACCGCGTTAATAAAAAACTGAGCAGTAGCGCTATGCGGGTCTCCCGTCCGAGCCATCGCCAAGGTGCCTCGGTCATTGGTCAGCCCATTGTCAGCTTCATTTTTCACCGGCGCATCCGTTGATTTGCGTTCAAGCTTTTGATCAAAGCCACCGCCTTGAATCATAAAATTCTTGATCACCCGATGAAAAACCGTGTCATCAAAAAATCCGTTATTCACATAGTTCACAAAATTAGCCACCGTAAGCGGCGCCTTTTCCTCATCCAATTCAGCGATAATGACCCCATGATTGGTTTCGATTTTTACTTGCATCTGTCAAATCCTATGATAAATCGTTAATGAAATGAAACGAAAAGAAACATCCTCTACAAAGGCTAACGGCCTGGAAACTGTTTTTTTTCATCAAAATCCCGCACACCCCTTTTTCTTCCCTAACGCCGCCTAATGGAAAAAATCATCACGTCTTGCAACGGCACATCCCCATAAACGCCCGCCCGCCCAGTAGGCACCGTTCGAATCTTATCCACAACATCCATACCTTGCACCACACGCCCAAAAACTGCATAGCCATAACTCGTCGAACTATAATCTAGCCCCACATTATCTTTCACGTTAATAAAAAACTGATCCGTCGCCGAGTGTATCGCATTCGTCCGCGCCATAGCCAAAGTCCCCCGTACATTGGACAAACCATTCTTCGCCTCATTACGGATAGGCAGGCGCGTTTCCATCCGCATCATCCCTTTCTTAAAGCCCCCGCCCTGAATCATAAACTGGCTCATCACCCGATGAAAAATAGTGCCATCATAATGCTGGCTATCAACATAAGCCAGAAAGTTTTTCACCGTCACAGGCGCCTTCTCCGCGTCAAGCTCAATCACCACATCACCCACAGAAGTCCTCATCTCCACTAAAACAACACCCCCATCCTCCGCCCGCGGGCTCATCTTTTTCTGATCATTCGCCGATTTTGTTGCGTTCTCCTCGGGCGTCCGCTGAGTCGTATTGCCATTATTACAGCCCACAAAAGCCAATGACCATATCCCAATCCATATCATACTTTTTAACATGCCGTTTTCCTTAAATACAAATACCATTTCAAAACAAACACCCCAGCCCCCCCCTTCCGCTCGCCAGCGCAAGCCTTCTTACAATAAGCCATTCTAACAGCAATTAGCATCAAAAGATACGCCTCCTAAAAAGCAAAGACTTCCACACAACATCAAAGGTGCAAAACAATCCCTGACCGGTTAAACTAACCCCCATGATTATCACCACATGGAATCTCAACGGCATACGTTCAGCATTAAAAAAAGGACTAGAACAAGTCTTCCAACGTATCAACCCAGACGTTTTACTCCTCCAAGAAATCAGAGCCCTACCCCAACAAATCCCACAGCCTTGGCAAGACCTACCCGGCTATCACACCTACTGGAATCCCGCAGAAAAAAAAGGATACGCAGGCACAGCTATTATTTCCAAACACCCGATCAAAATCATCACCACCCAATTGCCTAATCTCCAATGCGACCAAGGACGTTTTATTCTCGCTCAAATCAAAAACTACACCATCGGATCCCTCTACATGCCATCGGGATCATCCGGCACCGAAAAACAAATACACAAAGAAAAATGGATGCAACATTTCCTACCCTTTGCAAAAGACCTAGCAAAAACCAAAAAACCCGTCGTCCTAGGCGGAGACTTCAATATCGCCCACACCGAAAAAGATATCTTCTATCCCAAAGCCAACAGCAAAAAATCAGGCTTCTTACCCCATGAACGCCAATGGGTAACCGACCTACTCAAAACAGGATACCACGACCACGTCCGCGAAGAAGCCGGCCACGTCGATGGACCCTACTCGTGGTGGTCTAACCGCGGACAAGCAAAAGCACTCGACCGAGGCTGGCGTATCGATTATTTACTAGGCAATGCGCAAGCAAAAAAACGCTTCATCAAAACACAAACCGATCGACAATCTGGCATCACAATCTCAGACCATGCCCCCATTACCATTGAGTTTTCAGAAAACCCATAACCTCAAAAAGAAAAGAGTACCACCGTGACCAACCTCATAAAATTTTTCGCTCTCATCCTACTCTGCTTAGGGCTTAACGCCTGCGCCACCCCACAAAACCACAACCACCCTTCTCCCATAAACCAACAACCCATTCCAAAAAGTCAGCAACCCATCTCAAAAAAAACAAAAGCCAACCGCCCCTTTACCCCAGCTAAAGATATCCGAGGCAAATGGGCATTCAAAGCCGACCCCAAATTACCCAACGTCTTACTCATTGGCGACTCCATTTCGATCGGCTACACACGCCTAGTACGCAAAAATTTACGGGGCATTGCCAATGTCTATCGCCCCGTCAACGCCAAACAAACACGCCCCGCAAATTGCGGAGACACCAACCGTGGCATACAAAATCTAAACCATTGGCTCCTAAATAAAAAATGGGCAGTCATCCATTTCAATTGGGGACTCCACGATTTATGTTACCGCTATAAAAAATCTAAGACGCAAGGCCGTCGCGATAAAATACACGGCAAAATCTCCGTCCCTCTCCCCCAATACCAAAAAAATCTACGCCTATTAGTCCAAAAATTAAAAAAGACAAAAGCCAAACTCATCTTTGCCACCACCACAACCGTACCCCAAGGAGAAGTCGGCAGATTCCCAGGCGATGATATCCGATACAATAACGCAGCCAAAAAAATCATGCAAAAAAACAAAATAACCATCAATGACCTACACCAACTAACCCACCCTTGGCCCGCTAAATTTTTCGCCGGCCCAGGCAACGTCCACTTTAATCGCGCAGGCTATCAACGCATCGCCAAACAGGTTTCAGATAAAATCAAAGCCGCACTCAAAAAATAATCACCGCGATACCCCAAAATACAAAAAAATATAACCGCATTAACCCACCTCGCCCAATT
>CAZSSX010000044.1:0-4681 GCA_964609545.1 uncultured Phycisphaeraceae bacterium | reverse complement strand
TAAAATAATAGCCTCGAAGATCAAATCTCCGAGGCTATTTTCATACTGTATCCTAAAATGTCATCTTTTCTTATCTTACTTACGGCGCTTCGTCACACAACCAATCCCAGCCAAAGCAAGACCACCTAAAAGTAAAGATGCAGGCTCTGGAACCGCCGATTCGCGAACAGGAATCTCATTAACACCGATCCGAACCTTATAAGAACCATCATTGTCATCATAAGCACCAGGATGGCCTACAAATCCAAAGCCATCGGGAATACCCAAGAACAACCGCGTAGCTCCAGCGGGCGCAATAAATTCTTGAAATTGAGCCAACCCATCCACACCGTCACCAATATAAAAAATCTGCCCGAGACTTGGAGCAATGCTCGCAAAATTAATCCCTAAGCCACCCGCTGTAAAATCAAGCGTCCCAGGCGCCACCCCATTGGGAATGCTATTGTCTAAAAAGACACCCACCAACGGGCCTTGCGGACCTTTGTATCCGCTAATCCCGCCTAACGACGAAAGATTGCTGCCCGATAAACCATTGCCACTTGGACCAAAATAATTCAAGCCAATCCCGTTAAAAAAATCGATTCCACCGATCGTAGGGTCTAAGACTTTAACAACATCACCGCCGCTCACACTCACCATAGGCGGCAAGGTTTCTTGCGTTTCCTCAGGCGTTGGCCCTGGGTGACGTGTCAAAAAATCGCCAGGCCCTGTCCACGATAAGTTGGCGCTAGGGATCACAAGATCTGTTCGCCCCGCAAGAAAAATCGCATCAGGCCCATCAATCACCACCGATGTCACCGTCGCGCCAGCCGTTCCAGCTATCCCCACCGCACAACAAAAACCCGCAGCTAAACAACTCTGTCGATAAAAATTAAACATAATCAATTCTCCAATTTGTAAAAATAACCATAGAAAAAAATAGAAAACCCCTGCCAGCTCTAAGCACAATCCGCGCGCCTACATGCCCATCAAGAAGCCTATCTCGCCCATTATAAAAATTCTCATGCTAAAAGTCAAGAAATAAATGAACCATAATCATTTTCTCGCAAAATCACTTCCCAGTTCCCCTCTAACACCCCCCCCAAGAGTGTTTCAATTAAGATGTCCCAAAAAAAACAAGTCCTACCACCCCGCCGGCAATTCACCGAAAAACTCCACCTCACCGGTTTCGATCGCGTATTCACCCCCAACAACTACCAAACTTTCCCGCGCAATCAAAGTCTCTAAAACCTCCGAACCATGGCGCAAATGATCCACCGAAACCCGAATGTTGGCCCGAACCGCCTGCTTCATCAAATGATCTCGATCATCACAACCTCCAGCCTCCAAAAGACCCTCCACAGAAGGACGAATCCGATCCACAATCGAACGTAAATTCGGAGAACGCCGCTCCATCGGCCGCTCAAGCTCACGCAGCGTCGCATCCACAGCACCACAATTCGTATGACCCAACACCACCACCAAACGCACACCAAAATTCTCAGCAGCATATTCAATACTACCCACTTGCGAAGGCGCCACAATATTCCCAGCAACACGAATCACAAACAAATCGCCAATCCCTTGATCAAACACAATCTCAGCAGGCACCCGCGCATCAGCGCAACCTAAAACAATCGCAAACGGCTCCTGCGCAGCAATCAACTCACTACGCTTCTTTTGACCCGCCAATCGCCTGCCCTCAACCTCCGAAACAAATCGACCATTACCCTCCACCAACCGATCAAACGCCTCTTTCGCTGATATGCTCAATTTTTCATCCTTTACTCAAATAGACTTTGAGACTCAAAGCCACGCTTGATCATAACCACAAAACTTTATTAAACTCGAGCCAACCGAACAGGGATATTGTATCAGAAATTTTTGCCATTTGGAAAGCCCGCAACACAGTGCCACACCGCCTCTAAGCGTGTATATAATTACACCACAACACATGTAAAGACTTGTTGATCTTTTTTCAATCAACATTATCTATTCGATAAAAATCACCGATACATTCTATATCATCAGAATTAACATACTGATTAACCTCGTTTTTATCTTCAATTAGAAGAATAAAAAACGCAAAACAAGACCTGCGATCTATTTCTTCATTATCACTAACCAAGTGATTTAAACGCCAATATCGGCGTGCTATCACACACCAATTACCAGCGTCTCCCGTAACCTCTTTTTTATAAAGGCAACTCCTTATGATGCTCTCATTAAAATCAAAACTTTTCGCAGGATTCGGCTCCATACTTTTGCTCACCGCGATCATTACCCTCACCGTTTTTGTCAAACTCAATACACTGGACAAAACCAGTCATTCCGTCACAAACCAAAAAGTTCCCGCTGCATTAACAAGCCAATCTTTACTCAACGGGGTCAATGACTCTCTCGCTTCTCTCAGAGGATATATGATACTGGGAAAAGAAAAATTCAAAATCGATCGCCAAAATGCATGGGCACAAATCCACGCAGATATGGTAAAAATCAAAGAAATCGCACAACACTGGACTGATTCAAAAAGCATCCAAAAAATCAAAAGTCTCGAGCAAACATTTCAAGCTTTTCAAATCGCACAACAAGAAATCCAAGACATCAGCAACACCCCCCAAAATACACCCGCCGTAGAAATACTCACCAAACAAGCAGCACCCTTAGCCTCTCACATGCTCGACTCGATTACAAAAATGATCGATATCGAAAAAACGCTAGAGGCAACACCCCAAAGAAAAGCCCTCCTTGCAAATCTAGCAGACACACGCGGATCACTAGCCACAGGTTTAGCTTCAATTCGTGCATTTTTACTCACCGGAGACAAAAAATTCCAACACGAATTTAATGCCAAATGGAAAATAAACACACAAAGATTAAATACCATCAACGAACAGCAATCACTATTCAAAAACGAACAAGCCCAATATTTCAAAGTCTACACACAAAACAGAAAAGCATTCGCCGCGTTACCCCAAAAAATGTTTGATCTCAGAAATAGTGAAAATTGGAACATCGCCAACCACTGGCTAAAAACCAAAGCCGCACCCAAAGGCGCCCGCGCCAAAAAAATACTCACCCAACTTGTAGCCAACCAAAAATCACTCATGGCCCAAGATGTCGCACGGCTGGCCTCACAAGGCAATCAGATGAAAACAATCGTCGCTTCAACCACTGCCGTTGCCTTTATACTAGCATTTAGCATCACCATCATCACCACCCGCTCCATCACCCGACCCATCAGCAAAGCGGTCGAATTTGTCAACAAAATCGCAAAAGGTGACCTCACCGCGCAATGCACTACCAAAGGTAAAGACGAAATTTCAGGACTGATCAACGCTATAAACGCGATGAATCAAAAAATCAAAAAAATGGTCAGCGATATTACAACCAACTCCACAAACATCTCCAACACTGCAACAGAACTATCCTCGACCTCTAAAAATATGTACACCCTTTCAAACGAAACCAACCAACGATCCACCTCCGTCTCAGCTGCCATGGAAGAAATGTCAATCAACGTCAACAACATCTCACAATCCACCGAAGAAATGTCAAGACAGTTTAAATCCGTCGCCGCAGCAACAGAGCAAATGAACATCAGTATCACCGAAGTCGCTTCAAATTCAGAAAAAGCTGCAACCATCGCCCAAGATGCAGACCAGCTCGTGAGCGTCAGTAATCAAAAAATGACAGAGTTAAGATCCGCTGCTGATGAGATCGGAAAAGTCATAGAAATGATCCAAGATATCGCAGAGCAAACCAATCTACTCGCCCTTAACGCAACCATCGAAGCCGCCAGAGCCGGCGATGCAGGAAAAGGCTTTGCCGTCGTAGCCAACGAAGTCAAAGCACTCTCAAGACAAACCTCTCAAGCCACCAACGAAATCTCTTCAAAAATCCTAGCCATCCAAGACACCGCCAAACAAAACGTAGAAGCCATCGTCAAAGTCAGTACCGCCGTCAATAACATCACACAATTTTCACGCACCATCGCATCGGCTGTCGAAGAGCAATCGACGACAACTAAAGAAATAGCTAAAAGCGTCGAAGACTCATCAAACATGGCAACCCACGCCTCCACCATGCTCAGCGAAGCTAACATCGCAGTCAGAGAAGTCACACAAAACATTGCAGAGGTAGACCAAAACGCACGCCAAGGCACCAACCACGCCAAAGACACCAGCCACGCCAGCGAAAACCTCACCAATATGGCAACCGACTTACAATCTCTCATCTCCCAATTTAAAATCTAAAAAAAACGAACCTGCCCTGCTAAAATCCAGCCATTTGATCAATCGATTTCAAATCGCAAACTTTTGCCCTATCAAAACGAAATGCGTTTGAGACTAGCCCGTAAGTACGAAAAGGCATCGGCCGTTGGCTTGAATATGACAATCATCGTGGCCACACGCGACGTTCGATGGACACCGCCAGATCATATTTGATGCGGTTTATGCGGATGCGTAATGGCTCAGGATTTTTTCAACCAGCGCATTGATATTGGCTTGATCGGATTCAAAGGTTGGGATCCAATCATTTTGCTTGATCGCTGCGGTGGTCATTGGGCCTATGGATGCGATGGTTGTTTGAGCGACTTTTTCCCTAAGATCTCCCAGCAACGTCGCTAAATTATTGGCAGTTGATGCGGGCTTAGTCAACACGCTTTTCGAGGTGGCTAACGCCTATTTGTTTAAACAAG
>CAZSSX010000043.1:0-13291 GCA_964609545.1 uncultured Phycisphaeraceae bacterium | reverse complement strand
AGACTCTACCCAGATGAGTTCACCACGCTTGAAGCCTTTGGCTTTGGCATCTTTTAAAGGTCTAGGCCATAGGGCCCCCTCGCTGGGCAGTAGTTGTTGCATCCTTTTGACCGCCGCGCTGATCGGCAGTAGCGATGAAAATTTGAGCCACCCTTTCCAAATTTTAAATTTTTGTAACAACCTAGGAAACAGTAAAAAAAATCGCAAACGCTTAGGAAACGGCAAAATACGGTAAAGCATCATCTCTAATAGCCAGGTATTTTTTGTGCCTCTTAAATGATTTTGATCGATAGCATCGCGCGCGCCTTGAATCAACTCGTGATACACCACCCCCGATGGGCACGCCGTTTCACAGCCACGACAATCTAAGCAGCTGTCCAAATGCGCTATCACCTCGGGGGTCGGTTTGATTCGATCATCAGCTAAGCCTTTGATGAGATGGATTCTGCCTCGGGGGGAATCTTGTTCTTTGCCACTGCTGACATAGGTTGGGCATGCTGGCAAACACAAGCCGCAATGCACACAATCTTGGGTGCGCTGATACACCCGCGGATGGAGTGAAAAAGTAGCGTTTGAATTGGCTTTGATTTGCTCTGATAACGCGATGTTTTTTTTGGGTTTAGGCATCGCCTCCCCCTTGCCTTAGGCGATGAGCGGGGTCAAAAATATCATGAGGATCAAACACTTTTTTTATTTTTTTCGCCAACCCATCATCCTTCGGAATCAGCGGCTGGCCGATCTGAAATTTTATTTTTTCCCAAACAAAATAGCCTACCGGGCTCGTTTTAAAAATTTGTTTTAAAAACTGATCTAGCCTTTGGCATTGGCTCTCCGTCATTTTGCCGCCTACCCATGCCACGCCAAATTCTAGCAATGCGCCTATATTAAACGATGGGTCTTTGAGGCATTTTTGGTTTATTTTTTCAAGCAGCCCCGCCAGCGCGTTCGGCTTGACCACTAGCTTCACCAGCGCCGTGGCGTGGTACCTGTTTTGACACAATCGTTTTCTGATTTGCTGATCTTGATCAAAGGTTAAGCATTGTATTTTTTGATGCTGGCGTATCTCCTCGGGTAAACTTTTTAATAAACATCCGGCTTGCAAATCGACTTGAGCTTCCCACCCTAGATAGCCTACCTCTACGATCCAATCTGAATCCTCACGCGTCAGCCAACACCAACTCGGTTTTGCATCACTGCATATCCATTGATTATATGCTGTATATATGGTGTTTAAGTCTTTTGTGCGGAGCTGAATACGCCTTGATGCTCTGGGTCTGGTCACGGTTTTAAATGTAGCTTGATGCACAATCCCAAGCTGTCCGCGGGCGCCTACGACTAGGCGCGTGACATCATAGCCCGCCACATTTTTAACCGCCCTGCCACCCACTACAATATCGCGCCCTTGGCCATCGACTAGGCTCAGGCCGAGGACAAAATCTCGCACGCTCCCAAATTCACAGCGCAGCGGCCCATACTGATGCTCCGCGATGGCTTGTGTGACGGACATTGCATCGGGTCCATCGATCGGCAAAAATTGATTTTTATCCCTTAAAATACAGTCTAATTCGCCCAACGTCATTGCGCCATGTACGCGAATGGTCATATCTTCCACCCAAAAATTGATTACTTTTTCATCATCGCCCGACCACTTATAGACTTGTGCATCGCCGCCCCACTGCTGAGCCTCGGCGTTTGATTGATGCGCATTTACCATGCCTTGAAAAATAATGGGCTGCTGATTCTTAGCGTTTGTTTTGATCAGCTGCACAATCGATTCTTGATTCCATATCGCTATTTGTTTTGGCATGGCATTACATTCTATTCTATCAGTTGATCAAGCTGATGTTAATCTTATCTGAAGGGATCAATTTTCCCTCGTTGATGGTTCGGCTAACATCAAAGACATTTTTAATCTCTTGGAATAACGCCATCGTATCCTCATTAAACATGCGAGGCATCATTTCTATTTTTTCCACGCCCACCCCATGTTCACCGGTGATCGTCCCGCCGATGGATAAGCAGTAGTCTAATATCTCATGAGACAAATGCATCACCGCTTGGACATCCTCGGGGTCATCCTCATCAAACATAATAATCGGATGGACATTCCCATCGCCCGCATGAAAAATATTACTTATTTTTTTCCCGTAAGGCTCGGCGATTGTCGAAAATGCGACTAACGCTTGAGGTAGCTTAGACCTTGGTATACAAGCATCTTGCGTGCAATAACTCCGCGTGATTTTGCCCAGCGCGCCAAAGGCTTTTTTTCTTGCAGCCCACAAGGCTTGCCTTTCTGATTCTGTTTTTTTAGGAATGACCCGCGTTGCATTATTTTGTTTGCATAATGCAACCACACAGGCTAATTGTTCATCAAGCACCCCTTGCACGCCATCGATTTCAATCAGCAGCATCGCCTGGGCATCATGAGGGAATCCCAGGTGAAAAGTCTCTTCCACCACTTGGATCACATTGCCATCGAGCATTTCCATCGACGTGGGCAGGATGCCTTGGGCGGTGATATCTGAAACCGTTTGGCAGGCGTCAACGGATGACTTAAACACTGCAAATACCGTGCGAAAATGCCTCGGTCTAGGTGTCAGTCGGCACCAGATTTCAGTGATTAGGCCTAAGGTTCCTTCGGATCCGACGATGAGCCTGGTCAGGTCAATCGCTTCATGATCAAACAATCCCTGGGCGCCCGATCGTACCACTTGCCCATCGGATAAAACATATTCCACGCCTAGGATGTGATTCGTTGTGACGCCGTATTTGAGGGTATTGATTCCCCCTGCGTTGGTCGCGGCATTGCCGCCGATGGTTGAAGCTTTTTGGCTCGAAGGATCCGGAGAAAACCGCAAGGCACTTTGCGCCACGGCATCGGATAAGCTGGCGTTAATCACCCCGGCCTGAACCCGTGCCATCCTGTTTGGCAAGTCTATTGATTTGATTTGATTCATTCGAGTGGTGGAGATCAACACCCCGCCATCAAACGCCACGCATCCGCCGGTTAATCCCGTGCCCGAACCGCGTGGAACGATTTCAATTTGCGCTTGGGTTAATTTTTTAATGCACTGAGCAATCTGTGATGTGCTGCTCGGAAAAATCACGGCGCCGGTGTTGCCTTTGGCGATGGTAAATCCATCACATTCATAAACTAGCAAGGCTTGGGCATGATCGATCACGGCATCTTTGCCTAATTGTTTTTGAAATATTTCAAGCAATGTTTTGATTGGTGAAAGTGTGTCCATAGCTTGGTCTCGTGTGCAAAGTGTGGCGGTTGCCTCAACGGCTGGCTCCAGTATATGCATCCCTAAGAAAAAATCTCATTATCACGACAAAAAGAAGCGGCGACTATAGCAGTCGCCGCTTCCGCATCAGTGATCGGATGCCCGTAATAAGTCACACGGGCACTCCTGAGATGGGGTCAAAGGGGTTATTATCCGAGGGGTTTATTATCCGAGTAGACTTAGTACTGAGTTAGGGGCGCTGTTAGAGATCGCTAAGATGTTAGTCGAAGCCTGCACAAGAATCTGTGTTCTTGTGAGTTCCGCGGTTTCAGACGCAAAGTCTGTATCACGGATGGAACTTTCTGCGGCAGCAGTATTTTCTAATGCTACGCCTAAGGATCTAATGGTTGCGCCGACGGTATTTTTCTGGAACGCGCCGATCCGGCCTCTCAAGGAGGATATCTGTTTAATGGCTTGATCGACAATTTTCTGTCCATCCTCTAAGTTGCCATCAACTACACTACTACTTTTACCCGAGCCTAGGTCATCTAGGAATCCTAATGCGACTGACCCGAGTTTTCGAGACGAGACGTTTTCCACGCCGATGGAAACCTGATTGCCGATATTGACTTTCGGGCCAAGGTTAAACTTTGCGCCGCCACCCGTTATGGTAAAGGCCACCAATGATCCGGCGGATTGCGCGCCAGCGGTGGTCAGATTCAGCTCAAGATCTAAGAAATCTGTATTGAGCCTAGCGGTCTTACCGTCCGCGGTGGCTGCCACACCGTTGATAATAGCTGCGACATCTTGTCCCGCATCCCGGATGGGGTTGGTGACCGCTGCAAACGTTGATGTGGCTACGGTTCTAACCACTGCCTCGCTGTTTGATGACATTGCGTGTATTTCACCGGCTTGGCCCCCTTGGTTCACCACATCCACCGAAACAAATTCTTTACTGCCAAATCCTTCACTTTTCAGCAGCATAATCGATCCACTAGATTTAGCGGAGATCCCTGTGACTGCTTTAAAGGTGTTAATGGAATTGGCTGCCGAGGCAAGGGATGTGCCTGAAGCAAAGGAAAATTCTCGCGACCCTAAACTTCCCGCGACTTCAATCGTAAAGACATCCGTCGGGCCCGTCAGATTCACCGCGCTGGTTCCCATTGATAGCGCCAATCCTGCGTGTTGAGCAGAAGCAGTGACCACCACTGAAACCGTTTGATTTTTTTGATGCTCTAACTTTGCAGCATTAATCGAGAAGTCGTCAATCTTCGCGCTCTGTCCACTGATGGTAAAGTCAAAGTTACCATTAAGTAGTTTAGAGCCTTGGAAGCTCGTTGAGCTGGCGATTCGATCGATGGTCTGTAAGATCGAATCGATCTGAAGCTGATTGGCTTCTTTTTCTTCCGTGGACAAACCCGCTTCATTGGCTGACCCGCCTACTAGGCCTTGGAGCTCTAGTAGAAGGGAGTTGACTTCTTGCAAGCCCCCCTCGGCGATGTTCATCACCTGGTCGGCTCTCTCAGCATTTCCAATCGCTGCGGTAATCGCTTCTTTTTCTGAACGTAATGCTTCAGATGCGATTAACCCCGCGGGATTATCTGAACCTCTATTAATCGCTAGCCCCGTACTGAGACGCTCAAGAGATTTGTTTTGAGAAATGGTTTGTTGCCCGCGAATACGCATGGCTAACATTGAATTGACGTTGGTATTAATGCGACTCATGGTAGGTTGTCCTCCGTGAACAGCGTGAGTTCACGCTCCTGCTTTAACTATGGGCTCCATGCCCGATGTTTCTTGCTCCGAATCCGATCACGTTACGATGCTTTTACGATTCCGCGTCTTAGCCTCCTAGCTGTTCAAGTCCCATCCATCACAGCAAGTCAACTTTGTCAATGATGATCAACACATACGATCACCACCCGCGCTCGGCCCATCTCTGGCCGAACAACGTGTCCTAAGCAAACGATGATTTGCACCTTCGCTTGCAATCCTGTTTTCGGTACTTGACACTTGCCAAGGGTAGCCAAAAAATAGGATTTGTTTATCGGACACAATTAACATGATTCACTCCAAAAGTTGATTCCCAGACGACCGTTCGCCTGTCTAATCCAAACAATCGGAACAACCCGAACACTCCTTAACTTCCACACAACAGTAATGACCCTTTTTATCATTTTTATCACGTAAAACCGCATTACCGTCCCAAAAATAAAGATTCTCATTTGTGGAAAAAAGAAAGATTTCTCACCCATCGCCTCCCTAGCACCACTGGAATCACTCTTTTTACCCCTAGGCGCATAAAAAAACCAGCCATCTTAGAGAAGATGGCTGGTTTAATTACTTATTTTAAGGATTCTAACTTATTCGGACTCTAAAAAGAGTTATAGGTCATTGAGCCTTAAACTTATCGAATCAAGCTCAAAACATTGTTAGGCTGAGCATTAGAAATCGCAAGCGAGTTCGTCGCAGCCTGTACCAGAATCTGATTCCGAGTCAGATCAGCAGTTTCCTGGGCAAAATCGGTATCACGAATCGCACTCTCAGCAGCCGTCGTATTTTCAAGGGCAATACCCAAAGAGTTAATCGTCGAGCCAATCACATTCCGCTGGAACGCACCGATTCGGCCACGCAAGCCTGTGATATCGTTAATCGCATCATCCACGATCTTTTGAGCATCCTCAAGATTACCATCCACCACGTTATTGGTTTTACCCGATCCCAAGTCATCTAAGAATCCATTGCCCTCGGACCCTAAATTTCTCGAAACCACGTTGCCAATACCAATCCCAACTTTATTGCCCACATTGATACCAGGCCCTAAGTTGAAGTTGGCTCCGCCACCGGTGATGGTAAATGCATCCACCGCGCCGGTTTTCTGGGCTTGGCCCGCAGTCAACGTCATGGTCACGGCCAAGGCGTCGGAGTTAATACTTAGTGTACGCCCCTTGCCCGCCGCCGCCACGCCGTTAATAATCCCAGCAATATCTAGCCCCTCATCACGCTCTGCCGCTGCCGTTTCAGCTGCAGCGAATGTCCTGATGATCGAGCCTGTTTTGGCTGCTGCTGTATTATTTGACGACATCGCGTAAATCCCACCGCCGATAATTCCGCCGGTGTCTTTAATGTCCACGGAGACAAACTCGGAGGAGCCGTAGTCACTTGATTTCAATTCGAGATAAGTACCACTGGCTACTGCCGACACGCCCGTGACCGATGTAAAGGAATTGATCGAATCGGCGATCGCTGCTTTGGAAGTACCCGATGCAAAGGTAAACTCGCGTGCACCTTTAGATCCCGCAATCTCGATGACCAAACTTGATGTCGCGCCATCTGTTGCTGTCGCGCCGCCTAGGTTGATGTTTGCACCGGCTCCAAGAGAAAGGAATAATCCCGCGTGCTGTGCAGAAGTGGTCACCGTCGCATCGACGTTAACCGTTTTGCCCCTCGGGATTTTCGCGCCATCAATGTTGTATTCTTCCAAGTTTCCAAAGTTGCTTCCGCCCGAAACTTGAAACTCATAATTACCGTTGAGCAATTTCGAGCCATTAAAACTCGTCGTGCTAGCGATACGATCGATGGTCTGTAAGATCTGATCGATCTGAACCTGGTTAGCTTCTTTTTCTTCTGTACTTAATCCAGCTTCGTTTGCCGATTCACCGACTAAGCCTTGCACTTCAATCAGCAAGGTACTAATTTCTTGCAAGCCCCCTTCAGCAATATTAGCAATCTGATCTGCACGTTCTGCGTTACCGATTGCCGCGGAGATCTGCGTTTTTTCCGACCGAAGTTTTTCACTCGAAATCAAAGCCGCAGGTCCATCCGCACCGCGGTTAATCTTAAAACCTGTGCTTAAGCGTTCTAGCGATTTTGAAACATTCATATTATTTTTGTTCAAGATACGCTGCGAAATTTGTGAATTAACATTACTATTTATTCTACTCATGGTTATTTCTCCCCTAGCCTTGGGTAAACCGTTTTATGCCTAAGCACGTAGCAATGCATTAAGCAAATCAATCTGTCACCAGCAAGAACGTCTCGCCGGCGATGGTGTCCATCAACATCGATGAACCAACCTCCGTGTGTTGTCTTGCCAAGCATTCACCTGTGATCCATTAAGTATTTTGGCTCCGCCAAACTCAATGACTTTTCACACAAGCTCTGCGATCCATTTTGATTTGACATGGCCACTGTCATCAACGGATCACACACGCTTAGCCTTTGTTTCTAGGGGTTTCCTAAAACAAGCGACACTAATCACATCGGAAGCTTCTGAATAAAAATGACCCTCTTGACCCTAAAAACAAAAAATTACCGCGGAACAAAACCACACAAAATGCACAGCTCACACAACGCCTCCAACACAAAAAATCTGCACATCTAAAACCAACCACACAAACAGCACAACCCCACCCTTTCACACTTAATAACCAGCACAAAACCTACAGACCAATCCCAATCCAACCCACAAAAAAAATCAAAGAAAAATCAAAACAACCCACCACCCACACCACCCCGCCCAACCCCAACCAACCTCACACACAGCACCACGCCATCATCACCATCACCGCTCCAGCATCAATCTTCAAAATGCAACTTATAGAAACACACCGCCCCGCGTAGTATCGACACCGCCCTGCGCCTCTGCTTATTTAAAAACCTCACGTCCTTACTAGCAAAACCTTTCATAAAGCAAAGACATTCCCGCATCGTCACCCCCCCCGCACCTTGGCTTGCTTGTCCAAAAGCACCCAACATCCGAAAAATCTTTTGTTCAGAATAGCCCTTCCGCAAGCCCACCAAATCAATCATCACAGGCAAAAGATTCCGCCTGTAACGATCATAACGAAGAACCCAATTAGAAGGTTTAAAGTCACGATTGATCACCCCGTCGCTAGTCATCAACCCCACTTGCTCGCCCATCCGATACGCGATGGCTTCACGAGCTTTCCGGTTCTCCAAGCTCCGCGGGTGAGACATCATCCAATGATATAAGCAGCCACCTTCAGCAGCGGGAAAAACCAACCGGCCCGCACCACACCCCACACCACCACACACCCGCACCAAGCCCAAAGGCCCGATCACGTCACACCCCGTTAATGCCAAACGCAAGCAACCCCGCCATTCCCGCCAAGGCGGGCTCATCCGAAGCAGCCCATAAACAAAGCCCTTAACCCCACCCATTTTCACCTGTTTCACAATCCATTTTTTATCCGCTACACAAACCTCCCGCACCTCCGAACGCGCATCATCTTTATAAACAATCTGCCCAGCCTCCCGACAGCCCGCAATCTCCTCAATCGCCAAACCCACCGCCCGCCAATCGCCAGCGATACTAGACGCCTTAGCACCGGCCATACTCACCCACCCCTCAAAGCCCGCAGCCTTGACCCGAATGGGTTTATCAATTACATTTGATTTCACATTATTCATAGCCCATCATTATAACGCATACCTAAGCCAATACCTACACACACATTCACTGCTTTTTCAACCCCGTTTGAGTCCTCAAAAAAATTGGAATATCCCATGAGCCAATACTGCATTAAGCCCACCTACAAACACCGCACCGTCAATGCCACCCTCGAGGAAAAGCCCGGTCAATACTGGGACAAAAACCGCTTTCTTCTGAGCCACTATTGCCAATATGCCGCTTACCAATACGCCCAGAAAGAAATCATCCAAAACAAGCGCATCCAATCCGTCTTAGACGTAGGCTGCGGTCTAGGCGACAAACTCGTCGAGCTACTGACCCCACACGCCAAAACCCTAGGCATTGATCAGCCCAGCGCCATCATAGAAGCACGCAAGCTTCACCCCACACAAGCTTTTGATAGCGATGATTTTGAAAACCCCACAGACAAGCTAGGCCAATTCGATTTCATCCTCAGCATCGATGTCATCGAGCATCTGCTCAACCCCGATTTGCTCTGCCATTACATCAAAAAACGTAGCCGCCCCCAAACACAAATCCTCATCTCAACCCCAGAGCGAGACCTCTATCGGGGCAAAGATTGCAACCAATCTCCCAAAGCTGAACACGTCAGAGAATGGAATCAAGCCGAATTCAACGCCTACCTGAGCCAACATTTCACGATCACCGAGCACCTCCTGCTTCCCGCATTCAAAGTCGGCTGGACCCCGTACATGATCAAAGAACGCTACCAGTTATTCAAAAAAAGAATCCCCATGAAATATTGCCAAGCCGTCCTCTGCACCCCCAAATAAAGACTCAATCCCAATCCACCTCGTGGGTTTTAAGCCAGCCTAAAAGCACCACAAACGTATACATCAAGCGGCAATTTCCACTGCCCGTCGCTTTGATTTTTTCCCATAAACCCCGCACCGCCCGTGCATTTAAAAACGGCGCCAACTGTTCAATCTCACCCACCCATTGATCCGTTAGCTCTCGCCAATCCCCCACAAAATAATCGCTCAACGGCACCGAAAAGCCGTGCTTCTCACGGTCCCAAACCTCCCGAGGCAATTCCCGTTTAGCCAGCGCGATCAAGACGCCTTTGCACCCCCGCTCTAATTTCAAATCGGTGCCAAAAGGCAAAATCAAATCCGACACCCCATTGCCTAGTAAGGGCACACGCACCTCAAGCCCATGATGCATCGACGCCCGATCCGTCTTGACCAAACAATTCTCCGACAAATAAGTCCAAAGATCGCTACGCATCATCGCATCCACCGACCCGTCCCCGCCCCAACGCTGTAGATATCCCCGCCACGCTTGCATCGTCTGATCAATCTCAAAATCCGCACGATAATCTGCATGGACAAAACGCCCCAAATCTTTGCGCGTCCCGTCAAACGGCCCCAAAGCCATCCGCTCCCACATCACCCGATCACTTCCATCAAACCCCTTGCGTTTGAATGACCGAGGCAGCAAACCCACATCACACAAACCCCGTAATAACTTCTTAGCCCAACTATCGCCATACCATTGGCTCGTCCGCAGATAACGGCCATATCCCCCGAAAAGCTCATCCCCACCATCGCCCGATATCGCCACCGTGACATGCTGCTTAATCGCTTGAGATAACACCGCGGTAGGCAACAGCGCCGGGTCGGCCAAGGGCTGGCCCATCTGCCCAATCACTTCCGCCAAAAAAGCACCGCTCACCGCTTTGCCCTCAAGCTCCACATGCTCACAACCATAACGATCCGCCACAATCTGCGCATAACGACTTTCATCATACTTAGGGTCCGCATCGCTAAATTTCATGCAAAACGTTTTCAACCCTTTATGACAATGCTTAGCCATATAATGCACCATCAAAGAGCTATCGACCCCGCCACTCAAAAACGCACCCAGCGGCACATCGCTCACCATCTGCCGCTTCACCGATTCCGATACCGCCTGCTCGGTCAATCCCACCAGTTCCTCAAAATCCAAAGACGTCTTAGCACACGGATTCGGAATATCCCAAAACCGCTTAATCTCAACGCCTTGGCCCCCGCGTTGCTCCCACTGTAAATAACACCCCGCTTCCAAAGACGACACCTCTCGCAAAATCGTCATCGGGCTATACACGGTCTGCGATGCTAAGAAATCGCGCACCGCGCGCATCTCTAAATGCCTAGGAAATCCCGCTAGTTCCCAAAACGGCTGCATCGTCGACGCAAAAACAAATCCGCCCACCGTCGAATAAAACAACGGCTTAATCCCGAAACGATCCCGCCCTAACACCAAACGCTTCTCGAGACTATCCCATAACCCAAAGGCAAACATCCCATCCAAAGACTTTAGGGTTTTCTCAACGCCCCACAAAATCAAAGCCTCCAGTAACACCTGGGTATCGCTGCCCGTCTGCACCACCACGCCCTCTTTGGCTAATGCGATTTTCAATTCTCCAAAATTATAAATTTCCCCGTTATAGACAAGCGTGTACCGGCCATCGCCGCTGCGCATCGGCTGGGCGCCATGCGACAAATCAATCACCGCCAAACGACGGTGGCCCAAATGCACGCCACCCTCATGAAAATCTCCAGACGCATCGGGCCCACGGCTGGCCAAACACGCCAAAGCCTTCTCAAAATCACCCGCCCACCGAGAATCAATCATGCCTAAAATACCACACATAACCCATCAGTATACCCCCCACAGCACCCATTGCAATCACCCCAACCCTCTTATATTAAGCCCTTTAACATCTGCCCAAGCTGTTCATAACTTTTTTCTAACGCTTGGGGGATCACCCGCAACCCTGCAACGCTAGACATAAAATTGGTATCCCCGTGCCAGCGTGGCAGCACATGGATATGCAAATGCCCGGGGACCCCCGCGCCCGATGCCTCACCGATATTGATGCCCACATTGATCCCCTGAGGATTCATCGCCGCTTCTAATAATTGTTCACCCAATGCCACCAGCCCCATTAATCCCTCCCGTTCTTTTTCCGTCAAATCATTAAGCCGACCCCGATGCCCACTAGGCACAATCAGCAAATGACCATTTGTATAAGGATAACGATTGAGCATCATCACGCCCCGATGATCATGAAGCAGCACCAGATGATCCGCGTGATCCGCTTCAGCCGCTCCCACGGCTTGACACATAAAGCAATCACCCGCGGACTTATGCGAAGCGCCAGCATCAGAGCCCACCGATTGAATATAGTCCAAGCGCCAAGGCGCCCATAAATTATTACGTTCCATCAGCAATCACTCTCTTAACCATCAAATATTTCTCTACCCATAACCTGCTCTATATTTCTCTAGAATAGAACGATGATCACAGCTTTCATTATAGCTCTATTATAGTATAGAGATTCGCACAAAAAAAGCATACCACCTAGAAGCCCGATAAAAGCGATGCCCGCAAAATATTTTACCCTTTATCTACATCAACAAAAAAATCCCCGCGATCACTTTTTTTCCTCACCCATTACAAAGCAATCTCGCATTGGCAACCAAAAACAAAACAATTACCGGACCTTCGAGTAGACCCCGCCTACCCTTTCCCCTTGCCCTCTTCGGAAACGCCTCACATTCCCCCAGATAATAATAAATTACCCAAAACAAATAACCGAACTAACTGTTACAACTTATAATACAGCGCACTTCATCACCCCAAGGGAACGTGACACATGGACGCAGTCTGGATTCTTACCTTAGCTATCTTTAGCCCGCTACTCGTGGGGCTTGTCATTCTCTGCTTCCCACGATCATGGATCGGCACCCGCTCAATCCTAGCCACCCTGGGCCCCATCGCAGCCATCGCCCTCCTAGCCAACGTCGCCACCATCGCACACCAGCCAAATAACCAAACCCCCACTGAAAATCACACACAAACACACACCGCCGCCGACAACACCCACACCCCCCCCGCTCACTCATCAGACGCATGGGGCATCGCCGCCATCGGCAAAGAAAAGCTGTCCCGATCTTGGGTCACCGCTGCCAATCTCAATCTCCAATATAACCCCGATCAGCTAGGGCTATTCTTCGCTTTCATGGTCAGCGGCATCGGCCTAATGGTCGTCCTCTACGCCCGAGCCTACCTAGGGCCAAACCCCGATGACCTCTACAGATTCCTACCCACCCTCCTGCTCTTTATGACCGCCATGCTAGGCATCGTCTTGGCAGATAACATGATGCTCACACTCCTATTCTGGGAGTTAACCTCCATCAGTTCATTCCTCCTCATCGGATGGGACCGCGAAAAACCAGACTCGGTGATGAAAGCTATGCAAGCATTCATCGTCACCGGCGCGGGCGGCCTCTGCATGATGGGCGGCATGATCCTGCTAGGTGTGGACACCGGACACTGGAACTTCAGCGATCTACTCGCCCACGCAGACCAAATACAAAACTCCGCAACTACATGGGCAGCATTTTCTCTCATGTTCGCAGGCGCAGCGGCCAAAAGCGCACAATTTCCCCTACACTTTTGGCTCCCCGGAGCTATGGCAGCCCCCACCCCCGTCTCGGCCTACCTACACTCGGCCACCATGGTCAAAGCCGGCGTCTATCTCGTGGCAAGGCTGTTCCCCATCTTCACCCTCATACAAGGCTTCGACCTTTGGCCTAATCTGATCGCCCCTCTGGGCGCATTC
>CAZSSX010000042.1:0-13539 GCA_964609545.1 uncultured Phycisphaeraceae bacterium | reverse complement strand
CCTGCTCTCGCAGATCCTCCAAAAGATCCTCCTTAATTCTTGATCTTTCATGAAATTGCAAATCACCCCTCACCTCCAAATCAACCGGATAAGTATAAATCGGCTTCTCCTTTGGAAAATTCGCAATCGTAGAAAAAAGACCGTTCGCCTCGATAATACAAAACTTCAAACCCAACTTACCCGCACGCATACCCGCCGCAACACCCGACACGCCGCCACCAATAATAACCACATCATAAACATCACCACCACCATCACCATCACCACCCACCCGACCACCACCCAACTCCCCACCAATACGGTCCATCACCGCCGCACCAGAATTCACACTAAACTTCAGCAAAGGCACACCCGCCAAATCCCCCACCACACTCACCCCCTTAACATTCGTCTCACCCCGTTCATTAACCCCAGGCCCCTTAGAAACACCACCACTAGGAACATTCAAATGCAACCACCCAGCATAACGCCTCAAAAAACCAACCATAAAAAACCTACCTTCTAAAATTCACCCAAAATCAAAAACAAAAATCCCCCACCCAAAAAGACCACAAAAAAAGAAATCCCCCACCTAGCCAAACCCCAACAACCCCCCAGATATTCCCACCGCTCCACCACATCCACACCCCCAAAAATAAGTATCACTACACTTATTCACCACATTATCAATCCCCGCCATTTTCCCCTATAATGGATGCCCCCTAGCCGCAAAGGCTAAACCCACAGGCAGGCACCTAAGCCCGCCGCAAACCCGCTTTTTGAAAAGAAGGATCATCATGCCAATAGCAACCTACCAAGATTACTGCAACATGTTAGACAACGCCTACAAAAACCACTACGCATTCCCCGCAATCAACGTCGTCTCCATGATCACCGCAAACGCCGCACTCAAAGCCTTTGGCGACAAAAAATCAGATGGCATCATCCAAGTCTCAACAGGCGGCGCAGCATTCGCCTCAGGCCTAAACGTCAAAGACATGGTCGCTGGCGCAATCACAATCGCCGAACACGTACACCGCATGGCAAAATTCTACGATGTCAACATCGCACTACACACCGACCACTGCCCACCACACCTAGTCGATTCTTTCCTCATACCACTCATCGAAGAATCAGAAAAACGCGTCGCACAAGGCCAACTACCCCTATACAACTCACACATGCTCGACGCCTCAAACCTACCACTAAACGAAAACCTAGACATCTCAGTACCACTACTAGAACGCATGGCCAAAATAGGCATGATCCTAGAAGTAGAAGCAGGCATCGTAGGCGGTGAAGAAGACGGCGCAGCTGGATCACACGACACACCCGCAGAAAAACTATACACAACAACAGACGACATGCTAGAAGTATACAAAAGACTATCCGCCGTACCCAACAGCAGATACATGTTCGCCGCAACATTCGGAAACGTACACGGCGCATACAAACCCGGAGCCGTCAAACTAGAACCAAAAATACTAAAAGACGGACAAGATGCAATCAAAGCAGCACACGGCGACAACGCATACTTCTGGCTCGTCTTCCACGGCGGATCGGGTTCCGAAAAAGCACAAATTGAAGAAACACTAGGCTACGGCGTCGTCAAAATGAACGTAGACACAGACACACAATACGCATTCACAAGACCCATACTAGATCACATGCTCAAAAATTATGATGAAGTACTCAAATGCGAAGGCGAAGTAGGCGTCAAGAAAAAATACGACCCCAGAGGATACCTCAAAGCAGCCGAACAAGCCACCGCAACACGCATCGGCGAAGCCTGTGATGACCTCCATTCAACCGGCCAAACCACCTTCAAAAAGTAACAAAAAAACAGACAAAATCAGTAAAAAAAGAAGAAAAAACGAAAAAAATCAAGAAAAATCAGTAAAAATAAGCCAAAAAAACACCCCAAAACGCCCGTTTTGGGGTGTTTTTTTTAAATTCATCCCCAACCCTATCCCAAATAATCACAACCTCCACCACCAAAAATAACCACTATCAATCAAAGCCAAATTCAAATACAATACAAACATCCACCCAAATAAAACGATCCCAAAATCCAATGCAGCACGCAATCAAACACTAAAAATAATCCTCCATTTTTTCAAAAAAACACCATTTAAACCCGTTAAAAGCATCTTTTATCAAAAAAATTAAAAATCAGCAAACACAAACCCCCCAGCTCCCTAAGTATTTTTTACTCAAAAAGTAACCTTAATAATTCACCCCAAAGGCCACAAAAAAATGAATCCAAAATCAATCCTAGCTCTCATCGCCCTCCTCCTACTCAACCCATCACCCGCCCACGCTCAAAAAAATATAAAAATAATCGGCCCAATTTCCGGCCATCTCACTCATAATTCTGCCAATATTTGGCTTTATACCCCACAAACCACAGAACTTCTCATCCGTTACTATCCAGCCAATAGTCTCGACCATCAAACCGCCCCGTTTAAAATCGATCACGCTACCAAAAACTTCAAACTCCATCTCATCGGCCTCAAGCCCAACACCCCATACAAATATCTCATCACAAGCAAAAATACTAAAAAAACACTTGCCACTGGCGCCTTCAAAACCCCGCCACCCCCCAACTCCCCTACCCAATTCAAACTCGCCGTGACCTCTTGCATGAAAAAAGGAGATGGCCAGCAAGGCTGGGTTGCTCTGCTCAAACAGCATCCAGATGTTCACCTGATGATCGGCGATTCCACCTACGCAGACACCACCGACTACCCAACCATCTGGCAGCATCATCTGATCTACCGCCAAGTCCCCGAATTTGCCAAAGTCTTAGCCCATGTCTCCACCTACGCCGTCTGGGATGATCACGATTATGGGCCTAATAACTCCGACGGCACCAGCCTAGGCAAAGCAAATTCACTGCGGGCATTCAAAGAATTATTTCCCAATCCCAAGATGGGCACACAAAAAACACCCGGCGTGTTCCATACCTTCAGCCGAGGCGATGTCCAGTTTTTCATGCTCGACATACGCTATCATCGATCACCCGACAAAGCCAAAAATAATGCAAAAAAAAGAATGCTAGGCGATGGCCAATATCAATGGCTCAAAACAGAATTACTCAAATCAAAAGCCAAATTCAAAATCATCGCCATGGGATCAACCTTACAAGCCAGCAAAGCCGACGGCTGGCGCATCTATAGCTTCGCCCGCAAGAGGCTCTTTGAGCTGATCACCAAGCATCACATCTCTGGCGTTATTTTTCTCTCTGGCGATATCCATAAATCCATCATTCAAACCCATCGCCCCAAGATTAAAAATGCCTACCCCCTGACAGAAGTCATCTCATCGGGCATCACCCGTAGCAAAGAAAAATCATTTGCCACCTTAGCATTCGACACCACCCAAGAGGACCCTACGGTAACGATCAAGATCATCCATGGCAACCAAAAAATAATCAAAAAGAAAATACTCAAACTCTCTGAGCTTCAAGTCAAAATAAACAACAATGAAAATTAAAAAATTAAAAAATGGATCCTCAGCACGCGCTAATAAAAGCAACCGTTGATTTTGTATGATACTGCATTGTAAGCCCAAGCTAGTGGTGGTCCGCTATACGCGGGCGCGGATTGAAACAATCGATTGAGCCCTTCGCCCCCCCGCGGTTTGATTTGGCAAATGCTGATGCGAAAAATTCAGCCCATCTATCGCCACCGCACCGCTCGCGGTGGGCACCCCAATATCCCAGTGTTCACCATGCTCAAAATAATGTTGATGCAACGCTGGTTTGGACAGCTCAACTTAACAGACATTCCCGATTCTGGCAAAAACATCAGAAAAAACAATCGCGAATCCCAGTAAATAACTCCCCTTATGCCCCACCAATTCCCGCTCCCTATCCTCCCTTTCTTTACCCCCGCCACATCAGAAAAACAGCCCATCATCAGACCCATTATCTCAACTCAAATCCCCCCGCCATGCACACCGATTTTAATCGCGCTGATTTTGAGCACGCCGAATCGGTGACGCCTCCATTATCTCCGCTCCCCTCTTCCCCATCTAGCATCTCTCACATCTCAAACGCACTGCCTCTTTCTCACACTCCCCTCTGGGCCCCCATCCCCCCGCACCGCCCGCAAGTTCGGCAATAAATTCCACAAGCCCCCTCCCGCCTAGCCAAAAAATCAAAATCGCATACAATGGTGCCAAATACTTCTCCCACTTAGGACGATACAATCTCATGGCTATACTCGAAGAAGACATTATCTCTATTACCCCTCCCAAGCTCGGCCCAGTACAGGCCATCTACCTCCCCGAGGTGTTTAAAGGCCTAGGCACGACCTTTAAACATATGATCGGCTCGATCGCCAACGGTAAGCTCGGCGAAAAACTCGGACATAATCGCAATAAAACCATGCAGTATCCCGAGGAAAAACGCGAGGACTTGCCGCTGCTTGAAGGTGGACTCTTTAAAGATAATTTCCGAGGGGTACATCGGCTCAATCGAGACGAGGATGGGCGTGTCAAATGTGTCGCCTGCTTCATGTGCGCCACGGCCTGCCCCGCTCACTGTATTCATATTGAAGGCGAGGAATCTCCTTGGGAGGATCGCGAAAAATATCCCCGCAAGTTTGACCTAGATGAATTACGCTGTATTTATTGCGGGATGTGCGAGGAAGCCTGCCCCGTGGATGCCATTGAGCTAACGCCTACTTATAATATTGTTGGCCTCTCTCGAAACGAGATGATTTTTGACAAAGAAAAACTGCTCTCTGTTTTCGATCAAACCATCGACCAAAAGCCCATGTAAACACAAACCCTTGCCCGCTGATCAACCGCAATTGATGCTGTATATATAGTCTTTTTGCGTATTGATTTTATTTTTCACTTCAGAGCTAAAATCGTATGAGACTTATAGGCCACATTTCAAACTCGGATCATTCGCAGCGGTTTCAAGATTTTTTGCTCACGCAAAACATTGAGGCTCAGGTCGAGCTTGATAGCCAACAACGATACGCGATCTGGATTTTAGATGATGATCAATTATCTGTTGCTGCGGAAATGCTCAAAACATTCCAAGCCGCCCCCGATGCTTCAGAGTTTCAGCATCATGCCAAGTCTGCCCAGAAGATTCGAGATCAGCGACGCAAAGCGGCACTTGTCCGACAAAAAAACCATATTGATGCGCGTACACAATTGGCAGGCGGCACACGACTCAAGCCCGCGCCGTTGACTAAGATGATCATCACGATTTGCGTGGCGCTGTATCTGATTTTTCTCTTGGTGGCCCAGAAGAATACCGACCCCACGGATAAACAGCTGGCGCTGGATCATGCCCATGATTATTTCATGTATCAGAGCCGACATCGACAAGAAAACTTATCCCAACAAGCCCAGCAACACATCCGGCCGCCTGCGGCAGACCCGACAACCCACATTATTACCGCTCAATCTTGGGAGCGTTATATTCAGGACTGCTTGGCATCGGCTTCGCTGCCTAACGACTATTTTTTGACGCCTTTTAACGATATTCGTCAAGGCCAAATCTGGCGGCTTATTTCTCCGATTTTTATTCACTATGGATTTTTTCATATTCTTTTTAATATGTTATGGTTAAAAGACTTAGGTAAAATTTTAGAACATCGTCATTCGAGTAAGTGGCTCTTTTTCTTTATTTTATTCACGGCGATCATTTCCAATACGGCACAGTATCTTTCAGGTTTTGATTCTCAGATGAAAGTTATCATTCCCCAGCCGTTTGGCGGCATGTCGGGCGTGGTTTATGGGCTGTTTGGCTATTGCATGATTTTGAGTAAATATCGGCCGAAGATGGGTATCCACGTGCCATCTCAGCTTTCGATGATGATGATTTTTTGGTTATTTTTGTGCCTCACTGGGCTGATAGGCAACATCGCCAACACTGCCCATTTCGCGGGGATTATCACGGGGGCATTGATCGGATATTTGCCTGTTGTTTTGAAAAAACAAACAAATCGGCACTAAAAAACCTATAACTTCATATTAAAAAAGTGTTTAACAATTACTCCGACCACTTAGGCCTTTTGTTTTTTTGTATACTTTTTCTTGCATTATCCGGTCTGGCATGTATTATGGGGTATATAGACAAAATTCTTTCTTGCTCTCTCTTCCCATCAGCACCGCTGCTTATTTTAGCACGGTGCTGTTTTTTATTGGGCGTGGGTCTCTTTTAAGGGTTTTAGCATCGCTGTTTCACTGCACCACTCATAGGTTTAATTTCCGGCTACAATGCGGCGATGAAAGACCAAAAACTTCCTCTTTATACCTCAGCGAATGATCACGTGCCAGCCGATCCCGATCTCGCTCGGGCTGATGCTGGGCAGCTGCTGCATCAAATCGCGAAGGAGGATTCTGGATCTCCTCGGGTGGACAGCCTATACCTGCACATTCCCTTTTGCTACCATATTTGTCATTATTGTGATTTTTATTCTATCGCGGATAACCCCCAAGCCAACCCGAGCAAGCAGCGTGCTTTTACCCAAGCGTTGATCCGTGAGATTGACCGGGCGGCTGATCTTTTGGATATTAAGCCTCGAACGATTTTTGTCGGGGGCGGGACGCCGACTTATCTGCTGCCCGAGTTTTGGGAGCAGATTTTAGCAGCATTGAACAAGCATCAAATGCTCGATGCGGTAACCGAGTTTACCGTTGAAGCCAATCCGGAGACTGTCACTGCTGAGTTAATTCAACTCTTGGTTGATGCGGGGGTCAACCGTTTTTCTATCGGCGCCCAGAGCTTTGATCGGCAATTATTGAAAAATCTTGAGCGCACACATGACCCCAAAAATATCGCAAAATCCATGGAGATCATCCGCCAAACAGGGGTGAGTGATATTAACTTAGATCTGATTTTCGCCATACCTGGGCAGACACCTGGGCTGCTGATCCAAGACATCCAGCGGGCGCTGAGTTATGAGCCTACACACATGAGCATTTATTCTTTGACTTATGAGCCTCATACGCCTCTGACACAGAAACGCAATCGGGGGCTAATCACGCCGATCGATAATGATACGGATAAGCAGATGTTTCAGATCGTTTTAGAGCAGATGCCCGCGGGTGGGTTTGCTCATTACGAGATTAGTAATTGGGCCAAAATCAAAGATAATGCGCCCGGGGATAGCTATCAGTGCCAGCATAATCTTAATTATTGGTTTAATGCAAATTGGATGGGTTTTGGGCCTAATGCGGCGTCACATTTGCGGGGTCATCGTTGGAAAAACAAGCCACATTTGGGGCAATATAGCCAACGGCAGGCACCTCCTGTTATTGAGTACGAGCACCTTAAAGAAGCCGACCGCATTGGGGAGGAGCTGATGCTTAGACTGCGTCTGATTCAAGGGGTCTGCAATACGTGGATCAACGCGCATTGCCCAGCGGGGTCTTGGCGCGGGGTGCGTATCGCGGAATTAATTGGGCTGGGTTTTTTAGAGGCTGATGATCGCTATACCCGACTGACGGGCAGAGGGCTTTTCGTTGCGGACTCGGTGATTAGTGAGCTGCTTTGAATGGGTTTAGGACTGCCTGGCGATGACCGCTTGTGCGACTTGCAAGAGCATTTGCCTGCCTCGATTGTCGGGCAGAAGGGCTTTGATGTCTTGGATGACTGCATTGACGCGGTCGCTGGCCAATTGCTGGGCATAGGCGATGCAATTTTTTTCTAACAAATGTTCCATCAACACGCTGACTAAAGCTTGATTGCCGTCTTCGACCTGACGAATCATGGCTTGCATTTCTTGCCTAGGTGCGGGGTCTAGGATCGATAAGAGATAAATCATCGGGAGGGTGAGCTTGCCTTTGCGTAGGTCCACGCCTAGGGTTTTGCCTACGACGGCTTCATCGCCTGCGAGGTCTAACAGGTCATCTATGATTTGAAACGCGACGCCTAGCTCTTGCCCGATGTGATACATTTTTTGGACGATTTGAGGGTTTAAGCCATGGAGTTGTGCGCCCATTTGCGTGCATATGCCGGTCAATGCGCCTGTTTTTCGCCTGAGTATTTCGTAATATGTTTCTAGGTCGATATCCAGCTGATCGCGATGGTGCAGCTGCAGTAGCTCGCCTTCGCAGACGGTGTTGGTGATCCCCGCGATGGCTTGGGAGACTTTTTGGTCTCCGACGCTTGCGCAGAGGTGGTATGCGTGGGAGATAAGATAATCGCCGAGCATGACGGCTGCTTCGTTTCCTTTTAGGCAGTTGATGGTTTTGCCTTGCCTGCGTGAGTCTGCTTCGTCTAAGATATCATCGTGAACCAGTGTCGCCATATGGACCATTTCGACGACGGTTGCCACGATGCGATGCGCCTCTAGGAGCTGATCGGATTTTCCACAAAGCCCACCCGAGGCCATGGCTGAGATTAGGACGAGCATGGGCCTGAGCATTTTGCCTCGGTACCGTTCAACGTATTGGGTTAACTCATTGACGCAGCCTAGATCACTCGCAACCTCTTTGCCAAAGCGAACTTGCACATCGGCGAGGTCTTGTTGTAAAAACTCAGAAAAATTCACAGGATTTTCAGTAACGTCCATCATTTGCCAGTTCAAATGTACGATAATACTAATCGATCAGCGTACGATCTGCCTTTTTAAGGTAAAATACACCCGGGTTATGTTATCGGGCTAGCGTCATCGAGAAAAATACGTATGATTCTCGATTCAGCTTCAATCCATTATGTAGCTCTACAATTTACATTAAGCCGAGCAAAAAAGAAACCTACAAGACGTATCATATCGCATCGACCTGCAAAAACAAAAGCGTGCCATACAAATACTTTCATGCTGTCCAGTCCTCTTTTTTAAACGCGTACCACAAGTCCCCGTAAAAAGAAAGCAGCCAACCCAGAGACTATGAGCCCACCCACCGAACACAACCAACATTTTGATTCTGTCTTAGGCAAACTCGTGGTCGAGCAAGGCTTGGCGACCTCTCAAGAGATCCAAGAATGTATCTCCCAGCAGCGTAAAATCCTGAAAAACCCCAAAGCTAACGAACAATCGTTGGCTGCGATTTTGGTGGACAAAGGCTACTGCACGCAGCGACAGATCAAGCGGATCCGTCCTAAAGCTGAGGAACATTCTAAAGACCAGCAAATCCCTGGATATAAGATTCTTAAGCCTTTAGGCGCTGGCGCGATGGCGCGCGTTTATTTGGCCACGCAGCTTAGCCTCAATCGTCAGGTGGCGATCAAGGTTTTGCCTCAGAAATTCACGAAAAACCCCCAGTTTGTGGAACGGTTTTACGAGGAGGGCCGTGCCGCGGCCAAGCTCAATCATCCGGGAATGGTGGCGGCGCTGGATGTTGGCAAAGCGGGGGATTATCATTATTTTGTGATGGAATATGTCGAGGGGGACACGGTTTATCAGAAAATCCAAGACCAAGGGATGTACAGCGAGGCCGATGCGATTGATGTGATTATCCAAACCGCCGAGGCATTGGAACATGCTCACAAAGCGGGATTGATCCATCGGGATGTTAAGCCTAAAAACATGATGATCACCAAGCAGGGGCACGCCAAGCTGATGGATTTGGGTTTAGCCCGTTCGGCTACGGATAAGGATGCCGCGCTGGCCGAGCAAGGCAAGGCGTATGGTACGCCTTATTATATTGCCCCCGAGCAGATCCGCGGGCAGATTGATGTAGACTTCCGATGCGATATTTATTCGCTCGGAGCGACGCTTTATCACATGGTAACGGGGCAGGTGCCTTTTGATGGTGAGAATCCCTCAGCGGTGATGCACAAGCATCTCAAGGAAGCCTTGACCCCACCCGATCATATCAACCCGGCGCTATCGTCGGGGATTAGTGAGGTGATCGAGGTTTGCATGGCTAAGAATAAGATCAAGCGATATGAGAATTGCCAAGAGCTGCTTGAGGACTTGCGTGCGATTCAGAATAATCAGGTGCCGATGATCGCGCACAAGAAATTTGATATTGCGGAGATCAACGACCTGAATAATGGGGATACCGTCGCTGGGGATATCGTGTCTTATAATCTGCCCGAGGAAGAAGCCGAGCCGAGTCTGCGCTCGAACCCTTTGTTTTTAATCGCTGTTTTGGGGTGGACCGTGGTCCTACTTTGCTTAATTTATATCATTCTCAGCATCTAATTTACGACAAATTCATACAAAAACGACAAAGTTCTTGCACCTACTGCCACTGGGCAGCCGATAGACACGATAGTTCAAATGATCGCGCCTAGGTACTGTTATGCTTAGACAGCGCGCATCGGCTTTGCAATCGAAAGGACCGCATATGTCTTCCGCATTAAAATCACTGGTGGCTACAGGTACTAAACTTTGGCTCGATTCAATCGATCCGGATCTAGTGGAACAAAATTACAAGATGGGCGCAACGGGGGCGACCTCTAACCCGATTATTATCGCGGACCTGATCAATACCGGGCGCTTCGATCAGCTGATCAAAGACTTTATGGCGCTGGAGTACTCCGACGAGGAGGTGGCGTGGGCTACGACGGATCAGATGGTGAGAAATATCCAAGAGGTTTTCACGCCTATCTGGGAGAAAACGCAAGGCAACGATGGGTATGTCAGTTTTGAGCTTGACCCGCTATTGGAGGATGCCCAGTGTCCGCTGAGCCACCAAGAGAAGGTGGACACGTATATCAAGTTGGCGCTGAAGTGGTCTCAAAGCCAGCACGTTAACAACCGCATGATCAAGATCCCCGCCACACCCGCGGGATTGGACGCCATCGAGGAAATCGCAGCTGCGGGCATTACGCTTAACGTGACGCTGATTTTCTCACAGAGACAATATGATTTGGCACGTGATGCGGTTTGGCGAGGCAGGCAGCGCTACGGTAAGCTCGATAGCTTTAAGAGTGTCTATTCGATCTTTATCTCGCGCATTGATGTGTACACGATGAAACATGTCACCCAGCTAAGCGATCAAGCCCAGGGACAAGTGGGGATCTACAATGCCAAGAAAATCGCCAGGGCCAACCAATCGTTCTGGGCAGACAAAAACCTTAAATTAGAACAAGAAATTATCTTTGCATCGACAGGCACCAAACTAGCGGAGGACCCTAAAGATAAGTACGTCAAAGCCTTTGCAGGGCGATATATTCAGACTAATCCGCCCGCTACCAATCAAGCGGTAGAAGAACTAGGCACCCAATTCACACGATGTATCGACATAATGCCTCATGATGATATCATCGCGGAAATCGAAAAACATGTAGATATTCCCGCGTTAGAAAAAACTTTGATGGCGGAGGGCTTGGCCAAATTCGCCGACCCACAAAAATCACTGATCAAACTCATCGGTGAAAAACGAAGCGTTTTCCAAAGTGCGAACTAAACCGCGTATCGCTTAGACTGCCACCATTTCGGCTAAATCAGCTAAACCAGACGTGACCTTGCCGATCGTAAAAAACAGCGTGGCGACTGGTAACAGCTGGCCTTGTGATGACGTAATCGTTGCGCCGTGGAAACTCCGCAATGGGCAAGGGCTTGATGTTTGCATCCCCTACGCTTCCGCTATCCCCCCGCTTATTTATTCCAAGCGATGCGAGGCGCTTTGCCCCAGAGCGTTTCCATATCATAATGGGCGCGGGTGTCTTGGCCGAAGATATGCACAATGACATCTACAAAATCCAGAAGCAACCAAGTCACGGGGTCGTCTTTGTCTACATTGAGGATGGGGTACCCTTTGGTGTAGGCATATTTTTCTACATCATCGCCTAGTGATTTAATCTGCCTGCCAGATGTACCCGAGGCGATCAAAAGATAATCAGTGACATCTGATAAGCCTCGCACATCGATGATGATGATATCGGTGCAGCCGCCTTGATCTAATATTTTAGCGGCTTGAATGAGCAGATCCTCGCTGGCCTGATGCTCAGCGGTGTGCCGTAGGGATTGGCGGTCGGGGGTGTCTTGAACTTGGGGGTGTTCTTCATTTGATTCTGGCATGGTGGGGTCCGTCTAGCGTGCGCTTTTGATCCTGGGTTTTGAGCCTGGGTGGAGGCTATGACTGATAAAAGGATATGATACCGAAAAACACGCATCGTGTCATTCAATCGGGCAGAAGCTTTCCTCTAGGAGATCACGCAGATGCTCCCAGCGATGATTCAAAGAAATCTGAAAAAGCGCGAGGATTGAAACGACCCAAAAGTTGACCTAGGCTATTTGTTATTAAAAAACAAGAAACGCTAGGATTCAAATAGCGCTTCTTGTTTTAACTTGTCGGATTTAATTTTTACCGCGAAGCCTGCTAGGCGTCTTACTGCTTAGGGTGTGTCGAGGCGTGCATTTTTTTATTTTGTACGGTTTTTTCCGGGCTAAGGTCCATGATTTCGATTGATTTAATATCGACCGGATGGCTTTCTGCTTGGATTGAGATGTAGCCTCGGTCGAGCAGTAGATTTTTATTTTTCGATTTTTTAAGCAGCCGTTTTGCATCTGGGTCTCTGGGGTCTAGCTGGGGCTTGGTATATTCGAGAACCACTTTGCCGTCGAGGATGTGTTTGATGACTTCGCTGCCTTGGACGTGAATTTCTAGTGTGACCCACTGATCTCCTCGGTATGTTTTTGATTTTGAATTAATCACGTGGCGTGTTTGTAGTTTATTTTGATAAACCACGTTTGTGCCTGGCGTGCAAAGATTTCCGTTTGTGCGGTTGCCTTTGGCTTTTCCGCCTAGCATTTGCACTTCAATGGAGACGGGGAATTTTTGATTTTTAGCCATGCTTTGCGGCGATTGGCAGTGTATCATGATACCGTTATTGCGAAACGCCCAGCCTGGCCCGCCTTTGATTTGCTTGCCTACGAAACGATAAGTGATACGGAATTTGTAGTGGGAGTAACTATTTTTGTAGAAGAGGTGACCGAATTGGCTGCCCCATTTTTTGTAAGCATCGTAAGAAACTTTAAGTAGCCCGTCTTTGACTTGATAAGTGTTCTTATAGTTGACGCCTAGCTCTTGGCCTCGGAATTTGGGTGTCCATCCGGTGAGGTCTTTACCGTTGAAAATGCTGACCCATTGGGGTTTATTTTTTTTGGGTTGTGTCGCGGGTTGATCGACTTTGGGAAGTGACGCTGCGCCAGCGCTCACACACCAGAGGCTGATCAAGAAGAGGCTAGCGGTCTGGCGTAATTTATTTTTAAACATTTTTTATTCCTTGTTTTTATCGTTTATCATAGCTACTTAAAAAAATGGATGCTACGCTGAATCTTAGAGTCTTACGATTATTGACGCATAGGGTATGCTTTTTATGCGACGCGATTTATTTTACATCAGCCAATTAAAACATGCGAGACTTAAAATCGTTTATTAAGGCTGCTAATTAACAATACCCTTCAATGACACCCCGCATAAAGTAGATTAAATCGGCTTATCATCTAAAAGCCTTAGCCATTGTCCAGGCCTCATTTTGGTATACCCGTCAAACGCAGAACTGTTTCCTAGCGATCCTAGCAAGCGACGCTACGCTATTATCTATTTGACAAAAAAGCCACCAAACACTATAATCGTAGCTTATGCTTAATAAATGACGTGATTACTTTCTATTTTAATCACAGAATACTA
>CAZSSX010000041.1:0-13789 GCA_964609545.1 uncultured Phycisphaeraceae bacterium | reverse complement strand
CAGCCCCCGCTTTAAAAAAAACGATACCCCCTGCAACCCTTTCCCCTTATACTTTGTATATATGCCTGTGTTACCGCCGCTTAAATCCCTGCCTATGATCAACCCCATCAAACATTTTCTCTGCTGCTTATTCCTCTTATCCTCCCTAGGCTGCTACTCCAACGCCTCCCTCTACGCAGCCCAGCGTGCCTACAAAAACAATCAATTCGAACAAGCAGCATCCCAAATCAACCACTACCTCGCCCGCGACAAATCCCCCCGCAATAGGCTCATCGCCTACCTCGAGCTAGGCTCCATCCGTCTAGCCCAGCAGCAACCCCAACAAGCCAAAGAAGCTTTCATCAGCGCACATAACATCATCAAGCAGCAAGACCTCAACCCCCCCATCAGCATCTCACAAGAAGCCCTAGCAAACATCACCAATCTCAACGCCCTAACCTACAAAGCCACCACATACGACAAGATCATGCTCCAAACCTATCTCGCCCTGATCAACCTACAAGAGCACAACCACGCCGCCGCCCGCGCCCACCTCTTCGGCATCTACGAAAGACAGCAAGAAGCCGTCTACCTCAACGCCGCCCTCATCGAAAAAGAAGCCCAAAAACTCAAAAAAATCAAGCACCCCCAAATCCTCGCATTAACCGACCCCGATGCACAAAAAAAAATCACCCACATCTACACCCCCCTCGACCAATACAAACCCTACGCCAACTACGTCAATCCCTTCTCCGAATTCCTCCAAGCCCTATACTTCCTACACGCACCACTCGAAATCAACGACATTCAGCGCGCCCACACCTCCTTCCGCCGATTACAAGCCATGACACACAACACCTACATCGACCAAGATCTTAAGCGCGCCCAAAATGCCCTCGACGGCATCGCATCAAAACCAACCACCTACATCATCCTAGAAGCAGGCACCGCCCCCGCACGCATCAGCCACACCCTCAGCCTCCCCCTTTTTATCGTCTCCAAAGATGTGAAATATTTCTCCGCCAGCTTCCCCAAACTCCTCCCCACCCCCTGGGAAATGTCAAGCCTAAAAATTAAAACCCCACAACAAAACATCCAAACACAAACCCTTTGCCACATGGATAACATCATCGCCACACAATTCAAAAAACAACTGCCCAACATCATCACCAAAACACTCATCGCATCAGCCACCAAAGCCGCCGGAACCTTCTTCTTCAAAAAAATAAGCAGCCACCCCAAAACCCAAAACCTCTTAGAATGGGTCGGCATCATCTACCAAAGCGCCTCCAGCCGAGCCGACCTACGCACCTGGCGATCCTTACCCAAAAAATTCGAATACGCCGCCTTCCCCACACCCACCACCAGAACCATCACCATCAGCTCCTCACACCACAAACCCCAAACCCTCAGCATAATCCCAGGCAAAACCAACGTCATTTATGTAAAGTGCATCCAACCCGCTGCACCACTGCAAATCACCCAATTCACCCTCAATTAAAAAGGGAAAAAACATGAAATTCAAAAACACCTACTACGCAGCCGCATTACTTCTACTCATCCCAAGCTGCCAATCCAAAACCGTCAACACCTTCCAAAACAAAAACCCCAACGCTCAAACCACACACACACCACACCAAAAAGTCATCACCGATAACTCACTCAATCAAAAATCATTAGTCATCAACATCATCCAAGGCAAGTCAGGCAACCTCCTCAAAGTCCAAGCATCACTACGCAACCACACCAACAAAACAACAAAACTCTCATACATCTTCGACTGGATGGACAAAGACGGATTCAAAATCAATAGCCCCACCATCCGCTGGCAACAGATCACCCTCTCAGGCCAAGAACCCATCGAAATCACCTCCCTAGCCCCCTCCCCCGCAGCCGTCGATTACAGGCTCAAACTCAAAGAATCAAAAATAAAATAACCCTTCACACCAAAAAAAATAAAGGACAAACCCATGTCAAAAATCACAAAAAGACAACTCGCCTTGCAATGCGCACTAGCCAGCACCTTCCTGCTCACCAGCTGCAAATCACCCCCCGCAACCCGCATCGATTCCAAAGGCACACAGCTCATCACCACCGTCGGAGACCTAGATATCCAAGACCAAAGAGATGCCGCCGCCACCTTGGCCCAATCCCTATTACAAGAACAAATCCTAGGAAAAGACGGCAAGCCATCACTGCTCATTATTTCAAACTACATCAATAACACCAGCCAACAAATCGACTCGGATGTCATCAACACCAAAATCAAAGTCATACTCGGAAAAGCAAAAGTCGCAAGGTTCATCTCATCCATCGGCGCAGACGGCACACGCAATACCGCACCAGACCTCATCGCCGCAAAACGCGCAAAACCCAACCAACTCGGCAGGCCACAATATTCCCTCACACTCAAAATCACATCCCAAACCGCACGAGCAGGAAAATACAGACAAAAAACATACACCTTCACCATGACACTCACCGACCTCAACACCAGCGATGCATTATGGGTCGAAGAAACACAAATCACAAAGCAAGGCGCCAAGCCCTCCCTAGGATACTAAACACACCAGCACCCAACACCAATTCCATTCAAACAAAACAAAGCCCCCAGCCCTGCGCGGGGCTTTGTTTCTTTATCCCACCACCCACACTACCACACCAATCACTTCCCCCCCCCACAATTAATGACCGCCTACTCTTTAATCCCCTTACCCCCCGCATACAGCGTTTTCACTTCCGCCATACCCAATCCTCTGCTCCAAACCTTCAATTCATCAAGATCCCCTTGGTATTGTCGCATCAGATACCCATTCAATTTCAATCCCCAATCAATCTCCCCCAGCCCAGACAGATCACTAGCAATAAAATTCAATCGCCCATCTTCCCCGCCCACATACAAGACCGCCTTCTCACCTGGCCTTACCGTTAAACACAAAAAGACCCATTTACCCGCATCATACTTAATCCAATCCAACAAAACCCGCCCCGATTTACCATCCATCAGCACCGCCCCCACCGTATTACCCCCGCCTCGATTCGCCACAATCACAAAGCCAGCTTTATTCTTAGCTTCCAGCCCCCGATTCCCCAACAAAACAGAATCCTTCCTCTGCTTCCCATCAGCCTTAAACCACAAACCAATCGAAAACCCATCCGCACCAACCTTAACCCCCCGGTCAACCGCATAACCCTCCCCTTTCCCACCCATCCGTAAACATCTACCAAACTTCCCCAGCACCCTTTGTTTTTCAAATCCCATTTTCAAAACACACCCATCTTTCAAATGCTTATTCCCCCGTTTTCGCACAACATCACCCCGCGCCACACCATCCAAATCCTTAGGAATCGCAAGCCCCATATGCGCCATCGCCGTCACCCCAGCATCACAGTTACGCACTCCCCCCATAAGCTCACCCTGCTTAACGCTTTTACTAATCACCCAAAAAGGAATCGTATAATTATCCGCGCTATAAATACCATGGCGAGTCCCTCTCCCCCCATGATCTGAAGTCAAAACAATCTGCCAATCCTCTTGCTTAAAATTTTTGCGGCTACGTATCGCATCAAAAACCTCACCCAGCTGGCCATCAATCTTTTGTAAGGCCGCCGCGTAACGATCCACCTTCGGATCAAAACCATCCCCATGCCCCGCATGATCCAAATCATCTAAAAATAAAAATACCGCATCCACATCACTCCCCCGCTTCCATTGATCACCCCCATAAGTCCCCTTTAAAATCGCCACGCATCGCGATACAATCTGAGCATCTTTATTCTGATAAATGAAATCCGCCCCAGAAGGAATCTGCAAATCCCTTTTCCAATTCACCAAATAAGCCGTCCTCACTTCTCCATTTTCTTTTTCCAATCGCTTCATATAATGAGGCCAGCGCTTATGATTACCCTTCATCACATTACCATTATTACTCACCCCGTGCTTTTTCGCCGTCACCCCAGTCATTATCGACGTGTGATTAGACCCACTCGAAGGCGCAGCGTCTTTAATCGTATGCGCCACAAACGTAGATGCACAATGATACCCTTTACCCAAACCCCCGACACGCATCAATCGATCCAAATGAGGCGTCTTACAACCAGGTATCCCATCCCCACGCAAACCATCAATCGCAATCACCAAAGATTTTTTAACTCCCCCCCGAGCAACACCCGCAATCCCCAAAATCATCACACAAATCCAAACGCCTAACCCATTTTTCAAATTCATCCGTCAGCTCCTTTTAAAAACAAAAACATACCCTCACTCATCTAACGCATCCTAAAAAATATTCATGCAACACATTTTAAACAACCCCAAACATTCCCCCAAAACACAATAACTCACAACCCTTCAACAGCCAAACGCAACCCTCTTTTTCGCATAGAATAAAACAACGCCAAACAATCACACACTCAACAAAAAAACTTCTCAGAGTCAGCCCTTGCCACACCCAACCCACCCCAACCACCACACCGACCAACCCTCCCCACCAACCACCCTTTACCTCGCCGGTGGGGGGTCAGGCGGGCACATCTACCCCAACATCGCCATCGCCAAACAAATTCAAGAGCAAGCCCCCAACATCAACATCCACTTCCTTATCGCCAATAAAGATATCGACAAACAAATCCTCCAGCAGACGCCCTACCCCTTCACCCCCCTGCCCGTTCAGCCACTCACCAAACACCCCAAAAAAATCATCCCTTTTTACAATGCCTGGGCCGCCTCCATTAAAATCTGCAAAGCCCTCTTCAAACAATCCCGCCACAACATCATCCTCACCACAGGCGGATTCGTCGCCGGGCCAGCCGTCGCCGCGGCATACAAATTACGCAAAAAAAACAACCACCGCATCCTCGTCAACCTCGACGCCGTCCCCGGCATCGCCAACCAATCCCAATACAAAAAAGCCACCCAAACCTACTCCGTCTACCCGCTCAAAACTTGGCCCAAAGCACAACTCATCACCCTCCCCCAGCAGCCACTGCCAGCCAATCCTCCCACCCCCCAAGCCTCCCGACAATCGCTCAATCTCGACCCCCACCGCCAAACGCTCCTCATCACAGGCGGCTCCCAAGGCGCCCTCTCCATCAACCACGCCATCACCGCCCTCTTTCAAAAAAAACAAATCCAACAAGCCTTCCAAAATTGGCAAATCCTACACATCACAGGCCCCACCACCTACACGCAAACCCAAGCCCAATACCAAAACATCCCCACACCCCATCAAGTCCTCCCCTACTGCCAAAACATGCCCGCCGCCTGGCTCGCATCAGATCTAGCCATCACCCGCGCAGGCGCCGGCACCGTCGCCCAAGCCATCCAATACCAAACCCCCACCATTTTCCTACCCTACCCCTTCCACCGCGATCAACACCAACGCTTAAATGCCCTACCCCTAGCCCAAAAAGACGCAGCCATCCTCTTAGAAGACTCAAAATCGCCCCAGCAAAACGCCGCAACCCTCCTGCCTATCCTCCTCAAACTAGCCCAGTCCCCCGCCCGTCTCAGCCAAATGCGATCCGCCTTAGCCTCCCCCACCGCCCCCGATGGCCTCTCCACCATTTGCGCCCACATCCAATCACAACTCACTACCTAAATCCCCCGCCACCTGTTAAACTATCCAAACCATGACCACCCCACCTCCCGCCGTTCATCCCACCCTGAATCTTGCTCCCTTAGCTGATCAAGTCCAGACCTACCTCCACGCTTTCCTCCAAGAGCAAGCCATCAGCCCCCAATTCCATCAAGCCCTCCAATACGCCCTGCTGGCCCCCGGCAAGCGCTTGCGCCCAGCGCTGACCCTCCTCACCGCCCAAGCCATCACCACTCAAAACACCCAAGCCATCATCCCCGCCGCAGCCATCGAGATGATCCACTGCTTCTCCCTCATCCACGATGACCTCCCCGCCATGGACGATGACGACCTCCGCCGAGGCAGGCCCACCCTCCATAAAAAATACGATCAAGCCACCGCCATCCTCGCCGGCGACATCCTCCAAAGCCTCGCCTTCCAGCTCATCAACACCCAGCTCCCCCAAGCCTTGGCCCTGCCCATCTCAAACATCCTCGCCACCGCCACCAGCGACATGATCCTAGGCCAGGTCTATGACACCCTCCACGATTTCCCCCAAGACCTCACCGATATCCAAAAACTAGAACTCATACACCACAACAAAACAGGCGCCCTCATCATCGCCGCCTGCCAAATGGGTGCCGTCACCGCACACGCCACCCCCCAACAATTCAACGCCATCACAAACTACGCCCAAGCCATCGGCCTCATGTTCCAAATCGTCGATGATATCCTCGATATCACACAATCCACCCAACAACTAGGTAAAACCGCCGGCAAAGATATCCAACAAAACAAACTCACCTACCCCGCCCTCATAGGCCTCGCCGCTTCAAAACATAAAATCAGCCAGCTACAAGACGATGCGCACCAAGCCTTATCCATCTTCCCCAAACCACCCCAAACCCTCTCCCAGCTCATCGATGCATTAGCCACACGACAAAAATAATCATTCCCATAAACCCCGCCCCCACAAGCCCCAGCGCCCTCTTCCCTTTTAAAAAACGACTCCCCAGCCACTCACATCCACCCGCCCCGTATCATCTCAATCTGATCCCAACGATCCCTATAACCGGATCTAAACCGCCCCATTCTTTAACACCCCTCCCAAAGCTTCCCCTTCCAATCCCCGATAAAAAGCCATAGCCCAGCGCCCATCCAACCACACACCACATCACCAACCCCACAAATGCGCGAACAAATCGTACACCCACCTATCAAAGGAAGGATCAGATGGCCCCCAAAAACCATAAACAACACGAAACCCCACCCATCAAAGCCCTCATTGATCAGCTAGACAGCGATGCCGCCCAGTACGCCCTAGACCTCGAACGCAGACAAATCCGCGTGCCTTACCGCAATCAAATCGTCCTGCTCGTCTTCAAAACAGATGACGACCGAGAAACCAAATTCACCGTCACTCCCCGCAATCTAAGCTCCCAAGGCATCGGCTTCATCCACTGCAACTTTATCAACCACAGAACCTGCAATATGATACTCAGAGACCTCCAAGGCCAATGGCACAAAATACCCGGGCAAATCATCCGCTGCCAGCACGGCCAAGGACTCCTCCACCACGTCTCAGCCAGATTTGATCAGCACATACCACTCAACCAATTCGTCACATTAGATCCAGAAACCGCCGCCAAAGCACAAGCCGATATCGACCTATACAACCTCATGTTCAACAACATCCAAAAGCAAAAACAACACCGCCAAGCCGGATAAAACCCCTTACCCCTTCCCCAAAAAGTAAGATCAACCCGCCCCCCAAGCAGCCCCTTAGTGCAGCTCCGGACAGCGCCTCACAATCGCGGAAGTATCCCCTTGACGCACCCAAACGCTGCCCCTACCCCTACGATTTCTCACCTTGGTCAATCTCTGCAAATAACTTTCCAGCTGCTGTTCATTAAAAGTCGCCAAAAACTCGCTCGATGCCGAATCATTATAAAACCGAATCTGTTCCATCATATCGTGCTTACTCATACTGCTTTATCTCCAAAAAAAATACGACCCACACAAGCCAGCTCGTCCATCCTCGCCAATGCCTGCTTCTCCTATCTTCGGGCTGTTAATCGCCATCGGACAACTGATAACACAAGCGGACCCAAAACCCAAAAAGCACGTGATTTTAAGCACCCAATCAGCCGCTAGCCCACCCCAAATCCGTCACCCATCCCATATCTTGTGCCCCCTCAAACCCAACCCTACTAAGCTTTCTCAATCCACTCAAAAACAACCCGCCCCAATCTTTTATCTGGTTCCTATAACTCAAATCCGCCCGAATAAAATGAAATAGCCGATGCAATAAGCACTGCCCGCAAACCGTTGATCCAACAGAGCTTTATTTATGAAATTTCAAACAGACCCAGCCCGCCTGCGTGCGTGGCTTAAAAATGCAGCAGCAGGCGACCCCATCGCTTGGCGATCGCTCGTAGACCAATACGCCTCTCGCGTTTACGGCTTACTCCTCAAGCAATGTCATGACCCCGAGTTGGCAGAAGAATTAACCCAGGCAACCTTTGTCAAAATCGTACAAGCCTTAGACCACTACCAAGAACAAAACCGATTCGAACCCTGGCTCTTCCGAATCGCAACCAACAAGCTACGCGACGAAATGAGACGCAGAAAACGACACGCCACACCCATGGACATGCGCTCGGGCCAAAGCCAACAACCCACACCTTGGCAAGCCCTGCAACCCCACGTCGTGGCACAACAAAACCAGACCCAACAAAATGACCCCCAGCAGCTGGCCCAAGCACAAGAACAAATCCAAAAGCTCAAACACACCATGGCCCAGATGAGCCCCGCCGACCGCCAGATCCTTCAGCTGCGACACGTCGCGGGCTTAAGTTTCTCACAAATCGCACAAACATTAGAACAACCCCTAGGCACCGTTTTAGCCAGAGGACACCGCGCATTGAAAAAATTAAAAACCCAACTCACCGCTGAAAATAATCCCTCAACGTAAAATAAACCGCCCCGATGCACCCCTTATATAAGTCAGCCACACCATGCCAGACCACGCCAAAATCTACCAAGATATCGACAGCCTCGAAAAAGACCCCGCGCTAAGCCCATGGCTCGATGCCTATCAACACTGCCATCCCCCCCAAGACCTCAACGATCAAATCTTCCGCGCCACCGCGCCTTATCTCCCAACCCCAGCCACATATTCATTGACCCCATCGCCCCAGCCGCTGGGCCTACCCCAACTCTTACGCATCGCAGCGGTCTTGGCCTTAACACTGCTCGGCATCGCGCCCTTTCTCAAAAGTCCTCAGCCCAACCCATCACACCCCGACCCCGCCTTGGCCGTTGAACAAGCCCAGATGGAACAGCTTTTCGCCCAAGCCACCACCCAGATCCAAGCACTGCGTCTGCACCAAATCCCCGCGGGCCAAACCGCGTTATCTGATCCGGTCCTCGATTTGAATACCCAAGCCACAGCCCCAAAAATCACTCCCGACCCAATCACCGCTGAGCCAGACGACCTTGCCTATATCGCCGATGATTTTAGCCAAGAACTCGAACAACTGTTACGCTCTAAGCAACCCTCTGATTTATAGGAAACCGCCCCATGCCATCGCTCCGCTATTGCTTAAAAATTCGCTTGGCCTTGAGCCTCCTAGCCGCCTGCGCCACCTTCACCGCCGGCCCCGCCCTTGCCCTTGCCACACCAAGCCACACCGCCAATCCCCTTAGCTCATCGACCCAGCCAACCCAAGCCAAAAGCAAGCGCCCCAACCATACACAGCCCAAAGCCCGTGGCAGATCCCGCAGACAAGCCCTCACCGGTACCCAAATCAAACAAGGCTTGGCCATCCTCCTCGAACTCAATCCCCATCTCAAAAAACAGCTGGCCAAAGTGCAACAACGGTTCCCCAATAGATACCCCCAATTAGTCAAAACACGCATCGGCAGATCCTGGAACCTCATTGAGCCTCTGATCAAAGCCAAAAAAGACGATCCCATCTTCTACGCATTGCGTATCAAAGATCTCTTTCTCACCCAGCAAGCCAGGCGGATCGCATCACAGATTGCCAAAGATAAAAAGGCCAAAAATCTCAGCCAAAAATCCTTAGCACAAAAGATCAAGGCTTTACTGACTCGCCGTTTTGAAGTGCGCATACAGATCAGAAAGCACTTTCTAAGCAAAGCCCAAACCCATCGCCAAGCCATGATTCAAACGCAAATCCAAGCATTGATCGCCCAAGCCAAAATCAATCACAAAGACCGGCCCAGACGCAAATTCAAAAGATTCAATCGCCACCCAGGCAAACACAATCGCCCGCAACACTTCAAAAAAAACAATCCCGCCAACACCACCCAACCACCCCGTTAACCACGCCGTTAACCACGCCCAGCCCCCTAGATTGCAACTATTTAACATTCGTTTTTTATTTCCACGATACTGGAATATGTATTTTTTGCCCTATTCGGGGCATTTTAAAGGCCTCAACGCATACCGAAACTAATCGAACAGGGGGTGAAATCTCTTAAACGAGCGCTTTAAATGGGTGAAAAGAGGTGAAAAAAAATAGTGCTTCTTTTTTCCATTATACTGGAAAATCGCCCGACCAGAGGTAGTTTTGTTTCTTTTCTAGTCGCATTTGACCTCTCGTTTTTACTGCCAGCGGATCGCGACCGGCACATGAAACTACGAATTTAGACTACATATCGAGGTGCGATTACACGCTAATTGAGCGGTTGGATTTATCCGCGATGAGACAAGAATCTGACGGATTGTCCGATGTCGGGAACAGATACGAACGAACAGTTGCGGAAGCGGGGGCCAGCAGTTTATCCTCGGGCTGCTGCGACCGCGGCGTAGGCCACTTTGGCTGCGGCAATGGTTTGGTCGATGACTTGGGAATCGTGGGCTAGGCTGACAAACCAAGTTTCGTATAGGCTCGGGGCGATCATGATGCCTTGGTCTAGCATGGCACCAAAAAAGACGGCAAAGTCTGCTGGGCTACACGCGGTGGCATCTTGATAATTAGTCACCGGCTGATCTGTCATGAAAGGGCAAAGCATTGAACCTACACGTTGGACCTGTAAGCTGATGCCGGCTTGACTGGCTGCGTCGGATAAGCCTTGGGCTAGCCTTAGGCTTAAGGCTTCTAACTGTTGGTAGGCATTTTCTTGGCAGACGCCTTCTAGCATGGCAAGTCCGGCAGCCATGGCGAGGGGGTTGCCGCTGAGTGTGCCAGCTTGATAGACCGCGCCTTGGGGTGAGACTAGCTGCATGAGCGATGCTTTTCCGCCGTATACTGCGCAAGGCAATCCGCCGCCGACGACCTTGCCTAGACAGGTTAAGTCGGGTTGCACGCCATAAACTTCTTGGGCGCCTCCTGGAGCGACACGGAAGCCGGTCATGACTTCATCAAAAATCAGGACGATGCCTTTGGCGCTGCAAAATTCGCGCATGCCTTCTAAGTATCCGGTGGCTGGTGGGATGCAGCCCATATTGCCGGCGATCGGCTCGACAATGACCGCTGCGATTTCATGGCCTTGCTCTGATAGTAATTCAGACAGACGGCCAAGATCATTAAACGGCAGAAGGAGTGTATCTTGGGTGACTGATTTGGGGACGCCTGGTGAGCTGGGGCATCCTAGGGTGGTCATGCCCGAGCCGCCTTCTACCAATAAGCTGTCGTGATGACCGTGGTAGCAGCCGATAAATTTCACGATTTTATCTCGGCCTGTGGCGGCTCTTGCTAGACGCAAGGCGCTCATGGTGGCTTCGGTTCCGGAATTAACGAAGCGCAACATTTCAATGCTGGGGACCATTTCGGTGATTTTCGAGGCGAGCTTGGTTTCTCCGAGACAGGGCATGCCGAAGCTGGTTCCTTTTTGGGTGGCTTTGTTGATGGCCACGAGCACTCCCTCATCGGCGTGTCCTAGGATTAGGGGGCCGTAGCTTTGGATGTAGTCGATGTAGAGATTGCCGTCGATGTCCGTCACGCATGGGCCTTTGGCTTTGGCGACGGTGACGGGGGTTCTTCCGACGGCTCCAAAGGCGCGAACGGGTGAGCTTACCCCGCCTGGCATGAGCTTTTTGGCCTGTGCAAATGCGGCTAATGATTTGGCGTAACGACTTTTCATCTCGGGGTTATTTTCTATCATTGGCTCATTGTAACACGAAAGAAATGCATCAGCCAAACCCCATGAAAAAAGCCACGGCATCTTCATGCGGCGGCTTTTTATCTCTAAACTTTCTGGTTGGGTTGGACGTGAGGAGAGAAAGTTTATTTTTCAATGTTTTTTACATCTCATCGCTGCGCTTGTCTTCCATCATTTGGCGGAGATATTGGTTTTCTCTGCGGGTGGCTTCTAAATCAAACACGAGGTATTTAATGGAGAGGCGTAAATAATCTAAGGACTCTTGTAGGTCATGAACCGTCTTTTTGAGCTGTGCATGGCGGTTTTGAGTTTGGCCAGCCAATTGGGTGAGTTTTTCCCGCTCGCTGGTGGGCAAAGATGATATTTCTTTTAACAACGATGCGAGTTTGATTTCAAATGATTGCTTGTCCATCTGTTTTGATCTCCTGATCTGCTTTAAGATAATTAACGCTAGGGCTTATTGCCGTGATGCCTAACCTATAACAACCAGCTTGCCAAAGCATGGCACAGCGAGAAAAATATCCAAAGAAACACGTAAGCGCATGTCAGTAAATGTCTTACGTGATGCGCGGTCGTTTTTTAAGGGGGTTCCATTGGCTGCGGATTTTAACGGGTGTCCTCTTAAGGCAACAGCTTGATGCGTAGTTTAGACACGCTTGGCCTTTGACGCAACAACTTTGGACGTGGGGTTGAGCTAAATTCACAGCTAAAAGGCGTTGCCAGCGGCATAATCGTTACAACCGGCATGAGCCTAAGGGTTAGCGCGTAGGGCGCGGGGATTGTCTCTTTTTTAGAAGGAGAATTTCCCGGTGCCCGGGGTGATTTTGCCTAGCTCATCTACTGTTAAGCCTTCTGCTTGGAACAGTTTGATGATGCGCCCCACGGAGCGAGGCTTGACGACCAGGACGTATCCGATGCCCATATTAAAGACGCGCATCATCTCGTCGTAGTCCACGTTGCCTTGCTCTTGGAGGAAGTTAAAGAGCTTGCGGACCGCGGGGTCGCCTGCTTTGTTCCATAATCGCTTGGAGAATTTCGCGTTTAGACGGTCGCCTAGGACGCGGGGGATATTGCCCGCCATGCCGCCGCCTGTGATGTGAGCCATGGCTGTCACGGGCGGTGCGTTTTTGTAGGATCGCAGCACATTGATGACTTGTTTTGAATAGATGCGGGTGGGGGTCAACAAGATTTGGCCTAGTGTTCGGTCGTCTTCTAGTTGTTCGTAGGTTTGGTTTAAGTCTAGTGCTGCGTGCTTAATGATTTGGCGGACGAGTGTGAATCCGTTGGAGTGGACGCCGCTGGAGCGTAGGCCTAGGATGATGTCGCCCGCTTTGGCGCGTGAGCCGTCGATAATTTGATCCATCTCGCACACGCCCACGGCAAAGCCAGCCAGGTCAAAATCTCCGGGCTGGTAAATATCGGGCAGCTCCGCGGTTTCGCCGCCTAGCAAAGCACAGCCGGCGAGTTTGCATCCATCGGCCACGCCTTTGACGATATCTGTCATTTTTTCGGGGTCAAGCTTGTGTGTGCCGATGTAGTCGAGAAAAAACAGCGGCTCGGCGCCTTGGACGATCATGTCGTTGACGTTCATGGCCACGACGTCTTGCCCCATGGTGTCGCAGATGCCAAGCTCGGCTGCGAGCATGACTTTCGAGCCTACGCCATCGGCACATGAGACCAGGACCGGTTTTTTATAATTGTGAGCAAACATGGGGTTGTTGTCTAGGCGAAACATGCCTGCAAATCCGCCATGCTTCCCCATCACGCGGTCGCTATAAGTGCGGTGCATATGGCCTTTGATTAGGCCCACCATGCGGTCGCCTTCTTGAATATTGACGCCCGCGTCTGCATAGGTCAAGGACTTTTTCGATTTTACCGTTTTCTTTTTGGATGATTTTTTAGCCATAACCCATAGTGTAACAAAAAGCCACTTCTTTAGAAAATAAGGGGGGCTTTATTCAGCTAAGGGGGCGGGGCTGTAAAACCTCAAGCCCTTTGACTGTACGAGCAATAACAACACATATAACATACAATAACTCACATCAAATGCACATTCCCCTAAAAGCTATCCGACCGCAGGACAAAACGTATGACACGTATTATTA
>CAZSSX010000040.1:0-14181 GCA_964609545.1 uncultured Phycisphaeraceae bacterium | reverse complement strand
GCCTCGGCGGATGGGATCCCAAAAAAACAATAAGTCCCAAAAAGATAGCCATTAAGTAGAAATAGCCCGCCTTTGTCGGCAATTCCTGCAGCAAAGTTTAAAAAAAATCAAAATAAAAGGGGAAAAAGAGATCGTGACATTGACAAGCGGTTTGAGATCGCTATAGTGGTCTTTCTGCCCCGAGCGTATCGAGGCATAGCAAACGCATCAGCTCAAAACAGAGCTGACTTTGACAGGAAAAAGTCGATGACAGGCAAAATTAGAATCAGAATGGAAGCATACGATCACCAAGCACTAGACGCTTCGGCGCGTGAGATTGTTGATCATGCTAAGCGTACAAATGCTAAGGTTTCCGGACCTGTTCCGTTGCCTACCCGTATCGAGCGCTACACCGTTCTGCGTGGTCCTCATATCGATAAGAAGGCTCGTGAGCAATTCGAAATTCGTACCCATAAGCGTATTATCGACATTGTCGATCCTAATGCTCGCACGGTTGAAGCGTTGAATCGTCTCGTTGTGCCAGCGGGCGTATTTGTTAAGATTAAAGCGTAAGTTTAATGGTCGGCGTCATTATGTCGGCTTTTTTATTAGCAAGCATCTTGTTGGTGCTGAAATCAAACAGGAGCGTGATCCTCTAGCTTAGGCTATGATACTCGCAAGACTCCTCAGAGGTAAAAAAGAATGTCTAAAGCATTATTAGGTCGAAAAGTTGGAATGACGCGAATGTATAGCGATGCTGGCGAAAACATGCCAGTAACGGTAATTCAGCTCGGCCCTTGTTTTGTCAGCCAAATTAAAACAATCGAAAACGATGGCTATGATGCGATTCAGTTAGGTTTTGAAGCTGTCAAGGGCCGTGATTCAACGTTCCCGATGATTGCTCATGATGCCAAAGCGGGATTGGATCCTATGGATCATCATCGCGAGGTTCGCATTGAAGGCGATGCGGTAGGGGCCTATGAATTGGGTCAAGAATTGACGGTCTCGATTTTCGAAGGCACGAAATTTGTGGATGTGGCGGGTACGGGTAAAGGTAAGGGATTCGCAGGGCCAATGAAGCGCTGGGGATTTAAAGGTCAGCAAGCAACGCACGGCGTTGAGCGTAAGCACAGGTCACCAGGCTCAATCGGCGGTAGATCGTCAAACTTGGGTACCGGTAAGCCTAAAAAGGGTATCCGAATGGGTGGCCGAATGGGCGGGAAACGTATTACAGTAAGAAGTTTAGAGGTTGTGGGATGTGATGTCGAGAAGGGATTGTTGATTGTGAAGGGTGCGGTGCCTGGTTGTAACAAAGGCATGGTGGTTGTAAGAGAAGCAACTAGACTTTATAAGTCTAAAGCTAATAGATTGTAGGTCGGAATTAGTCCGTTCATCGCGATAAGTATTGCGATGATTTTAATGGGATACTGTTTCGCCACGACAATTCGGTTAGAACCGAGTCGTAAAGATTCGATCGTCTGATAGATGATTGTTTTCGTGGCGGCGAAAAAGACGTAGCTTTGTCTTTTCGCAGAGTAAGATGTGAAAGATAGAGTCGTAGGTGATCAAGATGATTGAAATACCAGTCCATAATCAAGAAGGCAAGCAGGTCGATACTTTGCAGGTCGAAGAGTCGTTATTAGGCGGCGAAATCAGGCATACATTGTTGAAGCAGGCTTATGTTCGCATTCACGCGAATCAAAGGATCGGCGCCGCAGCTAATAAAAGCCGTGGCATGACCTCCTTCTCCACTAGAAAATTATATAAGCAAAAGGGAACAGGCAATGCTCGTCGTGGTAGTGCTGGCACTAACGTGATGAGAAGCGGTGGTGTTGCATTTGCTAAGCGGCCTAAGTCTTGGCGTCAAGCACTTCCTAAGAAGATGCGACGTTTGGCTAATCGCAATGCTCTGTTGGCTAAAGCGATCGATAACGAAATCAAGCTTGTTGAAGGTTTTGGCGCTGATTCTGTCAGCACTAAAGGTTTCAAACAACTGATGAATGCGTTGAATATTAACAGGACTTGTTTGGTTGCTACGGAAAATGTAAATAGTCCAGAAGCCAAGAGCGCCCGTAATATTGAACATGTTGATGTGACTTTGGTCGATCGCTTGAATGTATTTGATGTACTGAATCATCGCTTTTTACTCGCGGATAAAGCTACGTTTGAAGCGTATCTTGGCCGCGTGTCTGAGCGATTGAATGGCAAGGAGTCTAACTGATGCATGCTACGTATGTGATTAAGAAGCCGTTGTTGACAGAAAAAAATGCGTTGGAAACTGAAAAGTTTAACAACTATGTTTTTCAAGTTGACATGAAAGCTGATAAGAGTCAGATTAAAGATGCGGTTGAAACGCTTTACGGCGTGCGTGTCACGAAAGTGAATACGCAAATCCGTAAAGGTAAGTATTTCCGAACAAAATTTGGTGCAGCTAAAAAATCAAATTGGAAGCGAGCGATTGTTCATCTGCACGCTGAAGATACCATTGAGTTGTTTTAATTAAATTTGATTAGTTTGGGCGTTAAAACCCACTAGAATCAGGATATTGCCATGGCAATTCGTATATATAAAAAGAATACAGCAGGCCGCCGAAACGCTTCGGTTAACCTTTATTCAGAGGTTACCAAAAGCAAACCGGAAAAGACTCTGCTTCGTAAAAAGACCAAAACGGGCGGCCGTAATCACCACGGCAAGATCACTCAGCAGCATATCGGCGGTGGCCATAAGCAGCGTTACCGAGTGATTGATTTTAAGCGTCGTAATTTTGACAGCGAAGCGACAGTTCTAGGCATTGAATATGACCCTAATCGTTCTTGCAATATTGCATTGCTTGAATATGAATGTGGCAAAAAAGCATACATCATCGCTCCCGTCGGCTTGACCGATGGAGACAAAGTGATCTCTGGCGCTGGTGTGACAGAGCCTGCCTCTGGCAACGCGATGCTTTTGAAATATATCCCGACCGGTTTGAATGTGCATTGCATCGAATTAGTCGCGGATCGAGGCGCTCAGCTTTGCCGAAGTGCTGGTACTTATGCCAGGCTAACTAACCGCGAAGGCAAATGGGCGACGCTTGTTTTCCCTTCTGGTGAAATTCGTCAGGTTTCGGTAGAATGCCGAGCAACCATTGGTCAAGTGGGTAATGCGGATCATCAGCACGTGAAATTGGGTAAAGCCGGCCGTGCGAGACATCTAGGCCGTAGACCAACCGTCCGTGGTGTTGCTAAGAACCACCATGATCACCCAATGGGTGGTGGTGACGGTCGTAGTAAAGGTAACCGTGCACCTAGTTCGCCCACGGGTGTTGACGCCAAAGGCGGTAAAACCCGTAAGAAGTACAAGGCATCGAGCAAACGTATTGTTCGTCGTCGTGTGAGTAGGCGTTACGGACAGTTAACGCTGTAAGAATTGTAATTTGATTTTCGTTGCAATAGTTTGCGATGTATTTGATAGTATTTTTTAAGATTTGTAAGAATCTTAAGAAGAATGAGAGTGACAGAATATGGCACGTTCGCTTAAAAAAGGCCCGTTTGTAAACGAGAAGCTTTATTTAAAAGTTTCTAAGCAAGAACAACAGGGCATCAATGAGCCTATTAAAACTTGGGCTCGTGCGAGTACGATTGTACCGGAGTTTGTAGGTCATACGTTTTTAGTTCATAACGGAAAAGTTTTCGTTAATGTCTATGTGACGGAAGACATGGTAGGGCACAAATTGGGCGAATTTAGTCCCACACGTGCGTTTAAGTTGCATACAACGGGCACGAAGAAACAACGTGCATCGGGTTCGATTTAATTAGGATCTACTGGAATCAGTAGAGGAGTTTACGATGAGATTTACAAGTTCACATCGCGGTGCGAGAATCAGCCCTACGAAGGTTAGGCCTGTTTTGTCTCAAATTCGTGGTCAGTCTGCTAGTCAGGCATTGATTACACTGCAGATGTCAAAGCGCCGAGGCGCGGTAATGCTTAAGGCTATTTTGAAAGCTGCTATTGCAAACGCTGAGAATCAGAAAGAAATTTCAGAAGATCGATTGTTTGTAAGCGAAGCGCGCGCGGACAAAGGTCCGACGATGAAACGCTGGCAGCCAAAAGATCGCGGCCGAGCGCATCCGATTAAAAAACGTACGAGTCACATTCTTATTAGTGTAGATGTGAAATAAAAGTTAATTTGATTAAATTTCACGCTTGCGGGCGTGAAGATGGACCTAGGCTTTGCCAGAGGTAAGATTTCATGGGACAAAAAGTTCATCCATTTGGATTTAGAGTAGGCATTACAGAAGCTCATCGTAGTCGTTGGTACGCACCAAAAGCACTATATGGCGAGCTACTTGTCGAAGATTTTAAGATTCGCGAGTTCTGTGATAAGCGACTCAACCGTACACCTCCTTTTGCCGCCGTTTCCGATATTCATATCGAACGAACGCGAGAAGAGCTTAAGGTTATTATTAAGACCGCCCGTCCAGGCTTGGTCATTGGGCCTAAAGGCTCAGAGATCGACCGTTTGACCGGTGAGCTACAACGAATGACGGGTCGTAATGTTTCGATCCATTGTTTGGAAGTAACCAATCCCGATTGTGATGCCCAGCTGATTGCTTTGGGTGTTGCCGAACAACTTGCCAAGCGTGGCAATTTCCGCCGAATCTTAAAGATGAAAGCCGAAACTGCCATGAATCAAAACATCAAAGGAGTCCGGATTATGGTATCTGGTCGTCTTGGTGGTGCAGAGATGGCGCGTAAAGAAGATGTTCGTTTAGGTTCGATTCCGTTGCAGACCTTGCAAGCCAACGTTGACTATGGTTTTACAGAAAGTTTAACGACTTACGGTATTATCGGTGTTAAAGTTTGGGTTTACAAAGGAATGTACAGCGAACTTAAAGAAGGTGATATTGAATCTAAAGCCGCCGGGGCGCGTCCTCGTGCTCGTGGCCGTAGATAAAATTGTTTCGTAAATTTGTATTTTGATTAACTTGTTAAGATCACGCTAGTGATTTGAGGATAGCATAATGCCTCTAATGCCAAAAAGAGTTAAGTATCGTAAACAACAGCGCGGCCGTGTTCGCGGTAATGCCCAACGTGGTAATTATGTTGCTTACGGAGAGTTCGGCTTACAGATAACTGATGTATGCGATAAGCGTGGCTGGATCACAGCGCGTCAGTTAGAAGCAGGCCGTATCGCGGCGACACACTTTTTACGTCGCCAAGGTAAGATTTATATCCGCCTCTTCCCAGATAAACCCATCAGTAAAAAACCGCTAGAACAGCGAATGGGTAAAGGTAAAGCCGAACCCGAATACTGGGTGGCGCGCGTTCGCCCTGGAACCGTAATCTTCGAGATTGCAGGTGTACCAGAGGAATTGGCCAAAGAAGCATTGCTTCGTATTGCCCATAAGATGCCTTATAAGACCCGTTTTATTACGCGTCGTCATGTGTAATTAACAGTCATAGCTTAAGCTATTAAGGAATAGTAAGATGAAATCAAGTGAATTACGCAAATTAAATGATGAAGATTTGCAAAATGAAACAGAAAAATTGAGACGTGAATTGTTTAATTTACGCTCTCAAGCGGTGACGGAAAAACTTGAAAACCCATGTGCTTTATCAGGTGTTCGTCGTGACATTGCTCGAGCATTAACTGAAAAGCGTGCCCGTACGCTGCAGGAGAAGTGATAAAATGGCAATTGCGAATAAAACAAAACAGAGTAGCCCAACAAAATCAGGCGTTGTGATTAGCAATAAGCGTGACAAAAGCTGCACCGTTGAAGTGATGGTTCAATATAAACATAGTAAATATGGTAAGCTATTGAAAAAAGCAACCAAATACCATGTGCATGATGAAAATAATGTGACGCAGGTCGGGGATCAGGTGATCATTATCAACTGTCGTCCCATTAGTAAGACCAAAAATTGGCGTCTGTTGAATGTTTTAAAAACAGCAGACTGAGTTCTTAACCTAGTCTGAAATTTAATGTCATTAAGCCAACTAAAAGAGGCTTAAAGCAAGGAAGTAAGCAATGCTTCAGCAAGAATCACAAGTAGAAGTAGCAGATAACTCAGGTGCGAAAGTATGTTATGTTATCCGCGTACTAGGTAAAAGTACTGCCCGTGGAAAAAGTACACGTTCACAGGCTAGAATTGGCGACCGAGTTGTTTGTTCAGTCCGTAAGGTTTTACCTGGCGGAGATATTAAGACCGGTTCAATTGTTAAAGCAGTTGTTGTTCGGACCAAATATCCCACACGCCGATCCGATGGGAGTTATGTTCGTTTTGATAACAACGCAATTGTGTTGATTGATGACGATGGTAATCCTAAAGGTACCCGTATTTTTGGTGCAGTTGCTCGTGAACTGCGTGAACAGAATTATATGAAAATTGTTTCTCTTGCATCAGAAGTTGTGTGAGTTAATAGGCCGACCTTTGGGTTGATTGGATAGATTTATGCCAAAGCATATTAGAAAAGATGACACTGTAATTGTAACTTGTGGACGCGAAGAAGATCGTGGTCGCACAGGTAAGGTTCTTAAGGTTTTCCCTAAAGAAGATCGCGTTTTAGTTGAAGGCATCAATATCCGCCGTAAAACTGTTAAACCGACCCAAGAGAACCAACAAGGCGGTGTGATTAGCAAGGAGATGCCGATTCATATTTCGAACGTATCTCCAGTCGTTGATGGTAAGCCTACACGTGTTCGTTTTGAAACACGTGCCGATGGCTCAAAGATTCGTGTAGCAGTTCGGAACGGTCAGCAGATCGGCCCCGAATTACGCCGAGCAAAAAAATAAATCCAAAAGTTAGGGTTTAGCCTAACGTTTAGCATTGGAAAAAAAGATGGAACCTCGTCTTAAGACACAATTTAATGAAACCACCTTGACACATCTCAAGGATGAATTTTCTTTGGAAAACCCCATGGCTTTTCCAAAAATCGAAAAAGTCATCTTGAACGTGGGCATGGGTCGCCAGTTGGAAGGCACTAAGCTTAATGCCAAGGCAAAAGCTCAAGTGCTTGAAGATCTTACCGTCATTAGTGGCCAAAAACCAGTGATGCTCAAAGCCAAACGTTCAGTATCGAACTTTAAGCTGCGTACCGGTTATGAGATTGGCGCGATGGTAACCCTTCGTGGCAATCAAATGTGGGAATTCTTGGATCGATTGATCCAAGTCGCCATCCCGCGTATTAAAGACTTCCGCGGCTTACGGGACAGCAGTTTTGATCCTCGCGGCAGTTACGCTTTTGGTGTAAATGAGCAGGGTATTTTCCCAGAAGTCGATATGACTTCGTGTGACTTTATTCACGGGATGAATATTCAGATTATTTTCAAAAACAGCGGCAAAGCCAAGTCTATTTTTGTATTGCAAGACTTAGGCATTCCGTTTGAGAAAAAAGAAGATAAGAAAAGACGTCGCTAAGCGATAATTCCTTGATAGATAAATTAGAATTGGAGTCAGCGATGGCATCAAAATCAACGATTACTAGAAATGACCGTGTACGCGCCACAGTAGCGAAATACGCAGAAATCCGTAAAAAGATGAAGGAAGAGGGAGACTATATCGGTCTTCAACGCCTTCCTCGTGATGCGAGCCCGACACGTATTCGTAATCACTGCGCCTTGACCGGACGTAGCCGTGCGGTTTATCGTAAGTTTAAAATTTCACGTATTAAGTTGCGCGAGTTGGCATTAGAGGGTAAAATCCCTGGTATGCGTAAAGCCTCTTGGTAAGATTAAGATTTAGAACAATCAATTTCAATGTTTGCACATGCGGTATTGAGAATAATATTTTTGGAGTATAGTCATGGCAATGAGCGATCCTATCGCAGACATGCTAACACGTATCCGCAACGCGGTTCGTAATAATAGCCTCACAGTCGATATCCTCAACAGCAAAGTTTGTGCTGGTGTGGCACGTGTTCTTCGAGATGAAGGATACATTACCAGTTTTGACGTGATTGATGATGGCCGTCAAGGCGTTTTGCGTGTTGAGTTGAAATACGGCCCACGCGGTGAAAAACTGATCGGCAAAATCAAGCGTGAAAGTAAACCCGGTCTCCGTGTTTACCGCGGCGTTAAAGATTTTCCCCGTCCCCTAGGTGGCTTGGGTATTTGTATTATCAGCACGCCTCGCGGTGTGTTGAGTGATCGGGAAGCGATCAAAGAAGGCGTTGGCGGTGAGCTCTTGGCTACTGTAGAATAATAAAAAGAATTCATGGTTTAACGTATTCCCGAGCATCTGTTTGCTTTGGGTAGATCTGTTAAAGGAAAAAATTATGTCACGTGTAGGAAAAACACCGATTGCAGTACCAGCTGGCGTTAACGTCACAGTTTCTGGTCGACAATTGGCAGTAGAACATTCGGGCAAGAAGTTGGAAATTACGCTTCGTCCCGAAGTGAGTGTAGCAGTCGATACCGATGCCAAATCGGTACAGGTGAGTCGCGAAGATGATTCTCGCATTGCCAAAGCCATGCATGGCTTAACCCGTGCTTTGATTCAAAACATGATCATTGGTGTAACCAAAGGTTACTTCAAAGAGCTAGAAATCAATGGCGTTGGTTGGACCGGAGCCCTCAAAGGCTCAACCGTCGAGCTTAAAGTTGGATACGCCGACATCAAAAAGGTGCCAGTGCCTGCTGGAATTACGGTTGATATCAAAGGAAACAAAATTAAAGTTTCTGGTATCGACAAACAGTTGGTGGGACAAGTTGCAGCGAGTATTCGTGAACAACGTAAGCCCGAACCTTATAATGGTAAAGGTATCAAGTACCTTGATGAAACGATTATTCGTAAGCAAGGCAAGGCTTTCGCTGGTTAATTGAAATATTATTAGAAAAAAAGATCAGATGCAATTTTGATCGAGGATTCATTCGATGGATAAACAAAAGATAAAATCAGTTCGCCAAAAGAGGCGTCAAATCGGTATTCGCAAGCGCGTGAGCGGAACGGTCGAAAGACCTAGGCTCAATGTCTTTCGCAGTGCCAAACATATCTATGTTCAGCTCATCAATGACGTTGACGGCAAGACCATTTGTCACGCCAGCTCCGTTTCATTGAAACTAGGCAACGGCGGAAACGTTGATGCCGCCAAAACAGTGGGCGCTAAAATTGCTGAATCTGCTAAAGCGGCCGGTGTAGCAAAAGTAGTTTTCGATCGCGGTGGTTTTAAGTATCACGGCCGCGTTGAAGCACTGGCTGATGCGGCTCGCGAAGCAGGACTTGATTTTTAATTTAACTGAGGCTTTGGCCTTTTTAAGAAAGTAACGAGGAACCTGTAATGGTTGAAATGATTGAAGAATCAGCTGGTCTAGAATCTGCAACGATCGGTATTTACCGAACGGCCACGGTAGCCAAGGGTGGACGCCGTTTTAGTTTTGGCGCGTTGGTGGTCGTAGGAGATCGTAACGGTAACTTAGGCCTTGGTTATGGTAAAGCACCAGGTGTGCCAGCTGCCATTGAAAAAGCACAAAAAGACGCAAAGAAAAATATCGTGCATGTCACCTTGCAAGGCGGAACAATCCCCCACCAAGTGACGGGCAAGTTCTCTGCTTCTTCCGTACGTTTGATACCCGCAGCCCCTGGTACAGGCGTAATCGCCGGTGCCACCGTGCGTGCCGTTTTAGAAATGGCCGGCATTCATGATTGCTTGACCAAAGCGTACGGCTCAACAAATCAAAAAAACCTTTCCAAAGCTGCATTAGCGGGTTTGCTGGGTTTGAGAAGTAAAGCTGTCATCGCCGCATTGCGTGGCGTTGAACTAGGCGAAACGGAAACCGAACTTCGTATTGCTGCGGGACAAAAATACGCTCCCGCTCAATCTTCCGCGGAATCCAAAGCTGCTGCCCCTGTTAATAAAGTGGGCGAGAAAAAAGGTAAATCTGGTCGTCGTAGTGGTGGCGGAGGCCGAGGTAAAGCCAAAGCTGGAGAAACCGCAACCGCGGCTCCCGAAGCTGGAAAAACTGCTGAAGCAACAGCGCCTAAAGCTGATGCTGCTAAATCCGAAGCTCCAAAAGCTGAGTAATATTTTGTTAAATCGCTAGCCCATCGCTAGTTTAAATTAGATAGAGAGATCATTGCCATGATGATTCATGAAATTACAGTTACAGTTGGTACGCATAAAAAACGCAAACGCGTGGGCCGCGGAATGGCTTCGGGACACGGTAAAACGTGTGGCCGTGGGCATAAAGGCGCAGGCTCTCGTTCGGGTGCCACCGGTTCAAATCGTGCAAGTAACGAAGGCGGGCAAATGCCTTTCTTCCGCAGAATTCCGAAGCGCGGTTTTACCAATGCGATGTTTAAAAAACACTTTAACGTGGTCAATATCAAAGCGCTTGAAGAGCGATTTAATGATGGAGACACGATTGATAACAACAGCTTGAATAAAGTCGGTCTGCTGAGTAACATCAAAGACAACGTGAAAATTCTTGGCGAAGGCGAATTGACTAAAAAGCTTGCGATTAACGTTGCCGCGATTAGTAAATCTGCTCAGTCCAAGATTGAAGCTGCTGGTGGTAATATTATTACTGCAGGATAAGATTGAATGATTCGTACCGCCTGTAGCCTGTCTATAGGCGGTATTTTTTTTAGTTGCAGGGATTGTGCATTATGATTAAGGCTTTTTTGAACATATTACGTATACCCGAATTACGCAATAAGTTGATGTTTACCATCGGCGCATTGATGTTATATCGCTTGGGATTTCAGATCCCCTTGCCGGGAATCAATACCGAAAGCCTAAAAGCTGCGGCCAAAGTCGCCAGCGAAAAAGGCGCCGGACTTGCGGAATACATGAGTTTGTTCAGCGGCGGCTCTTTGAGTCAATCCAGTATCTTTGGCTTGGGCATCATGCCTTACATTTCTGCTGCGATTATCTTTCAGCTCCTGGGAACGGTGGTCCCATCACTTCGCAAAATGCAAGAAGAAGGCCCCGCAGGCTATCAAAAAATACAAGAATACACACGTTACGCAACCGTGGGTTTATGTTTGGTTCAAGCCATTATGATGTTGACTCACTTTAGCAATTCAGCCAGCGCAGGGGCATCAATTGTCTACCCCCAAATGCAGGGAACCGCACTGTTTTGGATCTCGGGCGTAATAGGTTTGTCCGCGGGCACCATCTTCTTAATGTGGCTTGGCGAACAAATCGACAAGTACGGCTTGGGCAATGGTGTTTCATTGATTATCACAGGCGGTATCTTGGCGCGTATGCCTTGGGCAATTACTCAGATCGTCAATGATTTTGATATCACCGGTAATGGTCGTTATGGTATTTCAACCGCCGTGCTTTTAGTGGTGGTGTTTATTGTCGTTATTGCAGGTGCTGTGATTATTACACAAGGTCAGCGTCGCATCCCCATCCAACAAGCCAAGCACACACGTGGGCGGCGGGTCTTTGGTGGGCAAAAAACATTCTTACCTTTGCGTGTGAATCATGGCGGCGTAATGCCAATCATTTTTGCCAGCTCATTGATGATGTTCCCCGGTCAGATTACCAAGTGGGCCGCGGGTTATTTCAACAATACTCCCTCGTGGCACACAATTTCGGGGTGGTTTGATCCGACCAGCCTGACCTACATTCTTGTTTATATTATGATGATTTTCTTCTTCTCGTTTTTCTGGACAACCGTCCAATTTAATCCCGAGAAGGTTTCCAAACAATTAAGAGACAGCGGTAGTTTTGTCCCCGGCTTACGCCCCGGCCCTCGAACTGCTGATTATCTCGAAAACGTGATGGGGCGGATCACCTACGCCGGCGCGGGTTTCTTGGCACTCATTGCGATCGTACCCACGATTGTTATGAAGACAACAGATATCCCTTATTCGGTATCGGCCTTCTTGGGAGGCACCGGCTTACTGATCACCGTGAGCGTGATGCTTGATTTTGTTCAACGTATCGAAGCGGGCCTTCTGATGCGGAATTATGACGGATTCCTTGGTGAAGGCCAAAAAATTCGGAGTTAATTAATGTCTTTAAGTGATTTTCAAACCGTGACTTAGTAGACACGACACTTGAAAATTTACTTAAATGATCGATATGGATTTGTCAGTTTGTTGGTTTGTGGTTATACTGACCAATTCGCCTGAGATAGGCGACAATAAAAAGGTTTCGTGCAGGTTATGGCAATTAGAAAAAAGTCTCCAGAACAAATTGAAATGATGCGCGCCGCAGGTCGGGTTGTGCATGAGACTTTGAAGCGTTGCGCCCAAGCTTGTAAAGCAGGGGTAACGACCGCAGAAATCGATTTGATAGCCCCCGAAGTTTTTAAAGAATTTGGGGCAGAAGGTTTGTTCTTAGGATACCCCGGCGCCACGCCGTTCCCGTCAAACTTGTGTATCAGTGTCAATGAAGTGGTTGTCCACGGCATTGCCAGTGATCGCAAATTGTGTGACGGTGATATCGTAGGCATTGACTGTGGCGTCAAGCTGGACGGCTGGTGTGGCGACTCAGCGACGACCGTCTTGGTGGGGGACGTAAGTGAAGAACATCGCCGCCTTTGTGATGTGACCAAACGCTGTTTAGATTTGGCCATTGAATACATTAAGCCAGGCGTGAAGTGGAGCCAGGTGGCCCGTTTGATGCAGCGATACGCCGAAGAAAACGGAATGGGTGTGGTACGAAATTTTGTAGGGCATGGGATTGGTAGTGAGATGCACGAAGCCCCCCAGCTACCTAATTATGTAAGTCGCGAGCTTTTGAAGCGCGATATTACATTAAGCCAGGGAATGGTTTTGGCTGTGGAGCCGATGTGTAATTTAGGGACTTATGAGACGGAAATTGATCCCGCTGATAAGTGGACTGTTTATACCAAAGACCGAAAGTTTGCAGCACATTACGAGCATACCATCGCTGTAACAGCTGATGGCGCTGATGTGCTCACCGATGGTCGATAAATAAGAGAATAAGTCTGGCTTGTGTATAGCTAGGTGATTGTGATAGATTGAAAGTAAGTAGGCTCAATGGCTAAAGAAGATAAAATTCAGGTTGAAGGTATTGTTTTAGATGCTCTTCCAAATGCGATGTTTCGTGTAAAGTTAGATCTTCCCAATAGCCCAGAAATTGTTGCTCATATCAGCGGTAAGATGCGTATGTATTATATTCGTATCCTGCCAGGCGATAAGGTCACCATTGATCTCAGCCCTTACGATTTGACAAAAGGTCGAATTACTTATCGGCACTAAGCACGGTTTAGAATTTTCTATAAAGAGGTGATCTATGAAGGTCAGAAGTAGCGTTAAACGAATTTGTGAGCATTGTAAGGTTATCCGCCGTAAAGGTGTTGTGCGTGTGATTTGTAAAAATCCCAAGCACAAACAACGTCAGGGATAGTTTTTGTTTGCTTGATTTATTCATTCTCATTTTATCGAGAATGTGTTTGAGATAATTTTTATAAAAAGATTCAGGAGTGAATCATGCCACGTATCGCAGGTACAGATATACCCGAAAATAAGCCTATTTTGTATTCATTGCAATATGTCTACGGCGTAGGTCCTAAATTTGCCGCCGAGATTGTTGAAAAAGCAAACATCAACCCAACAGTTCGAGCAAAAAACCTTACAGACGATGAAATCTCAGTAATCAGCACGATTATTGATAATGATTACGTTGTAGAAGGCGCCCTCCGCCGTAATGTCTCTCAGAATATACAGCGATTACGCGATATTCGATGTTACCGCGGTGATCGCCATTACCGAGGCTTGCCTTGTCGTGGTCAACGGACCAAGACAAATGCTCGTACGCGTAAAGGTCGTAAGAAAACCGTTGCAGGTAAAAAAGGTATTAAAACTAAGTAATTTTTTACTTAGACGTTTTATTGGCAAAGCCAAAGGGTTTGGCTTTGTTATTTTTAGGACAATCAGCGTTGACATAAATCAGCTCCGATTGACCCATGGAAGCAAGCTATCGACATGGCACCATTGTGCATGAGACGGCAGCGTTAGAAACTTCAGAGGATTAGCATGGCTAAATCAAAGAAAAAAGTTCGAAAGAACATCAGCAAGGGAATCGCTTTTATCAAAGCGACTTTTAATAACACAATCGTAACGATTACCGACATGAACGGCGCTACGCTTTGCCAAGATTCCGCCGGCACGGTGGGATTCAAAGGCTCACGCAAAAGCACGCCTTTCGCCGCGACGCGCGCCGCCGAAGAAGCTGCAGCAAAAGCCAAAAAATTTGGCATGCTAGAGATTGAGGTTCGGGTCAAAGGCGCCGGCGGTGG
>CAZSSX010000039.1:0-14269 GCA_964609545.1 uncultured Phycisphaeraceae bacterium | reverse complement strand
TTGGTGACAGGCGGGTGCGGATTTATTGGGAGCCATTTTATTCAGATGCTTTTACATCGCAACTCGGCGGAGAATCTTTGGCAGGTGGTGAATCTGGATTTGATGACTTACGCGGGTAAAGCCCAGAACGTACGACATCTTGAAAACAACGAACAGTACCATTTTATCCATGGGGATATTGGCGATCGATTGACGGTTGAGCGCGCCGCGGCGGGCTGTGATGTGATCGTACATTTTGCATCGGAGAGCCATGTCGATCGCTCGATCGCCGATGCCGGAGTTTTTGTCAGGACCAATGTTTTAGGCACGGGAATTTTGATGGACGGGGTTTTGGCATCTGCCAAAGTCGGGGCGCTTTTTATTGACGTGAGTACCGATGAGGTTTATGGCAGTTTGCCTTTGGGAGAGGGTGTTTTTAAAGAGGATGATCTTTTGCAGCCGAGCAGCCCTTATTCAGCGAGTAAAGCCGCGGGAGAAATGTTGGTCCAGAGCTATTGCAAAACATATGGGCTTAACGCGGTGATCACGCGTTGCTGCAATAACTACGGCACCCGACAAGATGAGGAAAAATTGATCCCTCGTTTCTTAAAACAGCTGGCAAAGGGAAAGCCATTACCGTTGTACGGCGATGGACTCAATGAGAGGGAATGGATAAGCGTGGAAGATCATTGTCGGGCACTGTTGGCGCTGATTGATACGGGTGATCAGCGGTTTGCGGGAGAGATTTTTAATCTGGGATCGGGTGAGGTCATTTCTAATTTAAAGATGGCTAAAATGCTTTTGAGACTTGCGGGCAAGGGGGAGGAACAGATTGCTTATGTCACGGATCGGTTGGGACATGATCGACGTTATGCATTAGATAGTACGCGATTTAAACGCCGTTTGGGTTGGCGGTGTGAGGATGCGTTGGTAGATGTGTTGCCGCGGATGTTGGCTTGGTATGAGGGACAGGTCGGCTGATGTGAGGTGGGTGATGGGCGGGTAATGGGTGGGTGATAAATTATCGTATCCATTTTTTCTTGAAGCCTTTGTGAAATCCGGTGAGGGCTTGCTCATCGGTGGGCAGCCAAGGGATTTGATTTTCTATTTTTGTTGCCAGCTCAAAGTCTTTGTCGGTGATGCCTTTGGCTGAGTGGGTGTCGAGCTTGACGATAAGCTGTGCCCAGGTGACCACCAGTTCGGGGTGATGCCAAGCTGCTTCGCAGAGGTAGCCGATGGCGTTGACCGCCATGAGCGTATAAGGCCAGCCACCTGTTTTAAAAGTACGCTGGATGTTGTTATCTTGATAAGTCCAGCCGAGTAGATTTTTTGCTAAGTAGTCATGGATTTGATCGGGTGTGTATGTTTTTTCTGGGCTAGTCATGGGCATTGTTTTCTGGAATAGAGTTTTGAATCGGCATCTGGAGCAAGTCAGAGACTTGTGCGATGGCGGGCGCTGTGCCCGCATCAACCCACCAGCCTTGGTAGTGGGCGTATTGCATCTGTCGCCTTTGTATATAGGCATTATTAATATCAGTGATCTGGAATGCGTCATTGACGCCGTTGTTAGGGTCAATAGTTTGGCAAAGATCAAAAATACTAATATCGTAGAAATAATAGCCGATGACCGCGTGGTTGGAAAGGGGGTGTTTGGGTTTTTCGGTGATGTTGATTATTTTCTGATTTTCGAGCGTTGCGATGCCGTAGTATTGTGGGTGGTCGGTGTGTTTGAGGAGTATTTTTGCGCCATAGGGATTGGCTAGGAATTGCTTAGCTTCTTGCTCCAGATCGTATTGGATAATGTTGTCGCCTAGTGCCACGCAGATGGGCGACCCTTGGGCAAAAGGCTGGGCTTTGGCAAGTGCATCTGCTGGGCCTAGTGGTTTTTCTTGGAAAGCAAAAGTGATTTTGGCGATGGACTGGTAAGGCTCAAGCTGTGTCTGAAATGCTTGGGCATATTTTTTGTCGGTCACGATTAAGATCTCATCGATACCCGAATGGATGAGGGTTTCCAAGGGGTAAGTGATCATAGGCTTGCCTTGGATGGGGATGAGATGCTTGTTGGTATTTTGGGTGAGAGGCAGTAGCCGGGTGCCCAACCCTCCCGCGAGGATGACGCCTTTGAGTTTGTCTTGGGTTACGTTGGTAGCATTCATAGGCAGCAGATGGCTTGGGGCTTGAGGGTGAATGGATGAGCAGATATCTCGTGTCGATGTTAGGCTTATCGGTTGGCTGGGGGGGTGATGATCAAAAAAGCCCCTAGGTTTATTCAAACCGAGGGGCTTTGTGTTTTGTGATTATTTTTATGATGCTCAGCGATGATTAGTCTTTTGAGTCTTGATCATCGTCTTCCGCGGCGATGGCCAAGGCTTTTTTGGTGGCGTAGGCTACTTTTGAAGCGCTAAGGACGAGGCCTGTTTGCCTGAAAGGTGCTCTGGCTTGGGCATTGGTAAATTGAAAAACGTTAAAGCCGATGAGTTTAGCATCTTGGGTGAAAATCGGGTGGGAGAGTACGCCTTGGACCAAAAGAGGCGAGACGATCATCAGCTTGCGGGGTTTAGTGGTGTTGCCGATGAGTTTGCCATAGCTAATGACAGGCGCTTTGCCGAAGTTTTTATCGAGTTTACGCAGAGTCATAAGCGATTGACCGAGGGTGGCTTTGACTGAATTTTTCAAATTGACGTAGGCGAAAGGCGCTTTGGGTTGCTTGTTTTTTGATGCGTCTTTTTTGGCGTCTTTTGCTTTAGCTTTAGGCGGTAGAATTTTGATCCAAGCCAAATCTAGGTCGGGGTCTTTGGTTAATAATTTAGCGGGTAAGCCCTGGCTATCTTTCCCGATGAGCACTTTAATATCGGTTTGTTTGATTTGTGTGACGCGTCCGCCGATGGCGAAATTGGAGACTAGGACTAAGCCGTCTGCCGAGATCATGGTGCCCGAGATTTCTAGCTCTTGGTTCTGGTCGGAGCCTTTGATTTTTAAGAGCATTTTGACGGTGACCAGCGCGTTTTGATGCTTATTTAATAGTTTTTGCTCGGGCGTTTTTTCTGCTGCGCGAGCCAAAGGCGCCAGAGATAAACAGCATAGCGCGGCCAATAAAGTAAGACGTGTGAGGTGTTTCATTTTTGAACTCCGTTGAAGTTAAAAGGGGGGTTGGGGTGAAGTTATTTTTTGACTGATTTTTGATCCGCAGCAGCATTAGGCGACCATTGAGGCTCAATATAGATAAATTGTTTTCTCATGCCGCGAAGGATCTGAATGATAATGCGCTTGGGCTGTTTGGCAGATATTTTTTTCATCGCTTTGCGGTAAGATTTAATAGATGAAGTTTTGTAATCGCCCACTTTTTGAATTAGATCATAGCTTCTGATGCCCGCGCGTCCTGCCCAGCCAGCGCCGCCGACGTTGGTGACGATGACGCCTCGCATGGACTTGTCCCAGTAATTATCCGCGCGGTCGAAGAAGGTGATTGCGCGAACCGTTAAGTCAAAGTCTCTGTTCTGATCGGTTTTGGCTTGACCTGACGTAGTTTTAGTAAATTCTAGCTCCACTTTAATCGCCAGCTTTTTGCCCGAGCGTTGAACGTGGAGCGTGACTTGTTCGTCCTCAAGCATTCTGATTTGCCGTTCAAAGAGGCTATAATCTTGAATAGATCGAGGCAGAACACGCACATCATTGACGTGCGTGATGATATCGCCGACCTTGAGTTGGGACTGGTAAGCTTGGGTATCTTTGTAAATGCGTGTGATTAAAAAGCCTTGCGATGATTGTCCGGTGAGCTGGTCGGCTAGTTTTTTCAGAACGGGTTGCGTCGCGATACCGACCCAAGATTTAGGGATATCGCGTGGGGAATCCTCGTCTTTGTCGTGTTGTGTTTTGATTAAAGTGATTCGATTTTGCCTACGTGTGGTGTAGTGAACGATCGCGCGTTTATCGGGGTCGTAAGTCTTAGTCAGTGATTCGTAAGCGCTAATCATATCCGTGATATTTTTGATTTTTCGATCGCCGATCTGGGTAATGATGGCATAAGCATTGATCGGAGGCTTGGCTAGCGAGAGGACCGAACCCGAAGCGATGTCTCGAACGATGACGCCATCCGTTGACTTGAGCTGCCTGAGTTGAGCCATCCACGGGGTGATCTCCAGCGCGGTCATGCCCCATTTACGCAAGGCCGCTTGCTTGCCAAATTTCGTAGGCAAAGGCAAGGTCTTAATGCGAATGCTTTTTGTTTTTGATTCCGATTGACCATTGCCCGCAAAGCGATTGACGGTGAGGCTAAGGGTTTGTCCAGCATGGGTGTTGGCGATGAGATTAAGAAGCGGGGGGATTTGAATGGGGTTAGCCGCATTAACCGCTTGGCCGTTGATGTGCGTGATAAGGTCCCCGGGCTGAAGGTCTGCGATGGCTGCGGGTGATTTTTCGACCACGGAGTTGACTAAGACGCCGTGGGTATGCCCTGTTTTTTTAGTGGTTTTGAGACTTGCCCCGATCCATGATCGAGCTACCGTGCCGTGCTTAATTAAGATGTGAGCGATGCGTTTGGCTTGGTTGGCGGGAATCGCAAAGCCCATGTTTGACCCGCCTCGTGCGTTAATGCCTACGATTTGGCCTTTGAGATTGACTAGAGGCCCGCCCGAGTTGCCCGGGTTGATCAAAGCATCGTGTTGAATCCAAATCGTGAGAAATCCGGTGGAGGATTTGTTGGGCATGGCCATGGCTTGATCGGGAAGCATGAGGATGCGCTGGGTGTTGGAGACAACGCCTCGGCTAATGGATTTAGAAAGCGATAAAGGCGAACCCATAGCCATCACCGCATCAGCAGATTGGAGGGTATCCGAATCGCTAAAAGTCGCCACCGGCAGGTTTTTGCCTTGATTTTTTTCTTTGGATAAATCGAGTTTAAGCACCGCGATATCGGTCAGTGGATCTGTGCCGACCAAGGTGGCGGGGATTTCTTGATTGTCTGAAAGAGTGCATAAAAAAGAGATGCCGTTATCGACGACGTGGGCATTGGTGATGATGTAGCCTTGCTTGGAGATGATAGACCCCGAGCCGGTGCCGAGGCCTTTGTGCTGCTGGCCGTTGTAAATTTGCTGGGTGGTGGCTTCGATATTGACTAATGCCGGGAAGACTTTTTCCTTGGCGGTATAGTCGATCTGGGTGATGACTTGGCGCAAGCTGTCCGTGCTGTTGCAGCCCGCCAGGGGCAGCATGGCGCCCAAGGTCAAGCATAAGGTACGCGATAAGGTGGCTGTGAATTTCATTAAGTGGTAGCTCCAATGATGAGTAAAAAATGTAACAACGTACGTATTATACGCGATGGCGATGAATCCTACGCGGAACGGAATGATCAGCCTAGGTTTTTAGCGACGATGTGGATACCACGGATAAAACCATCTTTTTTGTGCGTAGCTTGGGGATTATTGTGCCCCCAAGCGCGCGATCATCAGCCTGGGACTCACGCCATAGCCATGCTCGACAGGTAATGCCAAGCCCGATGGGCATCCCCAACGCTAGGCAGAATCGAATGCCTTGATCCGCCCCGCGCGCAGCTATTGCGGTGCCAAGGCGGATATGTCATAATAGAAGCTTGTAGAGGTGGCGGGGATGTGTTTTTTGAATAACCTAAAAAAAGAATGAGGAGCTTTTCCTATGAAAGCAGCTGAAGTACGCCCAGGTATGGCATTGGATATGGATGGTAAACTATTGCTCGTCGTGGGATTGACTCAAGTCAAACCAGGCAAAGGACCAGCCTATAGCCAGCTTAAAATGCGAGACATCCAATCGGGCGGTATCACCGAAAAAAGATTCCGAGGCGCTGATGAACTCAACAAAATTGAGCTGGATAGGCGAGATATGGAGTACCTCTATTCCGACAACACAGGCGCCGTCTTCATGGACATGGAAACCTATGATCAAGAAACAATCGAAAAAGATGTGCTAGGCGATGACCTGAAATTCTGTAAGCCTAATACCCAAATCACAGGCCTAGTCTATAACAACAACGTAATCAGCATCGAACTACCCGCCAGTGTCGATCTGGAAATCACCGACACCACCCCACAAATCAAAGGCGCCACCGCCACCAATCAGCTCAAAGAAGCGACCTGCGAAACAGGTCTAGCAGTGCGTGTGCCGCCGTTTATCACTATCGGCGAAATCGTCAAAATCTCGACGGTCACAGGCGATTACATGGGCCGATCGAACGACAAATAAATCCGTCCAAAGTAAGCCAGCCCAAGCCTATTGAGGGGGCAACCGGAATGACAAAAAAAGAGCAGCTCCATAGGCTGCTCTTTTTTTGTAGCCCGAGTTTGAGGAAGGGGCAGAGGGCTAAGCTCAAGCCGTAAAGCTACCCCGCGCCAGCTATGACTTGTGTTTCACGATGTCCTAGCGGTAGGCTTTGGACCTGACTTTTTTCAAAGCAAAAGCCGCGATATTTATCCGTAGCATCCGTACTTATTTTCATGCCGTCTCTGGTGAAAATCCGATACAGGGGTAGGAATCTATTTATGCCCACGATGAACGCTATCTTTGAGAGAAATTTAAAAGCTATCGCGATTTATGATCAGCCCTTAGCCGATCGTATTGCCGATGCCCCATTGGCGGATTTGCAATGGACAACCTCAAAAGATGCGGGGCTATGGAGCGCGTCGATGCAGACCCCAGCGGGTAAGCGGATGACCCTAGCCAGCAAATACCATCCGATGCAAGAGGCGGAAAAACTCTGTGGCACAGTAGACTTGCAGAAGCATGGCGGCGTTGCTTTTCTAGGGATGGGCCTAGGCTATCATGTCGCTTACTTGGCGGAAAAAATTAGCAGCGAAACATGCGCGGTGGTGGTCTTTGAACCCGATGTAGCTTTGCTCCGCAGTGTCTTAGAGAAAATCGATCACAGCGCGTGGCTTCGCAGGAAAAATTTTATTTTAGCTGATCCCCAAGTACCCCGAGAGCAATTGCTAGGGCGCATCGGCGACTATGCGACAGGAATGACCCAAGGCACGATCCTAGTCAATCACCCTCCCACACGCTTGCGATTTAATGATGAACTTCACGCCTTCGGCAAGATGATCACCGAATTGATTTCTTATCACCGTATGCATATCTCCACCGCGATGGTCAACGCGTCGCGCACGTGTGAAAATCTAACGATGAATCTAGGGCGATACGCCGCGGGCGCTAACACCAATGAGCTGCACGATGCCTGCCAAGGCTTACCCGCGGTGGTGGTCAGCGCCGGGCCAAGCCTCGCCAAAAATATCGATTTACTTTGCGACCCAGAGGTGCGAAAAAAAGTGATCGTGGTCTCTGCCCAGACAACCCTTAAGCCGCTGCTTGACCGAGGGATCAGACCCGATGTGGTCACCGCGCTGGATTATCATCATATCAGTAAGCGTTTTTATGAGGGGCTAGAAGGTTTAGACGACGTGACCCTAGTGGCTGAACCCTTAGCCAATCAAGGCATCTTAGACGTCTTCCCCGGGCCGATCCGCGTCACCCAATCGCGATATCTAGATGACATGCTAGGCCAAGATTTACGCCAGCCTATCACCACGATCGAGTACGGCGCCACCGTGGCGCACCTATCTCTCTACGTGGCCCAGCACATGGGATGCGATCCCATCATTTTCGTAGGCCAAGACCTAGGCTTCTCCGAAGGGTTATATTATTGCCCCGGCACAGCGATTCACGACGTCTGGGCGCCCGAGCTCAATGCTTTTAATACCCTTGAAAACATGGAGTGGAAACGCATCGTTAGGCACCGCGCGCTCTTGAGCAAGCACAAAGATATCCATGGCAACGATATTTTTTCAGATGAACAAATGATCACCTATCTCAAGCAATTCGAAAAAGACTTTGGCCAAGCCAAACAAACCATTATTGATGCCACCGAAGGTGGACTGCCCAAAGCCAATGCCATTGAAATGACTTTTGCCAAAGCCCTTGAAAAATACGCGACCCAAGAAGTGGGTAAGCTACCCCTCGCAAGGAGAGGCTTAGATCTTTCAAAACTCAAAATGTCTCGCCACAGACTCATGCAACGCAGAGACGAGGTCAAGCGAATCAAAGCAGAATCTTTAAAAACGGAAATTGTTTTGAACCAAATGAAACACGTGCTGGACGTCCCGCGGAAAATGGAAAAATTACACAAAAAAGTGACCCAGTCTAAAAAAGTCGTCATGGGCGAATTAGCAGATGCGTTTAGCTTAATCAGAGACCTAAACGCGATCGGTTCATTTAATACAATCCGCGAGGACCGAGCCATTTATAATACCCAGCACGATGATATGCAATCGCTACAAAAAATGCAGATCAGCCGCGATATTAAAAACATCGCGTGGCTGGTAAAGACGTGTGACGAAACGGTTCAGATTTTTAACGCGGGGCTAGATAAATTAAAAACACAGATTCAACAAGCCAGCGAGCAAGAGGTGAGCCAATGAGTGAGTTGATCGCGGTAGTTAGAGCCGACCGAATGGGGACAGGCGTAGGCTTAAAAAGTTGCATCCAAGCTGTGGTGAAGGACGGCCGAGGCAAAACGGTGCTATGGCATACGCTCAATCGCGTGGCGCAGGTCAAAGGTATTAAGCAGGTGGTGGTGATTTTTCCGGAATCTCAAGAAATTCAATCCTTATTAGATGGCGATGATTTTCAAGGCCGCTTAACGCTGATGCCGCTGCCTCAAGAGATGATGTTTGATCAGTTACAAAGCAAGCGACAAGTGGCGCGAAAGTGGGCCATGACCAGTTGGCGAGGCGGACTAGGCGGCATGTCTTGTTATGATGAATTGCTGCCGATTACACCGATCTTGCACGCGGTGAATCAGCACAAGGCCGACGGGGCATTGCTCGTTGGGGGAGACTGGATGTTGGTGGACCCCGAATTTTGTGACCGGGTCATTGCAAGGCATCTGGAAAATCCCCAAAACATGGCTTTTGTTTTTAGTCAATGCCCGCCGGGCTTGGCAGGCTGCGTGGTGGGGCAGGAACTTCTGTCTAATATGGATCAGTCCCGCTCCACTTTTGGGTTGATGCTAGATTATAATCCGAGCAAAGTCCAAAGCGATCCAATCGCGTTTGATGTTTGTGTGCCGGTGGAACCTGTGGTCAGAGATACGCAAAATCGTTTTATTTACGATGGTTCGCACGCAAGATTAGCGATAGATCAATTAGCTGAAAAAATGGGCGATGAGCTAGCACATGCCGATCGGCAAACCCTTGTTCAGCAGCTGCAACAATTAGATAGCAATCATAATGTAGCCCAGCTATTGCCAGGCCAATTAGGCTTAGAACTAACACCGCGCCGAGGCGTAAGTGGTAAATTATTGCCACAATATTACGTCGATTTAGATCGCGAAGATTTATCGTTTGAATTGGCTCAGCGAATCTTCCAACAAATCGCAGCCCAAGGCGACGTCTTACTGACCCTAGGCGGCCTAGGCGAACCGATGTTGCATGACCGTTTTTTTGACTTGATCCAAGACGCTAAACAGCAAGGCGTCTGGGGCATTCATGTCGAAACAGATCTTGGCATCGAAGAACAACGCGTCACCGATTTATTGAGCTGCGGCGCGGAGGTGATCTCGATGAGAATCCACACCGATAAGCACCAAAGCTACGACAGCTGGATCAGCCCAAATGACAAAAAATGTTTTGACCTCATGATTAAAAATGTAGAACAGCTGATCAATGGTCAGCGCAAAAATACTCAGCAGATGCCCTGGCTAGTGCCGACGATGTTTAAAATTCCAGAAACGTTTGATCAGATCGAACAGTTTTTTGATCGCTGGACACACTTCGTGCAACATGCGGTCATACGCTACCCCGCTAGAGGCTGCGGCCTAATGCCTCACCTAGGCGGAACTCAAATGCATCCGCCCAAGCGATTTTCCTGTAGGCAACTTCCCAAAAGAATGACGATCCTGAGTAATGGGCAGGTCGTTTTATGTGATCAAGATTGGCAAGGCAAAGTCGCAGCAGGTCATGTCAAAAACAAGAGCTTACTTGAAATATGGCAAAGCATGCATCACATCAGAGAACAACAAATCAATGGGCAATGGCAAGCCATGCCTCTCTGTAAAAAATGTCACGAATGGCATCGCCCATAGCTGAGGATTGGAAGTTTGGACATGATTACATTGTGTGTCATCTTAGGCCGCGCCGGGAGCAAAGGCCTAAAAAATAAAAACAGTAAGCTACTCCAAGGCAAACCCATGATCGCGTGGACCCTTGACCATGCCCTGCAAAGTCAAGTAGTTGACGACGTGGTGGTAAGCACGGATTGCCCCGAGATCATAGCCTATTGTGAAAATAAAAAAATTGAGGTGATCCATCGCCCGCATCATTTGGCTGGCGATAAAGCCACCGTGGATGCAGCCGCGAGGCACGCACTTTTAGAAACAGAAAAACAGAAAAATAAAAAATACGATGCGGTGGTGATTTTATACGCCAACGTACCCATTAGGCCTAAAGGCCTAACAGACAAAGCGATCGAAAAATTGGCGAAGTCCAAATGTGATAGCGTGCAAAGTGTGAGCCCGACGGGCAAGTATCATCCGTTTTGGATGAAGACCTTAGTCGGCGAGAATCACGATCAGCTTTTGATGTATCAAGAAAATCATATTTACAGAAGACAAGACTTACCACCTGTTTTTATTCTCGACGGTGGCATCATCGCCGTGACGCGCGAAAGCCTTTTGGCAGAAATAAAAAATCAGCCTCACGCATTTCTTGGAACCCATCGCCTAGCGGTGGTCAACGCGCAAGATGCGGTGGTAGATATCGATAATCAAAGCGACCTAGTAAAGGCCCGTGCGATGATGGCGGGGCTTGGCGAAAAACAAAAAATTGAAAAAATAGGATTTGAAATCGCGGGCAAATGGGTAGGCGCCGAAGTGAAAAAAAAGAGCACCTACATCCTAGCCGAGATCGGGGTCAACCACGATGGCCAAGTCGATAAAGCTTTATCACTTATTCAGATGGCTAAAGATTGTGGGGCAGATGGTGTGAAATTTCAATTTTTTGAAGCTGAAAAGTTACTCAGCAAAGAAGCAGTCTTGGCCAAATATCAAGAAAAATCAGGGGAAAAAGATGTCTTTGCCATGCTGAATCAATTGCAGCTTGATATGGAAGGCTTAAAAAAAGCAAAAGCAAAAGCCCGCGCATTAGGCCTAGGTTTTGTGGTCAGTTGTTTCAGCCCAGATCTCATGCCACGCTTGGCAGCACTAGGAATCGATGCGATTAAGTTTGCCTCGCCCGATCTGGTGAACACGCCTCTGATTGATGCCGGGAGCCTGCTAGGCGTGCCGATGATTTTTTCCACGGGAACCAGTGATCAAAATGAGCAACTCAAATTTATCGCTTATGCAAAAAAACAAAATTCTAAATTAGCACTGCTCAGCTGTGTCAGCAGTTATCCCGTGGGCAATGACCAGGCAAGCCTAGGGCAAATCGCTACACTTAAAAAGAAACACGCAATGCCCGTGGGTTATTCGGATCATACGACAAATGTGCTAGCCGGGATGCTTGCTGTGGCTGCGGGGGCGACGCTGATTGAAAAGCATATTACGTATGACACCGCTGCCCCGGGCCCCGATCACGGAGCTAGTTTTTCTCGCGAGTCATTCAAAAAATACTGCGAGATGATCCGTCAAGCAGAAGTGATGATGGGCGACAAAGCCGGTCATTTCTTGGCGTGTGAAAAAGAAGAGAGACAGTTAAGCAGACAAAGTATTTGCACTGCCAAAGACCTGTTCAAAGGCCAGGTGTTAAAAGCTACAGACCTCACGGTTAAGCGCCCGGGCACCGGCATCCCCGCGTGTCAATTCGCAGATATGCTGGGGTTAACATTGACGCGAGATGTGAGCGCAAACACTTTATTAAAAGGTCCAGATGTGCGTGATGCAAGAGATGTGGGTGGCGATGACTCAAAAAAATAAGCATCGAAAAATAATGGTCGTGACCGGAAGCAGAGCAGATTTTGGTTTGCTTGAGCCCGTGATGAAAGCCATCCAAGCAGAGGCTAGCTTAAAACTTTTTTGCGTAGCAGCTGGGCTTCATTTGGTGATGGAGACCGAGCGAGAAATTAAGCGGGCAAGTATTCCTATTGATCAAATCGTCGAGATGCAGATTAAAAATCAAACGGGTTATGCCGCGGATGTACAGGCGTGCGCAAGAGGCGTCAGCGGATTTGGAAAAGTGATTCAAGAAATTCAGCCTCATGTATTGTTGGTGCTAGGCGATCGGATCGAAGCGTTTGCAGCAGCTACCGCGGCCAGCCTAGGCGGCGTGCGCTTAGCGCATGCGCATGGCGGTGATCGGGCAGAGGGAGTAGCCGACGAAGCGATGCGTCATGCTATTAGCAAAATGGCCAATTTACATTTTCCCGCGACGAGGCAAAGCGCCAAGCGATTAGAAAAAATGGGTGAAAATAAAAAAAATATTTTTTGTGTAGGCTCACCAGCGATCGATGGCTTATCCCGGATCGCAAAAATGGATGATAATGCGCTGGCAGCGATAGGGATTAACCCAAAGCAGCCGTTTGTAGTCGTTTTGCAACACGGGGCTGGCGGGGCGGATGATGCTGAATATCAAAAAATGAAAGACACGCTAGGCGCGCTGGAAAATTTTAAAATTGAAAATCAGGCCGCGCAAGTGGTCGTAATGGGTGGCAATAAAGATGTGGGATGGCAAGGCGTATGGCGGGCGGTGGATGAATATCAGCGAGAAAAAAAAGTGATTGCCCTTGCCCATCTCAATCGCAACCATTATATCGGGCTACTGAAAAGGGCCCGGGCATTGGTGGGCAATTCAAGCGGGGGGCTGATCGAAGCCGCGGCGATCGGCAAAGCCGGCATGGCGGTGGTGAATATCGGCCCGCGACAGAACGGCAGGGAAAAACCGATGCACGTCATAGATGCGGATCATCAGCCCCAAGCGATACGCAATGCTTTGACCCTGAGTTTAGAAAAAACAGCGATGCGACAGCGCAACGCCCATGGGTATGGCGAGGGTGATGCGGGCAAAAAAATCGCGCGGGTATTACGCAAGATTGACTTACAAGCGTTGGGTTTACATAAATGTAATGCTTACTAAAATAATAGACTCATCCGATGCGGTATCTTTTGGGTCGCTATAGATCATTGAATCTTGCCCCGATGCAGCTATGGAAAAAATAGAGTGATATGCGATGCCAAATCCTAAAACATTATTGTTTACAGCTTTTGAACCCAGCGGCGACGAACACGCAGCGCACGTGATTGAGCAAATTAAACAGCGCCATCCGGAGACAACGATTTATGCACTAGGGGGGCCTAAGATGCAGGCTGCCGGGGCGATATTGCTTGAAACCACTACGGAGAAAGCAGTGATGCTGCTGGGGATTGTCGGTGAGATTCGCCCACATTTGCAGCGCCTCAAACGGCTGAAAGCTTGGCTTAATGAGCATGTGATTGATGGGTTTATTCCGACGGATAGCCCAGCGGCGAATTGGTCTGTTTGCAAGCTTGTTCGGCGTGTGCAGCCTAAGGCTAAGATTATTCACTTGGTGATGCCTCAGGTTTGGGCTTGGGCATCTTGGCGAGTCAAGCGGTTGCAGAAATGGTCTGATCATGTTTTGTGTTTGTTGTCGTTTGAGCCTCAATGGCTGGAAAAACATCGGGTGCGGGGAACTTTTGTGGGCCATCCTTTGTTTGACCCGCCGCCTAATGCAGGTGATTATTTGGCTGACATCAAACAGTTTCCCGATGCGGAAAAAAAATTGGCATTGTTGCCTGGCTCTAGACGAAGTGAGATTTCACGGAATTGGGAGACGATGCTGGCGTCTTTTTTGGAATTAAAAAAGCGGTATCCAAAATTGCGAGGGGTACTTGCGCTGCGCAATGAGGCGGCGTTGGGCTGGGTGGATTTGGCGGGTGAAAAAGTGTTAGGCGGGAAAAGCTTGGCAGAGGTGGGAATTGAGATTTGCTTGGGGCGGACCGATGCGGGGATTGCTTGGGCGGATGTGGTTTTGGTTTGTTCGGGGACCGCGACGCTTCAGGTTTGCGCCCATGGTAAGCCGATGGTGGTGATTTATAATACGAGCCGATGGCAGTGGGGATTATTGTCGCGGCTGCTGATTAGTACGAGAACTTTTGCGCTGCCGAATTTGATTAGTGAGGCGATGGGTATGGGGCGGGTTTGCCGGGAATTGGTGCCACATTTTGGCGCGGTTGATCCGGTGGTGGCGGGGGTGGGAGAATTGCTGGCGGGAGGAGCGGTTTACGAACGGGAAAAGGAGGCTTATAGGCGGATTA
>CAZSSX010000038.1:0-14328 GCA_964609545.1 uncultured Phycisphaeraceae bacterium | reverse complement strand
GCTGGCCATGACTGTCGGCAGAAAAACCTTTGCCCAGCAGCTTCAAGAAGCTAATCGTAATATCAAAGAGCAGCCAACTTCTAAAAATGGTACGACCTTCGAGGCGGTGCCTTACGGTGCGGCGCACCCTTATGATTATTACCAAAGACCTGTTTACAAAAACATTTTATTCAAAGATGTAGAAATACCACGCAACACCAACGCGTTGTTCATCGGCTGCCGTTTAATCGGCGTGACCTATATCGACACCGATCACCACAACTCCGATGAAAATTATAACTTTGCGGGTATGCGAGATAAAAATAATTTCTTAAAATATCCCGACAAAAAATCAACCGTCCATGGCATCGAATATACTGACACCAAAGTGCTATCTAATAACATTCGTTTTCACAACTGCACCTTCGAGGGCATTATCGCCACCGATGCGCCAGAGGCTTACACGCAAGCGCGTAACAAGCTTAACTTCACAGGCATCACACGTTTTACCTCTCAAACTTCTGACCATCTCACTCCGGCACGAAAAAAATTATTTTTAAGATCAACCATTTTAGCTCCTCATTTTTCCATTGAGATGGGCACGTTTATCAGCGCGGAAAATCCCGATGAGGAATCCTTAGAACTCACAGGCACTATCGTCGCTGGTGTATTAGATGCGCGCGGTCATATCAAAATCACAGGCTCACTGATCACGACCTTTGAGCCGATTTCAGAGCAAGGGCCCGTCTTAGGACAAACCAGCCCCCAGTTTAATACGACGTTAGGCTATTTCCCTTCTAGTTCTGGAGACCTCGAAGCCGAGCTTCCCGATGGTCAAGCTTTAGGCGTGATCCATATTCGGTACGATGAAAACATTCCCCTCCCCGATGGCATTTTAGGGCCGATAGAAATTAGAGCCCTTTGGTCTACTTATTTTGAGGATGCGCGCTAATGAGAAATCTAAACAGAAAATGCAATCATCATCGTCGAGGACTAAGCTTGGTCGAGATGCTTATCTCGCTAGCGATTAGCGCCATGTTACTCACCGCTACGATGGTAGCAATCGACGCCAGCTTCGTCGCATACGCCACATCCGCGGAAATGGCTAGCACTAATGCCGCGGCGCGAATGGTGCAAAATCGGATTACCACTTTGATCCGCACGACCACAGCGCATGGTCCTTTGATGCCCGATGAGGATAAGGACGTGACGCTTGATGGTAACACGATCACCTCGCCTTATATCGAACTGCAACAACCCGATGGCCAATTCATCCGCGTCGAATATCGCGCCAATAAGCAGGAGCTGTGGTTGGTGCAAGATCCTTTTTCGGAATCGCCCACCGCCCAGCCGATTGTGGGTGGCGTAACGCGTTGTGTTTTTAGCCTACGCCGTCGCAAAAATTTCCATAATATCTGGGTGCTGGCCCGAGGCACCATCGACTTAACCATCGCCCCAGGCAGCGACTCGAACCTAGGCATCGAAGCCAAAGCCAGAGTGGCGCCCATCCGCGTGATCTCCTCAACGGTTCCGAGAAAAATCACCGATTAACCCCGATGGTTTTTATGCTGGGCCAAGGGTCACAAGCCTTCGCTGGCTAAAATCATAATGCGAGATTAACGCGCGTAAGTCATCGCTGCTGACATTCATCAAAGCCTCGAGCTCTTGTTCCAAAGGTATATATTTTCCGGAGTATACCCATTGCCCGCCTAAGCCTTGCATCCGACCGCTCACACTTTCCCCAGCCAATACCACTTCGGTCGCCAGCTTATTTTTCACCCTTTGAATCTCTGCCTCGTCGATGCTGCTAACGTAGGATTCAATCGTCTTGATCATTTGCGTTTCGACTTGTTGGGCCCGGTCCGGGTCACACGATGCATAAGCAAAAAAGGACCCGACCCGATCATGGGGGAAATATGCCAAGTCTGCTTCTTCCGCGATGCCTTTGTCTACAAAATCCCAATAAAGCCGAGAGCCATCGGTATCCCCAATCACATCGGTTAAAACCTTAGCTGCATAACGCAAAGGGTCTTGCGCGCTAGGGGCGGGCGTCATCATCGCGATATAATGCCGATTCACCTCTGCGTCTATTATCGCCTCTCTGCCGCAGACCACTTCCACCGGCTGATACGTTCGGCTGGGCGATGTTTTTTTCCAATGGCCACAAGATTTTTCGATATCTACAACCAATTTTTCAAAATCAAGTTGCCCCGATGCCGAAACCACCATACGGCTTGGGCAATACTTGGCCTCAAAATATCCACGCATCTGCTCGGCGGTAAGCGCTTTGACCGAAGCCTCAGTGCCTAGCACCCGATAGCTCATCGGATGCTTCCCGAAATATTTTTCGATGATGGTATCTTGAAGCCTCCAGCTAGGGCGATCTTCATACATGCCAATCTCTTCGAGGATCACATTTTTTTCCATCTCAAAATCAGCATCGCGCAATGCGGGCCTTAAAATATCCCCCAGCAAATCCACCGCGTCAGACAAATATTCGGGCAAAACATGGGCATAAAAAACGGTATTTTCTTGGCTTGTCCAAGCGTTATAGCTGGCGCCGATCTGATCGAACTGGCGATTCACATCATCGGCGCTGCGCTTTGCGGTGCCTTTGAAGACCATATGCTCTAGATAATGGCTGACCCCCATCACATCGGGCGTTTCATCGCGCGAGCCTGTTTTAACGAAAAAACCAACCGCCGAGGACTGTGCCTGGGGGTTGGTTTCTGCGATAATGGTTAATCCATTGGGGAGCTGTCGATGCTGAAAAGTAATGGGCATAATGTTACGATTCCTTAAATCCAACCCCCACCATAGGCTGTCTATAAAGCAACCGGAAAACCAAACTTATTTCATTGCGTTTTCGATAGCTTTGGCGTAAACCGCCTCGGCATTAACGCCTTGGATTTTCTCGACCACTTGACCACCTTTAAAAAGGATGACCGTGGGGATGGCAGTAATTTCATATTTTACCGCTGCGTCACGATTGCTATCGGTATCCATTTTGCCAACTTTAGCTTTGCCCGCAAACTGTGCAGCTACCTTATCAATCGTGGGGGCTAGCATTTTACAAGGGCCACACCATTCAGCCCAAAAATCTACCAATACCGGCAAATCGCCCGCGATAAGTTCTTCGATATTTGCGTCCGTCACTTCTAATACGTGTTCACCTGCCATAGCTAGGCTCCTATTCTTCAAATGATGATGTCTTGCGACTCTCTTAAAACGATCGTTCAGCGCTCATACATTAAGCCACTGAATCAACTATTTATTCCGCCATTGGCCATAAATATCTGATCACTTCAGTGTTGATCAAATTCTATCCACACACGCCATCCAACGCAACCAATCTCCCCCGATGCGTCTTTTATCCCACAAAACCATCACAAAACAACCCAACATTCGACCCCAATGCCCCCTGTAGCTACAATAAGCTTTCTCAAAATCTCAATAAAATAACGGAGCTGCCCATGTTTTATCGTAACCTCACATCATCCCTGCTTGCTGCAATCCTCTTAGCCTTAATCGCTTGCGGTGAAAACGCTAACACATCCAACAACTCAGCCGAATCTCAAAAGCTCCGCGCTTTTAAAATCACTCACTGCCGGCTCACCGACCCATCGCCCAACCCCACCGAAAAGCAAACCCTACAGATCGCCACCAAAGACTTTGCAAACATCTTAGACCCGCACAACACCGAGTCGGGCGGCGACACCAAAGTCATCATCCAAATCTACGAAACCCTACTTCAAATCGATCCTCAAAACACCGATCAGCTGATCCCCCAATTAGCCACGCGTTGGCAAATTGCTCCCGATAATTTGTCCATCACTTTTGACATTAAGCCTAACGTCAAATTTCACGACGGCTCTATCTTAGATGCACAAGTCTGCAAAGCTAGCCTACAAAGATTACTGGGCGACTATCTCCCCGCGCCCGAAGCCCCTTACAAAAACTTCTTTGATTTTATCAAATCCATCGACGCCCAAAAGCTCACCCTCACCATTCATCTGAATCGCCCCGTGCCTCGCGTGGCGCTGCGTAATCTCACCATGTTCCCCGCTTCGATTGTCAGCAAAAAACTTTTAGAAGCAACCGAGCCACTCAACAGCAAGGCGCGAACTCGTTTTATCTCTGACTGGGCATCAGGTACCGGGGCGTTTTATCTCACCCAATTCGCACCCAGCCAAGGGCGCGTAAACCTGCGCGCCTTCTCGGATTATCATGGCGGCAAACCACAAATCAAAGGCATCCTCTTCCAACAGATCAAAGATTCTAACACCCAAATCGAATCACTCACCGCTGGGCAAACCCAGTTGCTAGATGATCCCCCTAGGCCCATTTGGCAAACCCTAGAAGCTAACCCCAAAGTCACCCTCCATAAATGGTGGGCTCTTAATCTTTGCTACCTAGGCATCAACACCAAGCATGAAAAAACAAAAAACATCACCCTGCGTAAAGCCATACGCACCGCCATCAACCGAGACGAGTTAGCCCAGCTTTATTATGGCACCGCCCGCGAGACTTACTCCCTCGTAGCCCAGCCCTTAGCCGAGTACGATCCTAACTACCGCGCCGACGGCTCCTTCCCCTCACCGCTGCATCGCTACAACGCCGCCAGCGCATTGATTGAGCAAGCCCGCGCCAAAGGCAAAAAGCTCACCATTTACTACCCCGTCGATGATCGCCCTTACCTGCCGACGCCCTCCAAAGTAGCTGACAAAATCCGCCAACAGCTCAACGCGGTAGGCTTAGACGTCACCATCCAGTCCGTGCCTAACTCCGAACTTTTTAGCTCTATCCGAGATGAAAAATACGAGTTGGTCCTCCTCGGCTGGATGACGGATAACGCCGACCCCGACAATTTTTATATCCCCCTGGCTTCGGGCGACATAAAAACACAAACCCCTTCAACCACCAATGTAGGCCGAGTCTTTGACGCTGCTCTCCACCAAAAACTACTCCAAGCCCAAGCCATTACCGACCAAACCAAACGCGTGCAAACCTACCGCGCCATCGAAAAACAATATCAAGAAAAATACATCGGATACGTCCCCTTGCTCAACACTCAGCAAGGCTTAGCTTATACGAATCGTTTAAAAAATATCCAAGTCAACCCCTTAGGGCAATACCGATTCCATCGCGCCACCCTAAAAGAAGATTAAACCTCCCCTCGCCGCTTATGCTTAGTTACATCATCAAACGAATCGCCATTGCTGTGCCCCTCCTTTTGGTTATTTTGCTCAGCTCTTTCCTGCTGCTTTACGCCCTGCCAGGCGATGCGGTATCTACCCGTCTAGGCAAAAATTATACCCAAGCACAAGCCGACCAAATCAGAAAACAAGAGGGCCTAGACAAGCCCCTATATGTTCAATTTGCCCGCTATATCGCCCAAACCTGTCGCGGCGATTTCGGGATCAACATCCACAACCAACCCGTCAGCGCACAGCTTAAAAAAAGACTTCCCGCGACCATCGAATTGGCCGGCTTAGCCATCCTCATCGCCACCCTCGTAGGCGTCACAGGCGGCATCATCTCCGCGCTCAAACCCCGAGGCTGGACAGATATGGGCACACTGAGCCTAACCTTGGCAGGCGTCTCGATGCCTATCTTTTTCCTGGCTCTCTTGGCGCAAAAAGCATTCAAAACCACAGGCTGGATCCCCAACCTCCTAGGCACCCAAGGCCTCCCCCTAGGCGGACGCCTATCCAACGCCATCACCACCGCCAATGACAAACTACAACTCCAAGCCACCCTCATCGACAACGCCCCCTTACCCATCACCCACTTCCACCTGTACGATGCTCTCTTTGTCTTTCAAGATTTCCCAATGCTCTTAGACGCCATCAATCACCTGATCTTGCCCGCCACCGTCTTAGCCACCGTGCCCACCGCTATTATCCTCCGCATCACCCGCACCGCCATGGGCCAACAACTTTCCCAAGACTACATCCGCACCGCCAAAGCCAAAGGCCTAAAAAACAGAACCATCTTAACCAAGCACGCCTTGCGCAATGCCTTGATCCCCATCATCACCACCATCGGCACACAACTAGGCTACCTCCTAGGCGGCGCCGTACTCACCGAAACAATCTTCAGCTGGCCAGGCATGGGAACCTACATTGTACAAGCCATTCTCAACTCCGATTCAAGAGCCCTCCAAGCCAGCGTCCTCATCATCGCCGTGGGCTTTATCACCCTCAATCTCCTAATCGATCTCTCTTATGCCATACTAGACCCACGCATCAAAACCCAAGGCCTCCAATGAAAAAACAATGCACATGGTACCTACAATTTATCAAAACACACAAGCCCGCACTCGCCGGATCCTGCTGCCTAACCGTCATCCTATCCCTAGCAATCCTAGGCCCCATCCTCTGCCCCTATCCCTCATCCCAAGTCTTTGAACCCAATCTAAAACCCAGCATCCAACATTGGCTAGGCAGTGACACGCAAGGATACGACCTGCTCGCAAGATTTATCTACGGCTCACACACCACACTCAAAATCGCAATCCTAGCCACTCTCCTCTCGGCAACGCTAGGCACAAGCATCGGCGCAGTCTCGGCCTACCTCGGCGGAAAAACAGACTTCCTACTTATGCGCCTCGTTGACTATGCCATGTCATTGCCAGGCTTCTTATTAGCCATGGTCATCGTCGCCATCGCTGGACGAGAACTTAATAATCTCATCTACGCCGTAGGCATTGTCGGAGCCCCACTCTTTGCAAGACAAATCCGATCAGAAGTCTTGCGCATCGTCGCGCTAGACTACATCACCGCAGCCCGAGCCATCGGCGCATCACACAAGCGTATCCTCTTCGCACACGTCCTAAAAAATGCAACAAGCCCCCTCATCGTCCTCACAACTCTAGCCATGGGAGGCGCCATTCTAGATATCGCGGGCCTCAACTTCCTAGGCATGGGAGGCGATGCATACAAAACCCCAGAGTGGGGCCTCATCCTCAACCAAGGCTGGAAAGAAGTAGGCCAAGGCAATCTACAGATCACAACCGCAAGCCTACTGATTTTTATCACCGTCCTAGGTTTTAACCTCATCGGTGATGGACTCAAAGATCAGCTAGACCCCAAATCCAGACAAAGATAAACAGCCAAAAACAGCACCCTTTATTTGCCCCCTAAGCGATGCCGTTTATCCTCCGACAGGTGAGATAAAATACACCTCAAATTCACACAGTAATGCTCCACGCTATTGATCAGCTCGTGCATCTCCACATTATTCGCTTGGCTCACCGTCCGGTCTACCAAAATTTCCCGCAAGCGAGAAACCGAAACCCCCGCACTATGAACCGCCTCGATCGCCGCCGTCATCGCGTCACGATGATCGACCTTCCCATCATCATTTAAATCCAGCACCGCCTCATGATGCGTAAACGAAAATCCCGTGTTAGCCGTAAACACCGCCAAGATCGCGCGCTGGGCTTCCTTATTTTTTAAATGCCTCAGCAAAATCCGAATCGCATTAAAATCAGGCTCGCTCTCCCCGCTGACCCATCGATAAACCGTCGATGTCGCCACACCCGTAAGCTCGCTTATTTCCTTAGCGCTAGTCGTTTCACGGTCAATCAGTTGCTGTAATGTTTTAGCTAACATATTCTATACTCCCGAATCTGGACATCTCTCATCAACAATTCCCACCCTTGCCATCGTCTCTGCTTATACAATACTCAACATGAAACAGAAAAACAAGTGAGCCTTTCCGGGGCATCACCAGAGGGGAGGGCGGCGGGATGTGAGGGAGTAGGGGGGATACCGAGGGGGTACCCCGTTCAAATTTGATCCTCTTTAAATGCTTCGAATTCGCCCCGGGCATCAGCTTTTTTGACGTATTGGGTAAACTCGGAGGTTTTGTAGCTAATGAAGACGAAGGCGTGGTGAAGGGCCAAGTACTCGGGATCGCTCAGGTCTTGCCCGATATCTTTACGCATTTGGTTTAATGCCGCAAGGAGAGGCTCGATTTTCATAGGGTTTGACATTTTTTTAATTCCTGTATCTCTACATATGGCTATGGTTTATTTTTTTAAAAAAAAGGCTGACCGGTGTGGCCAGCCTTTTTGCTGTTATTGAATCAAGAATTTATCTTGGGTCTTTTTTTTAAAAGCATCAGCTTAGCCAACCAGTGCGGTGATTTTTTTGGCTGCATCGGTCAGGTCTGTTGCGGTTTCTAAAGTGGGAATATCTGCTTTGGCTTTTTCTAATAGTTCCCTAGCGATTTTAACATTGGTGCCTTCGAGCCGGACCACTAGCGGGATGGTGAATCCTACTTCTTTAGCTGCCACGATGATTGCGTTAGCGATGGTGTCGCATTTAGCAATGCCGCCGAAGATGTTGACCAAGATGCCTTTGACTTTTTTGTCATCAAGGATAATTTTGAATGCTTCGGTGACAGCTTCTTCCGTCGCCGATCCGCCGATGTCTAGGAAGTTTGCGGGATCCTCACCGTGTAATTTGATGATGTCCATCGTGGCCATAGCTAGCCCCGCACCGTTAACTAGGCAGCCGATGTTACCATCTAGCGCGATAAAGTTCAGATCATATTTCTGGGCTCTTAGCTCAGCCTGGTCTTCTTCCGACGGGTCGCCTAGTGCCGCGATGGCTTTTTGGCGGAACATCGCGTTATCATCAAAATCGAATTTCGCATCAATCGCCAAGACCTGCCCATCGGGGTATTGTTCGGTCGCAGGCGTGACGATCAGCGGATTGATCTCAGCCAGCGAAGCATCGGAGCTGAGGAAGAGTTTTGCAAGGTTCATCATGGCTTTGACCGCTTGGCCCAGTTGTTTGCCTTTGAACCCGATGGCAAAGGCCAGCTCACGGGCCTGATAGGGTTGTAGCCCTAGCGCTGGGTCAACGGTTTGCCGAATGATCAGGTGAGGCGTTTTCTCCGCCACTTCCTCGATGTTCATCCCGCCTTCTGATGATGCGATCATGACAGGTTTGCCCGATTTACGATCCATCAGCATGGCGACGTAGAATTCTTTGTCGATATCCACGCCATCCGCAATAAGTAGTTTGCGCACGGGGATGCCTTCGGGCGGTGTTTGTGGCGTAACGAGATTTTTAGAAAGTATCAGCTCTGCTTTTTCTTTGCATGTAGCCGCATCGCGGACCAGTTGCACGCCGCCGCCTTTGCCTCTGCCGCCCGCGTGGACTTGCGCTTTGACCACTGCTAGCGTGCAGCCTTTGGCTGCCAGTTCGTTGTATGCTTTTTCAGCATCAACAGCGTTTTCTACGACGATGCCCCCGGGTACGGGCACGCCGGCGTCTTGGAGGAGTTGTCTGGCTTGGTATTCGTGGATTTTCATTTGAATCACCTTCTGAAGGTTGTGTTATCTCAGGCTCTGCTGAGGGCTGGATTTTGTTTACCGATTATCCATGATATACACAATTTGAGAGTTTGACTAGCTGGGGGGTGTTGGCTGTGGAGGAGATAGTGGATAGACTGGTGTTTATGGATAAATACAAGCGATTAGACGCGGATTTGTTGGCGGTTTACCCGATTCTAAGCCGAAAATCGATGGCCAAAATTGAGGATATTTTATTGGCTTGCCAAAGGGGCGCAGCCGTTGAGGATCCGGGGCCCCTAGCTTTACAAATCGACCGCGCAGCAGAGGATATCAGGGACGCCATCGCCCAGCGCGCAACCCGCATGCTTTGCTATGGCGCCCATCTCATTAAAAACGGCCTTTCAGGCATATTACGCGCCCTAGTCGAGGAAGGCTATCTCACCCATCTAGCCACGCAAGGCGCCGGCATTATTCACGACTGGGAGTTTGCCTTTTGCGGGCTAAGCACCGAAAGCGTGCGAGAAAATGCACAAGCAGGAACCTTTGGCAGTTGGGATGAAACAGGCATGTGGCTAAATCTGCCCGTGGTGGCGGGCGGCGCGCTGGGCAAGGGCATAGGCCAAAGCGTAGGGGAGTTTATGAGTCGCGAAGGAATTACCTTGCCTAAGCAGGCCGATCTAAAAGCAATGGTCGGCGACGAACCCTTGCACCCGTTGACCGCAGCCCGAGCAGATTTACTTTATTTCATGGAAAAATTTAACGTGCCCCAAGGCGATATTGAAGTCAAGCACCCCTACAAACAGTACAGCGTAACATGTGGTGCTTATGAAGCAGGCGTGCCTTTGACCGTGCATCCCGGCATTGGCTATGACATTATTGTCAATCATCCGATGTATTGGGGTGCAGCGCAAGGCCGTGGCGCGGAAATTGACACACGGATTTTTGCCGGCGGGCTTGAAAATCTAAGCAACGGGATTTACCTCTCGGTGGGCAGCGCGATTATGAGTCCCCAAGTTTTTGAAAAAGCTTTTAGCGCAGCTAATAACGTGCGAAAAAATAGAGGCCAAACATTGATTTGCGACCACAAAATCACCATCAATGATTTACAAGACGGCGGCGGCTGGGATTGGAGCCAAGGCGAACCACCGATGGACCACCCCGCCTATTATCTCAGATTTTGCAAAACGTTTTACCGAATGGGTGGGCGGGTTGATTATGTCCAAGGCGACAATCGTCTGTTTCTAAGCAACTTACTCAAAAACCTGAGAAAGTAAAAGGGGCAAACAGTATTGCCTTAGATCACCGATGAGCATTTTAAAAAATGAAAATGACCGCCCCCGCGACATGCAAAGCTTACCCTTGAGATGCGCCGAGATAGCTGCAAGGACAGCATCATTGATCGATGATGCATTTTAATCCGAATGTTTTTTCTTCCATTCCTCGCGCAATATCCCATAAACACTCATGTCTTCAAATGCTCCATCGCGCCCGGCAATATGCTCACGCAATACCCCTTCGTGCGACATCCCCATTTTCGACATCACACGCCCACTGGCAGGATTCCAGGTTAAATGATGAGCGAAAATCCGCCTAAGTTTAAGCACCTCAAAGCCATAAGTCATCACCGCCAGCCCTGCCTCCGTGGCATATCCATGATTCCAATGGGCCTTCCCAATCCAATACCCCATCTCCGCTCGATGGCCCGCAAGAATATCCTTCAAGCCTAAGCTCCCGATCAGTTGCCCATTCTCCTTTAAACATACCGCAAAATTAACAATCTCGCCTTTCTCGAAAAAGGGGGCCGAAGCCTTTATCCATGCCACAGCATCAGCCTCGCAATACGGATAAGGTAACGTCAACGTCTGGGCAACCAACCAATCGCCCGCCATCGCTACCACGGAATCAACATCGCTCATCTCAAATGCCCGCAATGTCAAGCGTTTAGTCTCTAGCCTAGGAAATTTTTTCATCTTAATCTCGCCTTATCAAATATTATCTATCTAGCAAAAACATTGTAACCTCGCCCACAAGAGATCCAATCCCAAAACCTCAAAAAACGACACATATCAATCTTACCCACAATCATTGGCTCATAAGAATACTACCCCCAATATCTATGGACATGCTTATTTTAATCGTGACCCGCTAATCCAATAAACCGTATAATAAACAGCTACTCTCCCATTAAAGAAACCCCAAACCCAGCGAGGCTCACCATGGCAAACAAAATTGAAATCTTCACAAACACATGCGATGCATGCAAAGACACAATCTCACTGATCAATCACCTAGCTTCAGAATCCACCCAAGGCAACCTAACCATTTTAGATATCTCCAAACCCGAAAACGCAGCTCGAGCTAAAGAACTAAAAATAGAAAAATATCCAGCAGTCATCCTCGATGGCCAACTACACACATCGTGCCCCGCAAAAGAAGAGCAAGCCGGCTGCACACCACCCTCGTCATGCCCCGCAGGCAACGCATAAAAAAAGGCGCGCATGACTTGAAAAAATGATCAAAAAACAGGGCACGCTCAGACGTATAAGCGTGCCCTATTAAATGACCCAATCCCCTTCTCATTCAACATTTTCCCGCACGCCTTAAAAGAACTAACAACCTACGTTTCAGACGTGACCGCGTGGCTATACTCCAGCAAAGAGGGTAGCAATCGCAAGGATGCAGAGCAGAGCAATAGCCCCAGTTTTTTAGTATAATTCCCGCTTGTAGAGGAACAAAGGAAATACAAAAAATGGATAAGCTTGGAGATCAATTATGAGTCACGTACTTATCATCGGCGCCGGCGGGGTGGGCAATGTGGTTGCTCACAAGTGCGCGATGGTCAACGCGGAGAACCAAGGTGTTGGGACTTTCGCAAAAATCACGCTTGCTTCGCGAACGGTTTCAAAATGTCAAACGATTGCCAAAGATGTTTTTGATGCGACGGGTGTAACGATTGACACGGCGCAAATTGACGCTGATGATGTTTCGGCTTTGTCTGATTTGATTCAGAGGGTCGGCGCGGATTTGGTTTTGAACGTTGCATTGCCTTACCAGGACTTGCATATTATGGATGCGTGTTTGGCCACCGGGACGGACTATTTGGATACCGCCAATTATGAGCCGTTGGATGTAGCCAAGTTTGAGTATCATTGGCAATGGGCTTATCGGGATCGCTTTAAAGACGCGGGAATTATGGGCTTGCTTGGCTCGGGGTTTGACCCCGGGGTGACTAATGTTTACTGCGCTTACGCGGCGAAACATCTTTTTGATGAGATACACGAAATTGATATTGTCGATTGCAACGGCGGGGATCACGGGAAAGCCTTTGCGACTAATTTTAATCCCGAGATTAACATCCGCGAGATTACTTCTAAGGGTAAATATTGGCAAGACGGCAACTGGCATGAGACAGAGCCTTTGAGTGTTCACCAAACTTTTGACTTTCCAAATATTGGGCAAAGAGAAATGTATCTCATGTACCACGAGGAAATGGAATCGCTTTGTGAAAATATCAAGGGCTTAAAGCGGATTCGTTTTTGGATGACATTTGGACAGGAATATTTGACGCATCTGCGGGTTTTGAAAAATGTAGGGATGACGCGCATCGACCCGGTGATCTATCAAGGCCGACCGATTGTGCCTTTGCAATTCTTAAAAGCGATGCTTCCAGAGCCGGGCTCATTGGGTGAAAATTACCAAGGGTTAACCTGCATCGGCTGTGTGATTAAGGGGGTGAAAAATGGGCGAGTCATTCAGAAATTTATCTATAATAATTGTAACCACGCAGCCTGTTATCGAGAAGTTAAAGCCCAAGCTGTAGGTTATACCACCGGTGTGCCAGCTATGATCGGCGCTAAACTTATTCTAGATGGAACGTGGCGAATGGACGGCGTGGTGAATATTGAGCAGCTAGACCCCGACCCTTTTATGCAAGGGCTTAACACTTATGGCCTGCCCTGGCAGGTCGTCGATATTGATGTAGATATCAAATAAACCTTGTATTGTAGTGCGAAATGAATTTAACTGATTTAAAAAATATCCCATCACCGGCTTACGTGATTGACCAATCTGTGCTTGAGTGTAATCTTAAAATATTGGCTGGCGTTCAAGCCGATGCTGGTATTAAGATTATTCACGCATTAAAAGCGTTTGGGATGTTTTCTGTTTTTGATTTGATTGCGACGTATCTGCCCGGTTCTACGTCCTCTGGTTTATATGAAGCGATGCTTGCCGCCGAGTATTTTCCGGGCGAGAATCATGTTTATTGCCCCGCTTATTCTGATGATGAATTTTGTCAATTGTTACCAATCGCATCACACATGAGCTTTAATTCGCTTGACCAATACCAGCGGTTTAAGCCGATGCTTGACGAGGGCAGCGGGCGAGTCTCTTTAGGTTTGCGTGTTAATCCGGAGCATCGAGAAACACGCACGCGGAAGTATGACCCTTGCGCGCCATGCTCGCGCTTGGGGATGACGCGCAAGCAATTAGATAAACAGGCCGGTGATTTTCGAGGTTTAGAGGGGCTTCATTTTCACACGCTTTGCGAACAAGACTCTTACGCGTTTGAACGGACGCTGCAAGCGTTTGATCAGAAATTTTCAGATTTGCTACCAAGCATTCAATGGCTCAATTGTGGCGGGGGGCACATGATCACCCGGAAGGATTATGATGTTGAGCATCTGATTGGGGTGCTTAAAACATTTAAGAAAAAATATCCGCATCTGCAAATCTATCTTGAACCAGGGCAAGCCACCGCCCATCGCGCGGGGGTTTTGGTCGCCACCGTCCGCGATATCATTCACAACCAGATGGATATCGCCATCCTAGATACCTCAGCTACAGCGCATATGCCAGACGTGTTAGAAATGCCTTATCGCCCCGAAATCCTCGCGCCTTTGCGAGGCTATGCGCCAGACGAAAAACCCTATACGTATCGCTTAGCGGGGATCACCTGTTTAGCGGGAGACGTGATGGGGGACTACTCTTTTGAGAAACCTTTGGCCATTGGCGATCGCCTAGTTTTTGGCGATATGGCA
>CAZSSX010000037.1:0-14406 GCA_964609545.1 uncultured Phycisphaeraceae bacterium | reverse complement strand
AAATCTGCACAAAAAAACAGGGCCATCCGTGGGGATGACCCTGCTGTTAATTTGATTCATTCGAAGATTTGCGTCTGAAAATCAGTCATAGGTAAAATTTTGAAAATCAAATCTACTTTTCTCGATCTGTCCGATTATAATCTGCCACTCAATCACGGCTTTTAAGCCGTTTTCTTACGGGACACCATTATGGAACAGATCGCTATTTCTTTGGCCTATTGGAGTCAGAAGATAGTATTAAATTTTTATCACATATTGGACATTTCCCAGAAGATACAATATTAATTTGAGAATGATCAACACAAGCCCAATCTCTGCTGGATCTTCCAAAAATCTTACTCTTTTATTCTAATTTTTCAACACGCTTTTTTGGTGAAATTTTCGTGACAGTCAATGATCGTCCCCCGCGGAGACAGACCATTTAAGTTTATCATCAAATGAAAAGATTAATTTTTGAGCCGTATTAGTTGAAATTTTTGACAAATCAATAATCGTCTCCTTACTCTTCGTGTCTTTAATACCCTTAAAATCCAAGTCATAATAATAACGCCAAATTATTTTACATTGAGTTGGAATCTTTCGTAAATCCCTTAAAACCATCTGAGCTAACGTCCCCGGACAAAGCGCACCACATGAGAGATTAGGTTTAGCAAAACCACTCACTTTCTCTACCAAAATTGGTTTTTCACTAGAATTCTTAAACACAAAAACGCGTCGAAACACTAAAACGCGTTGAAATCCTGAACAACCTTGACAGCCAACAATCAGCGATAATAAAAAAACCAAGCTTAAATATTTCATTGAGTAATCTCCTTAATTACAACTTCCAGTATAATACATTATAACAAGTCAAATACGCCGCCATACACTTTTGAGCTACTCAACAAAATTTCCTCTCAATATTTTGATCAGCTTAAAAAATATTACACATATATGGATCAAATACACTCCATCACACAAGCAGTCCCCTCTCCCGATTTTGATAAACTCCTCGCATCTTTCAAACTTTCACCCATACAAAACAAACAGATCAAAACGGTGATGTCCAAAGTTTACAACAGTGTTAGAACGAAGAGCTAGGATTCTTTTATCACAACAAGGCCGAAACAAATCTCCAGAAATTATGATGTGGTCTATACTTTCATCGCGCTCAAACAATACAAATTAAAACATGGCAAATATCCCGAAACCCTGAAGCTGCTTCTTGATAATAATCTACGTGCCAATTACCCTATCGATTACTACACAGACAGTCAGCCGCTTAGCTATCGTGTACATCACAATCAAGCTATATTATGGTCAGTCGGTGAAGATGGCAAAACCGATAAAGATTATAAAAATCCCATAGATGATAGTGTTTTTATCTTGAAATAGTTCGCTCTATCCCATCATTACGTTCCACAACAAAACGGCGTAAAAGTGACGATTGAATGGCAGATTATAATCTGTGTCATAGCCCACGCATTGTGGATTTTGAAAATACTACATTTTACGCCAATAGAAAGTATGGCTGAGGGTTATGGGGTATCGCCTCGGGGCAGAGGGGTTTTAGTATGAGGGGTGGCGGGATTTGTCTTTAAATGCTTTGATTTTATTCACCTGCAATGAGTACGGTGCTTTTTGATTCTACGAGCATTTGGTAGACTAATGCGATATCTTTGGCTTTGAGTCGGATACATCCTAGTGATTTTTGTTGTCCGACGGTTTGAGGTTTGTCTGTTCCGTGAATGCCGTAGGATTTTGCATTTTTTGTGAATTCATCTACGCCTTGCAATCCGATCCAGTATTCTCCGATAGGATTTTTGGGGTCGTTGGCTGCGAATCTTTCTCTGGTGCGTGGGTTGACCCAACTGGGGTTTGTCACTTTGTTATGAGGCCTGACAATGAATTTGCCTTCGGGTGTTGAATCGTTTTTGCCTAATCCGACTTGGAATGATCGGATGTAAATGGGTTTGCCTTGGGGGTCATCTAGATAGATATCCATGCGGAAAGCGGATTTGACGACGACGACGTGGAAGGGGCCTTTGATGTATTTAAGATTCATTGGCACGCGTATTTTTCGAGAGGAGACTTTGTTGATGCGTTCTAAAAGCTGATGTGTGACTTTATATTTTCTAGCGATTTTGCTGTAGAGATAAAAACGTGGGGTGGTCACGTGGATGCCGACGAGTGGGTCTCCTGGGACGACTTTTTTTGAAAAGACAAGCAATTCGTTGACTTGGGCTAGGCGCGTTCTAATGAGACTTTTTTGATCATCAGACAAGGAGGAGTCGGATGTTAAGAGTTCACTTAATAATGCGCGGCCTGCTACGAATTTTTTCTCTGCGATGAGGGATAAGCCTTGGGAAAGTTTTGCGTTGGGTTGGAGCTCAAAGGCATTGGCGAGATTGGGATTTGTTTGGGTATTGGTGCTGATGGTATCGATGATGGGGTTGGGGGTTTCGGATTGAGGGGTTTGTTCTGTGTGGGTGGTGGTGATTGGTTTTTTGTTTTGGTGAATGCTGATGTTGGGCACTATTGGGACTAGATAATTTGGGGTTTGTGTTGTTGTTGGATTTTCTTTGATTTTAGGCGGGGTTAATTGGGCGGGCGTGATGCGAATGGGTGTGTTGGTGTTGTTATTTAGGTTGACGGTTGGGGAGTTGTTTTGATTTTTTGATATTTTGGTAGCAAGATCATCGTTTGATTTGGCTGGGCCTTTGAATGCGAAGTACCATATGCCGGTCGCCAGTAATGCTAAGAAGAGGATAATTGGGAATTTGGATTTTTTGCGTCTGCGAGAGGACATGTAGGATCTGCCGCCACTGATGGAACGGCCGCTTTGTGAAGATAGAACCATGGCAAAAACTCCTGGATACAACGCGGGATAATGATCTAAATGGTTTTTAGGTCATTTAGGATAAATTCATATGGACGAGGATGCTTGATCAGTGGTTTTCTGAGTCTGATCTGGGCATCGCTGTGAACCCTTGATAGGATACCAGATTTGGTGAGGTTTGCGATGGCTAATGTTGATTATTTTGAGAGTTTTGTCGTTGATTTTCGACCCATTGTAGATATTGTCCGATGCGTTTTTCGTAGCCTCGTTCTGATGGGGTGTAATATTTTTTGTTTACGGTTAGATATTGCTGATCGACAAATCCAGTCTTGCTGTCATGTGGGTATTGGTAGTCGATGGCGTTGCCTAGTTTTTTTGCACCGGGGTAGTGGCCATCTTTGAGGTGTTTGGGGACGGGGAGGGTTTTGCCTTGTTTGACATCTTCTAGGGCAGCGAAGATGGCGGTTGTGGCGGCATTACTTTTGGAAGCGGTGGCCATGTAGATGACGGCTTGGCTGAGGGTGAGTTGGCATTCTGGGAGGCCGATGCGTGTGGTGATTTCGAAGGCTGATGCGGCGACTTGTAATGCTTGTGGGTCTGCGTTGCCGATGTCTTCGCTTGCAAATATGGCGATGCGTCTGGCGATAAATCTTGGGTCTTCGCCGGCGTGTAGCATGGTGGCTAGCCAGTAGAGTGCGGCATCGGGGTCGCTTCCTCGCATGGATTTGATGAATGCTGAGGCGACGTCGTAGTGCTGGTCTCCTGTGGGGTTATAATTGAGGGCTTTTTGTTGGATTGATTCTTGTGCGATGGCTAGGTCGATGGTTATTTTTTGAGGGGTTTCTAAATCTTTTAAGCTAGAGAGGGTCGCGATTTCTAGTGCGGTCAATGCTCTTCTTGCATCGCCATCGCTGATTTGTGCTAAGAAGTTGGCGGCATCGGGGTTGAGGGTGATTTGGTGTTTGCCTAGTCCTCTTTTTTTGTCTTGGATGGCGTGCTGAATGACGGTGATGATTTGCTCTGTGTTGAGGGGCTGAAATTGGAAAATTTGGGATCTGCTGATCAGAGGTGAGTTGATGGAGAAAAATGGGTTTTCGGTTGTTGCGCCGATGAGTGTGATGATGCCGTTTTCAACGTCTTCTAGTAGGATATCTTGTTGTGCGCGATTAAAGCGGTGGATTTCATCGAGAAAAAAGATTGTTTTTTGTCCATCGCGCTGGAGTGATTTTTTGGCTTGGTCTAGTATTACTCGGACCTCTTTGACGCCTATGGCGGCTGCATTTGCTCTTTCGAAGTTTTTTGTTGTTGTGGTTGCGATGATTTGAGCGAGTGTGGTTTTGCCACATCCTGGGGGTCCATAGAAAATGACGCTGGTGAGGCGATCGGCTTGTAGCATTCTTCGGAGCATTTTGCCGGGTGCTAGGAAATGTTCTTGGCCGACAAATTCCTCGAAATTGCGGGGGCGCATGGCTAAGGCTAAGGGCTGTGCTTTTTTTGTATTTTGATCGAATTGAGATTGCCACAAGCTTGTCATTTTTTCTGGCCGATCTTTGATTCTGTGCCGGCGCAAATGCGTTTGATATTACTTCGGTGCATATAAATGACGAGGGCTGCGATGAGGAGGGACATGATTAGAAACGGCTGATCGGCTTGCCCTTGAGGTTTAATCCATTTTAAGTAGGCTAGCAGAAAGACGGGCAAAAGTCCGGCGACGATGATGCTGGATAGGCTGATCATCTTATATTTGAGGGTGAGAGCGATCCAGAGTAATAATAGAGCCAAGCAAGGGAATGTGAGAATGGGGTAAAAGCCTAGGAGCATTCCGGCGCTGGTGGCTACTCCTTTGCCGCCTTTGAATTTAAGCCAAATGGGGAAGACGTGTCCGATGACTGCTAAGATGCCGACGCATAGCCATGCCCAGGCTTGTGTGGTTTGGAGTGATGTGTTGCCTATGAGGTTGCAATATTTTCCTGCGAGGAAGACGGGTAAAAAGCCTTTTGTTAGGTCGAGTATAAAGCAGAGGATGCCGTATTTTTTTCCTAAAACTCTGCCACAGTTGGTTGCGCCTACATTGCCGCTGCCATGGTTTCGGATATCGGTGCCTTTGGCTAATCCGATGAGGAGGGAGAAAGGAATAGCCCCTAGAAAATAAGCGATTATGATCCATGTATTTATTGATTCAAACATGGGGATATGATATCAGACAATGGGTTGGGGGTGTGTGTTTTTTTGAGGGTGTGGAAGTTTTATATGGGGGGAGATTTAATCAGTGGCTAGGAGTTTTCTTAAGGCTAAGCCTTCATGAGGCTGGCGGATGAGATGTTCGCCGACCAATGCACAGCCGATGCCGTGCTGGGATAATTTTTGGAGGTCTTGGTGGGTGCGTATGCCTGACTCGCTGATTAGAATGGATTTGTCTTCGACATAGTCTGCTAATCGCAGTGTTTGGTTGATATCGGTGACCATGGCTTTGAGATCGCGGTTGTTGATGCCTAGGAGCATATTGGGATTGGGGAAGCCGATATGTGGCCGAACGCGGAGGAGGTTGTCCATTGAGTGGACTTCTAGGAGCACGGTTAGTTTTAGCTCTGAAGCAAGAATGAGCAGGTCTACTAGGAGTGAATCGTTTGGGATGCACTCGGCGATGAGCAAGACGGCATCTGCTCCTGCGGCGCGTGCTTGGTAAAGCTGATAGGGGTGGATGATAAAATCTTTTCTGATAATAGGTAGTTCAACGGCGTTTTTGATTTGTTGGATATAAGCGAGGGAGCCTTGGAAATATTTTTCATCGGTTAAACAGCTGATGGCTGCGGCGCCATGGGCTTGATAGTTTTTAGCGATTTGGACGGGGTCAAAATCTTGGCGGATAATGCCGGCGGAGGGGGAGGCTTTTTTCACTTCGGCGATGATTCGGAAGTGCTTTGTTGGCTGTGTGACGGCTTTAAAAAAGTTTCGGGGCAGTGGGGCTTGGTGTGCGAGTTCTTTCATGGCTTGTAAAGGGATTTTGACTTGATCTTGGGCGATGACTTTGTTTTTATACCGTATGATTTTTGCTAAAATATCGGGCATTAGCCTGAAACTCCTTCTGTTTATTGAAGCTTAAAAGCATATCAGAAGGCTTTAAATGGGGCAATGCGTGGCTGGCTAAATCAAAGTAAATAATCAATAATCCGACTGCCTACCCTACTCGCCGGCTCAAGGGCTGCTGCTCATCTACTTTTTGATCGCATTAAATCGCAAATGCTCTGGGCAGCGATAAAGACTCTGCAAGGTCTGGGGATTTAGCAAATATCGTTTATTTTGAGGATTAAGAGGTTTGATTAGGCATTGTCGGGGCCATCTCAAGTAAATGCCCCCGGGGCAAAATCATGATTTCTTTTTTTATGGTAAGATAGGGTGCTAGACTTTTTTTATAAGGATGCTGACCAAACGCTTAATTTAAGCTTGCACTGCGATGATGAATGACCAAAACGATAAAAATAACGATAAGCACTTAGAGCGCCTGGTGATTCGGGCTTACCAACCCGATGACCAGCAGGCGGTGCTGCATCTTTATGACCATGGCTTAATCAAGGGTCAACTTTCGCGCAATGATACGGCTGCGGACTTGGACCATATTGAAGCGACCTATTTTGAGGATGAGGCGAATTATTTTTGGGTGGCGCATTTAGACGGCGCTGCGGTGGGGATGATTGGGGTGGCCAGGGATGAAGCTCATACGGGGGAGATTCGGAGGCTACGGGTGGCTAAAGCGATGCAAGAGACAGATATTGGGCATCTGCTTATTGAGACAGCTTTAACACATTGTCGGCAACATGATTATCTTAAAATTGTTTTCGATACACGGTTTGACACTGATACGGCAATGGATTTATTTGAAAAATTCGGCTTTCAACATACGCGGACGAAAGAAGTCGAAGGTGGCAAAGAGCTGTTGACCTTTTATTTAGACCTTTATACTAAGCCTGCGGCGGAAAATCTTGGGGAAGTGGCTGAGTGATGATGGGCTTTGATTCTCTTTTTTAGAGGGGGTGATTTGGGGTGATGATTTGTCGGGAGGGTTTGGGTGGGTTAAGCTTTGGTGATGGATATATGGGATGATGAGATTGATGAGGGGCGGATTTTCCATGAAGGAATCGGGCTATTTAATCGGGGCAGGTGGTTTGAAGCGCATGAGGTTTGGGAGGATATTTGGTACTTAGCTAGTGGTGAGCGTAAAACTTTTTATCAAGGTTTAATCATGTGTGCTTATGTGATGGTGCATGTTCAGCGTGGAAGCCCGCGGGGCGTGAAAACCAGTTACGCCAGTTTAGCGTATAAGTTTAAGGATTTGCCTGGGGAATTTATGGGGGTTGAAATTTCTTTATTGCAAGGGGAAATGCTGGGCTATATTAAGCCGATTTTGGGCATGGGGCGTGGTTGTTTTGTTGCATCGCTCGGCTCGGGGCAGCTTTTGCCTGTGGATTTAGCCGATGCGCCTAGGATTCGATTAGCTTATGATCCGTTTAATGAGCGTTTTAAAATATGAGCTACTTTATGCAGTATTTAAGGGGTTTAACGGTGAGATGGGGCATTGTGGGGTGTTAAGCTGGTTAAAATAAGCTTGTCTTTTAAAATGCGATTGTGGACATTTTGGCTGATTACTAGAAAATAATCTCATTGGCGTTACAATGAAATCTCTGTTTATGTGTAACTGTCTACAGAGCATAAGTTAATAAACAATAGCTGAAGAAGGAAAACGTATGAGTGATTTAACCGCGTCAAGTAAAAATAGCACAAGTATTATGGTCAGACTTTCGATTATGATGTTTCTGCAATTCTGGATTTGGGGTTCTTGGTTTGTTTCTATCCCGACTTATGTAGGCGGTTTAGAGCATATGGGTGATAGTATCTTTTATTGCTATGGTGCGATTCCTATTGCGGCGATGATTGCTCCCTTTTTCTTGGGCTTAATAGCTGACCGTTTTTTTAATACTGAAAAAGTACTGGGTGTATTATTTTTATTAGCTGGCGGGGCTTTATTGATGCTCCCTAAAATTGGTGAATTGACGGGCAGCTTTGTGCAAACTGCAGCTGCGGTTGGTACTGAGGGTGCAAAAGATTTTGTTGCTGCTAAAGGCTATCTCGAGGTTGAATTTTTAGGTTCGGTTTGGAACAAAAGTACTTTGTTTAACTGGTTCATTTTGTTTCACGCACTTTGTTATATGCCTACTTTGGCGCTCACGGCATCGCTTTCCTTTAAGCATCTTGCTGATGGTTCTAAGCAATTTCCATTGGTTCGGCTATGGGGTACCTTTGGCTGGATTTTTGGCGCCATCGCGTTAATGGCTTTTAATAGCACTGATGCTGCAGGCAAAACCATCGGGGGTGAAGCTTCTTCGAATCAATTCTTGTTGGCAGGTGGTGCGGCTGTATTATTAGGGTTGTTTTGTTTTACATTACCTAAAACACCGGCGCCTAAGAAAGGTGAACCGATTGATCTTGGCGCATTATTCTTTGTTGATGTTTGGAAAGAATTTAAGAACCCATCATTCTTTGTTTTTGTGTTCTGCTCCTTCCTGCTTTGTATTCCATTGCAAGCTTATTATGCGTACCTTCAAAACCAAATGAAACTACAGGGATTCATCAATTACGCCAGCTGGAAAAATGCGGGGACATGGCTAGAAGCCTTTATGATGTTCCTTATGCCATTCTTTTTCCGTAGACTAGGTGTTAAAAAAATGCTCTTAGTAGGTATTGGGGCATGGGTCGTTCGTTATGCTCTCTTCCCGCTGGCGGCGAGCCAAGGGATTATGGCAAACGGTATTTCGTTCACTCATCCGGCATTTTTACTCATTATCGGTGGCGTTTTACTACACGGCATTTGCTACGATTTCTTCTTTGTTACGGGACAAATTTATGTGGATCAGTCAACGGATATTAAAATTCGTGGTCAAGCTCAATCGATGCTGATTTTCTTTACGCAAGGCGTGGGGATGTATATCGGTGCGGAATTTGTCAATAACAAATTATTCATGAACGCATTTCAAGCCAAAGACATGGGCACGGCATTTAAAAATGCTGCTAACCCCGAGATGCTCACGCACTGGTCTGGGTTTTGGTGGCCACTTTGTGGGGCGGCTGCGGCGATCTTTGTTATTTTCTTACTTTTTTTCAAGCACAAAGACAAAGAAGGCGCTGAGTTTACTCACTAAGGCTAACGCTTTTAAAAAAACAAAAAACGCGGAAGCTTCGTTGCTTCTGCGTTTTTTTATAGCTACTTAAGAATGGATTTGTATCTTGGGTTGGGGTTCGCTTTTGGGTTGATGTCGGTGCATAATCCTTGGGGGCACATTGCCAAAAGGCGGGATATGAGGATAATGGCTTTTCTGGGTTATTTTCCGCCTAGAAAAAAGCGCGGTTACCTTGATTGCAAAATTGAGCTAACCCCTGCTGCATTACCTGCCTCCCTTTCCCATTCACACACACCTTAAGGATTTAGTTAAGTATGTCGTACGATTCTACTATTCATGCAAAAGCTGTTGAACTGACACAATTAAACTACGAGATGACCGCGGCGTCGGGCAGTGGGCATCCCACCACGGGGGCGAGCTTGGCGCACATTGTCGCGATATTGATGTGCGATCATATGCGTTATGAGCCAGCTAATCCTTTGCATCTTTCGTCCGACCGTTTGGTTTTATCTGAGGGGCACGCGGTGCCTATCGTTTATGCGGCCTGTGCGGATCGTAACGTGATGGTAGGGAAGGATCGTGAGCATTGGAAACCGCTTACTGCTAATGATTGTCTGACATTGCGCCAGATTGATTCGGTTGTCGATGGTCACCCTAACCCTATCGAAGGCTTTCCTTTTTTTGATGCAGCGACGGGCTCACTAGGGCAAGGCTTATCGGTAGCAGCGGGATTGGCTGCAGCTGCGAAAATCAATGCATTAGATAAGCGTATTTTTTGCATCATTGGTGATGGTGAATCTCGGGAGGGTCAGGTCTGGGAGGCATTAGATTTTATTATTGATGAAAAACTTACCGGGGTCTGTCCTATTTTTAATTGCAATGTTTTTGCCCAATCCGGAGAAGCATCGCCGCAACAATCGGCAGATACCTTGGCTAAGAAACTCAAGGCGTTTGGTTTTTGTGTGATTGATGTTGATGGTCATCAGCCTAGTCAAATCAAGGATGCTTTTGAACAGCACGCAAAAATCGCGGGTAAAAATTTAGAGCAACCCGTTGCCATCGTGGCTAGAACTGTTAAGGGTTGGGGCAGTCCAAGCCAGCAAGGCAATGGTCATCACGGCAAGCCTGCTGTGGGTGATGGGCTTAAATTAGCATTAGAGGAATTACAAAGAACGGGACGATCTTTGGGGATGACTGCGGATATGCCTCTTCGCCCAGCGATGTTGCCGATGACCAAGCCTAAAACGACTAAAGCCCAGGGTGTGGTTGATTTTGATCAAGCTTGTGAGAAACAAGATTTAGGGAAAATCTTAGAGACTTGTCAGTGCGCTACGCGCCGTGCTTATGGGATTGCATTGCGTTCTATTGGGCACGCGATTCCTAATGTGGTGGCTTTGGATGCGGATGTGCGAGGCTCTACGCATGCGGATGATTTTTTTAATGACAAGGCATTGCGTCATCGTTTTTTAGATTGTCGTATCGGTGAGCAAAATATGTTTTCGGTGGCGGCGGGATTATCTGCGGGTGGAAAAATTCCTTTTGCATCCACCTTCGCCAAATTTGTGACGCGTGCTTATGACCAGATTGAGATGGCTATCAATTCTGGGGCGAACTTAAAAATTGTCGGTTCGCACGCTGGGATTTCGTTGGCTGCGGATGGTCCTTCGCAGATGGCTTTGCCTGATGTGGCTTGGTTTAGAGCTTTTGCAACGATGCAAAATAAGGCGTCTCATCCGGGGTGTTATGTGCTTACTCCTTCGGATGCTTATCAGGCTTATGCGTTGACGGTGGCGATGGCGGAATATCACGGGCCTTGCTATTTAAGGACGGGTAGACCTGCTGTTGAGTTTTTATATTCGGCGCAAGAGCAATTTACGCTGGGGGGCCACGAGCTGTTGATTGAAGGCAAAGATATTATGATTTGCGCATCGGGCTATATGGTCCATGAGGTCAATCAGGCGATCGAGATTTTAGATCAGCACGGGATTGATCCGACGGTGGTAGATATGTATAGCATCCCCTTTGATAAAGACGCAATTTTAGATATTGCGAACAATAACAATGGCATTATTTTGACGGTTGAGGACAACTACGGTAACGCTTTGGGCAGCGCTATTGCCGATGCGGTCTGTGAAGATGGTGGCGCTTTTACGGTGGAGCAAATGCATGTTAGGCATATTCCCAAGTCGGGCTTAACGCCTGACGACGTGCTTAGAGCGGCGGGGTTACATGCTGAGGATATTGCTAAAAAAGCGATGGCATTATTATCGCTTATCGGTGTGAAAAAAGCTTAATAAGCATCTTGTTTTAACATCAGTTATAATAGCCAGCAAATCATCCTTGCTGGCTATTTTTTTAGCCACGGTTTTTAGTGTAGATTTAAGAGGTCGCTTTTTATGTTAGATAGAGTTATTGGTTTTGTTTCTTCTGGTGGTTGGGCGATGTGGCCGTTGTTAGGATTGAGCTTGATCTCGTTGACGTTGAGTTTTGAGCGTAGCTGGTATTGGCTCAAGGAGAACAGCCCTAAGCGGATTGATCGAGCGAGGCTGGCCAGCCATTTTATCCGAAAAAAAGATTTTTCCGCGGCATCGGATTTGGTTAAAGAAGGCAAAGGCCTTTACGCCAATGTTATCAGCCAACTGGTTTTAGAAAAAGATTTTCAATCCCAAGCCAGCGGTATTGATGCTATTGAAAATCAGCGAACGAAAATGGAACGATTTATGGCTACGCTTTCTACGATTATCACTGCGGCGCCGATGATCGGAATCTTGGGAACCGTCACGGGCATTATTCAGAGTTTTAATCTTATTGGTCAAGGCAAGACCACGGTGACGGACCCGACGTTAGTGAGCCATGGTATTGCAGAGGCGCTGATTACGACGGGGGCGGGTTTGGTGGTGGCGATTATCACGCTCTTCCCTTACAACATGTTTAAAACGCAAGTGGATCGGACATTAGGGCGCTTAGAAGCTATTGTGGCTAGCACGGAAAAACCATCTGAGATGTCGTGATGGTATTTTTTATTTTTTGTAAACATCTTCGGGGTTATAAACTTTTTCGGCGATGAAGGTCATGTTTTCTTGTGGGTCGCTGGCGCGATAAAAACAGGAGTTGTAGCCTACGTGGCAGCATGGGCCGTTGGATTTGCATTTGAGGATAATGGTGTCTTGATCGCAATCGACTAGGAATTCCACGACATCTTGGGTGTTTCCTGAGGACTCGCCTTTGACCCACATTTTGTTGCGACTTCTGGAGTAAAAGGTGGCTTTTTTGAGTTGAAGTGTTTGCTTCACGGCTAGGGCATTCATCCAGCCCATCATTAAGATATCGCCGGTGTCTACATCTTGGACAATGGCGGGGACAAGGCCTTGCTCATTATATTTAATATTTAATTTAAGGCCTAGTTCTCTTTGGTGATCAGCCATGTTCATGCTCCATTTTATTAGATTTGAAAATTACGGGAAGCCTTGATTATAGCAGCCGGCTGATGAAAGCCAACCTTGGCGCTTTGCAAATCTCAAGTTTGTGTTAGTGGGGGATGGTGGTGGGTGTGTATAACCCGATGGGCGAAAATCGGAGCGTTGAACTTAATATGCCGATTTTGATATAATGATGGTTTATTGCATGCATTACGCCGCTGCCTTTTGAGGATATCTTATGAGACAAACGACCGATCGATTTACCAATGGCCAAATGGTCACTGTGACGCAACAAATACCTCAGGGAGATCAAGTCTGGGCCACGCGGGTTACGGGAAAGATCGTTGCATTTAGACAGAAAAAAACAGGCTCTTGGTTTGCTCATGCCAAAGATGCCAAGCTATGGCTTGATCGCTTGCGGATCGAAAAGCAAGATGGAGAATTGGTTGAAATGAACCTTGACCAATACACGCGGGTAGAAACCATCGATATTGATTTGGCGGAGGAATCATCCTCGCCTTCACCTTTAGCGGAAAAATAATAGCATGTCACAAACACCCCCCTTGCCGAATTTAAACGACGATGGCTTGCCCGAGAAATATCCTTTTAAAGCAGAGTTGGAGATTACTCCGCGGCAGGTTAAAAGCATGCTTGGCGCTGATGAGGATTTTCTGTTTATTGATTTGCGAACCGAACAAGAAGTTGATCATGTGAGTATTGAACTCGCGATGCATATCCCGATGCATCAATTGATGGATCGCATTGATGAGCTTGAGGATTATAAGGACAAAACGATTGTGACTTTTTGTCATCATGGTGGTCGCTCGATGCGGGCGACGCTTGCTTTGCGGGAGATGGGTTTGGATGGGGTGCTTTCGATGGCGGGCGGTATTGATCTTTGGGCGGTCGATATTGAGCCGGGTCAGCTTCGCTATTAAATTTTAGAATGAGAAGATAAATCATGAGACTAGGCTGTTTGGGTTCTCTGGCAGAAGCATCAAAAATAAAAGACGCTGGATTTGATTATATTGAGATCCATGTGCAAGATGTTCTCAAGGGGCATCAGGCTAGCAGGCAATGGGATAAATCTTCGCCCAAGCTTAAGGCCATTGGGTTGCCGATCGAAGCGGCCAGCCACCTCTTGCCTAATGATTTGCAAGTGGTCGGGAACAACCGTTGTATCCAAAAACTTCAAGATTATATGCAGCGTGTTTCTAAGCGGGCTCAGGTGTTAGGTGTCAAAACCTTTATTTTCGGCTCGGGTATGGCGCGTCATCGTGACCAAGAAGTTGAGCAAGGTTTAGCGGATTTACAAATTCAAGAATTTGTCGATATGGCGGGCCAAATTTGCAAGCATCATCACATCGATTTTGTTGTTGAGCATTTAAGTTGCCAGCAAACGAACATGCTTAATACTTTAGAGCAGGTCAAAAAATTATGCCAAATCATCAATCACCCCAATGTTTTGGCGATGGTTGATTATCGGCAATTCTATGATCAGCAGGAGCCTGAATCCTCTTTGCTTGAGATGGGATCTTTGATCAGGCATGCCCATATTCAGCCGATGACAAATGACCAAGAGGCTTATGATCATTATTTAGCTTTTTTTCGATTGTTACATCAAATCGGGTACGATGGCCGGATTACCCTTACAAGTGGTGCAAAGGCATCGCTTTGGATTGAACACAAAGCTGCGGCGCAAAAGTTACGTCAAGCATGTGACCAAGCGGGCCGATGATGGGACGTATGGCGATTGTTTTTTATTTATAGGACGCTTTTGAATTTTTTTTATTTGAAAATATCAGGGATATATTATGACAGATTGGCAATCATTACACGGATCATTTTTTCAGGGCAAAAAATGTTTGATCACCGGAGGTGCTGGTTTTATCGGCTCTCATATTACAGAGGCACTGATCAGATTAGGCGCTGAGATTGTAGTCTTAGATGACCTTTCGGGGTGTGATGATGAAAATATGAAATTGCTGGCCTGCGA
>CAZSSX010000036.1:0-14409 GCA_964609545.1 uncultured Phycisphaeraceae bacterium | reverse complement strand
CCTAGACGATGTGGGCATCGACACCTATCACCACACGTTTTTCGAGATGCTAGGCAACTGGTCCTTTGGCGATTATTTCAAACAAGAAGCCATCGACTGGGCATTTGAATTGATGACCCAGGTTTGGCAAATAGACCCGAAAAGATTACACGCGACTTATTTTCAAGGCGATGCGTCTGAAAATCTTGATCCCGATTTTGAAGCGCGCGACCTGTGGCTGAAGCACTTGCCGGCTGAACAGGTTCACCCTGGGAACAAAAAAGATAATTTTTGGGAGATGGGAGAGATTGGTCCTTGCGGGCCTTGCTCGGAGCTTCACTACGATGGCACTGCGGATTTTTCGGGCGGCAAGCTTGTGAATCAAGATGACCCCAACGTGATCGAGATTTGGAACTTGGTCTTCATTCAATACAACCGATCGCCGGACCAGAGTCTCTCTAAATTGCCTGCCCAGCATGTGGATACGGGGATGGGTTTTGAGCGTATCGTGCGTGTCTTGCAAGAAAAAGATTCTAACTACGATACGGATATTTTCACGCCTCTGTTCGACGCGATACAACGGCTTACCGGAGCTAGGGCTTATACGCCGGGCGGCCATGCCGATGCGCTGAAAGACCCGATCAATATTGCCTATCGCGTCATTGCAGATCATATTAGGACACTCACTTTTGCATTGGCAGACGGGGCGCACTGCGGCAACGAGGGGCGCTCATACGTCCTGCGTAGCATCCTCAGGCGGGCGGTTCGGTTTGGTAGGCAAACCCTCAACACCGACAAGCCGTTTTTCTATCAACTGGTCGATGCGGTGGCCGAAAACTTTGCTGACATTTTCCCGCAAATTAAAACCCATGCCCAAGATGTCAAAGCGCAAATTAAAGAAGAGGAAGAATCTTTTTCTAAAACATTAGCCAGAGGGATACAGCTTTTCAATCAAGCCGCGGACAAGTCCACCACGCACATCTCACCCGAGGACGCCTTCCGACTCCACGACACCTATGGCTTCCCTTTTTCTCTGACCCAACTCATGGCTAAGGAAAGAAATCTGCAACTGGATGAGCCCGCATTTAATCAGCTGATGGATCAAGCCCGAAAGATTTCACGCGCAACCTCGGGCGGGGTAGATATTCAAACCCTGCTGCTAGACATTACACAGAAACATCAGACCCGCCCCATCGAATTTGTGGGGTATCAGACCACGGAAACACCGGCGCAGGTGCTTTACCTATTCGATTTAGATGCGGATCTGCCCCAGCTTGCGTTGCAGGGTAAAAAAGGGCAAAATCTCGTGGTTATCACCGACAAAACGCCTTTCTACGCACAAGCTGGGGGGCAAGTGGGCGACCAAGGCACGATCACCGCGAGCAACGGCACCGAGTTTATTATCTCGGACACGCAAAAAATCGCAGACACTTATTTTCACGTTGGAACAGTCGCCCAAGATGCCAAGCAGGATTTTGTTTGTGGTGGCGCGATCTTAGCGGTCGATCAAAAGCGGCGCGAAAAAATCACCGCCAACCATACCGCCACGCATCTGCTGAATCACAAACTCAGACAAGTCCTAGGCTCGCACATCACCCAAAAAGGCTCTTTGGTAGATGAAGCCAAGACGCGATTCGATTTTTCACATAAGTCGCCGCTGACCCTTGAGCAGCTGACAAAAATACAGCAAGGCGTGGCCCAAGATATCGCGGGGCAACACCCCGTACACACGGCTTACGTCCCCCAAGAGCAAGCACTCAAAATCAATAGCCTGCGTGCGGTCTTCGGCGAAAAATATCCGCCCACCGTGCGCGTGGTTAGCATCGGCGTGCCCGTTGAAATATTGCTAGGCGCGCCCGATGAGAAAAAATGGGAAAATTATTCCATCGAATTCTGTGGCGGGGTACATACACAAAACACCCACGACATCGATACCTTTATCATCATCTCCGAAGAAGGTGTCTCCAAAGGCGTGCGTAGAATCACCGCGGTTTCGGGCGCATTGGCGCGGCAAGCGATTGAAAACTCGGACAAAATCAATCATCAACTTTTAGATTTGCCTAACTACCAAGGCGATGCCTTTGCAGCGCAAACAAACAAAATCGCCAAAACCATCCAAGAGGCAACCCTCCCCTTGATTGATTCCCTTCGGCTGCGTCAAGCGATTAAAGAGGCGCAAGCCAAAATCAAAGATGCCCAAAAACAAACGGGCAAAGCTTCGGCCAGCATCGCCATCGATGCGGCCAGAGAAATCGTAAAAACCGCGCAAGGCAATATTATCATCGCCAAGATCGTCGGCGCAGACAGCAACACCTTGCGCGATGCGATGGATGTGATCAAAGCCAAAAAGCCAGACGCTGCATTGCTGCTGGCGGCGGAGGCGGACCAAAAATGCGCCTTCCTCGCGGCGGTGCCCAAAGCCATGATCAGCCAAGGACTCAAAGCCGGGGACTGGGTGAGAGAAGTAGCCAAAGTCACCGGCGGAGGCGGCGGGGGCAGGCCCGACATGGCTCAAGCTGGCGGGAAAGACCCAGCCAAGATGACGCTGGCGCTACAAACCGCAAAAGTATTTGCGGAGAGTAAAATCAACCAGCCTTGATGCTACTTTTTGAAAAAACACAAAACACCTTTTAAAATAGGCGACCCAATATCAAAGATAAAACACAACATGCAAACCCTACAAAATAGCTCATAAAAAAGCTCACGCTCCTCCCTTATAAAATGAACCCCCTACCCATAGGTCACAAAAAATGCCCCATATTAACGACAACTTTCTTAAGCTCAAAGCTGGCTATCTCTTCCCCGAAATCGCTAGACGCGTCGCAAAATTTGCCAAAGAAAACCCACAAGCAGATATCATCAAATTAGGCATCGGCGATGTCACCGAGCCTCTGCCCAAAGCTATCACCCAAGCCATGCGCAGCGCGATAGATGAGATGGAAACCCATCAAGGTTTTCACGGGTACGGCCCGGAGCAAGGATACCTTTGGCTACGTCAAGATATCGCCAAGCATGATTTCCAAGCAAGAGGCTGTGACATCTCGGCTGATGAAATCTTTGTCTCCGATGGCGCCAAATGTGACACCGGCAATTTCCTAGATATCCTCGGAAAAAATAATGTGATCGCAGTCGGCGACCCCGTATACCCTGTATACGTAGACACAAACGTCATGGCGGGCAATACCAGCGACTGCCAAGCCGACGACGATGCAGACCAATATCCCGGGCTTGTTTATCTCAGTGCCACAGAAGCCAATCACTTTTCGCCACCCATCCCCTCGCAAAAAGTAGACATCGTTTACCTGTGCTATCCTAACAACCCCACGGGCACCGTGGCCACCAAAGAAACGCTCACCCAATGGGTTAACTACGCCAAGGCAAATGATACGCTCATTCTCTTTGACGCGGCGTATGAAGCGTTTATCACCGAGGATGATATCCCGCACTCTATCTACGAAATCCCCGGGGCTACCGATGTGGCGGTGGAGTTTAGGTCATTCTCAAAAAACGCGGGATTCACAGGCACCCGATGCGCCTTCACGGTTGTACCTAAAACCGTTTTTGGCAAAGATAAAGAGGGCAACAAAGTCCCGCTACATCAGCTTTGGAACCGCAGACAATGCACGAAATACAACGGGGTGCCTTACATTATTCAGCGCGGAGCCCAGGCGGTTTACTCGGAAGAAGGACAAAAACAAACCCAGGGACTGGTGGCGTTTTATCTGGAAAATGCGAAGTTGATACGCCAAGCGTTGATCAAGTTGGGCTTTGATGTTTTTGGCGGCATCAACGCGCCTTATGTTTGGCTTAAAACCAAAGACGGGCTCTCCTCATGGGATTTCTTTGATAAGCTCATGAGGGAATGTCACCTCATCGGCACGCCTGGGTCTGGCTTTGGCAAAGCTGGGCAAGGCTACTTCCGCATCAGCGCTTTCAACTCACGGCAAAATATAGAACAAGCCATCCAGCGATTAAACAAAGCCTTCGCTTAAAACAAAAAAACACTGCCCCGCAAGGCTTAAAACTTGCGGGGCTTTTTTTCTCATCTCAAAAAACAAACACACCTCTGCTTTAGGCATTTGCTCTATGGAAAAACAAAACCCGAAGTTCCCGCACAAAGCTGTCCAAAAATTTCTCGCCAAACACAAGACAGCATCCTTGGCAACGGTCTGCCCACAGCACCAGCCACACAGCGCCAACGTTCAATACGCATCGACCCACAGCTATCAATTTTATTATGTTTCAAAACCCGAGGCTGCCCATTCCCAGCATATCCAGACGAACGCCCATGCTGCGATCACGGTTTATGCGCATACAAAAATCGCCGCCACGATCCATGGCGTGCAGCTTCATGGCAAACTCTGCGCCCTTGAAACACAAAGCCAAATCGATCATGCGTTTAAGATTTATAGCCAGAAGTTCGGCTTCGCCAAGCTGCCGCCTTTCAAGCAAAAAATTCTCGATCAAACTTTTTATTGCTTCACCCCCACATGGATCCGCTTCATCGACAACCGCGTGAGATTTGGTTATCGCAGTGAAATCAACCTCTCCCCAGATGCTGAGCCTAGCCCAAGCTGATCAGCCACACAAGATGGTATTTTACCCGACCCATGAAAACTAAATTCGCCATTATCTTACTGCTCCTGCTTGGCCTATGTGCTTTGCGATTGGCTTTGGGCCCCAGCAGCGTTGCTTACCCAAGTTCGTCTATCATTTGGCGGCTCCGGATCAATCCTATTCTCACGGCCACGGCTGTGGGCATCGCCTTGGCCATCGCGGGCGTTTTAATGCAAGCACTGTTGCGTAACCCCTTGGCTGAGCCTTATATTTTGGGCATCGCATCGGGCGCTGGGGTTGGGCTGATGACCCAGCAATTCATCGCGATCAATCTGCAAACATCACTCGGGGCCAACTATATCGGGGCGACGCTCGGGGCGCTAGCCAGCATCGCCATCTTACTGCTAGCATCAAGAAAGCAAGGCGGCATCAACACGCTTAGTCTGCTGCTGATCGGGGTTGTGCTGTCCACGCTCAACGCTGCGATCATCATGGTCATCCAATACCTCATCCCCAGAGGATTAAAAGCCAACCTGATCGACTGGATGATGGGATACCTCAACCAAGATAACGACCTGACCACGTTGATCCTCACCAATCTCGCGTTCATCGCTTTCACCGCGTACCTGACCTATACCACCGCCAAGGCCATCGACCTGATCACTTTTTCAAAAACACAAGCCGCCTCGATGGGTGTCAACGTCGGGAGGGTTCGCTTGGTGCTTTTTCTTTTCGCGGGGTTGCTCACCGCGGCGGCGGTGGCGCTGGCGGGGCCTATCGGTTTTGTGGGTTTTATCTGCCCCCACATCGCGCGAAAAATATTCACTTCCTCCCACCGGGTTCTCCTCCCCGCATCGGCCATTCTCGGGGCAACGCTGCTGGTCTTGGCCGACACTTTATCGGTGTATACCAAAATCCTTGCTGGGCAATATCATCACCCCATCGGACAAATGCCTATCGGCATCTTCACCGCGCTCATCGGGGGCCCCGTTTTTATCTACATTATCAAGAAACAATTCTAAAACATCGCGCGATTATCCACCCGCGCCCATAATCCATCCCTTTTGGCGATCCAAAGTTGCCTCCTGCTGGTAAAACCCTAACATAAACACCATTAACACCTTGAAACATCCCCAAGCCAAAGGCCACCAATCATGTCCAACGATACCCCTAATCCATCGCCCCAAGAAGATCAAGGGCTGCCCATGCCCCCCGCTGAGGGATCGTCCACAGGCTCATCGCCTACTATTCATATTCCCGCGCCAGCTACGCCCGGCAAGCAAATTCTGCAACTGGTACTCATTCCGGCCATCATCGTTTGCGTCTGCGTGGGGCTGTTTCTCTTTATTTCATGGACGCTCAATTCTGGTGCGGACGATTTAGAAAAAGAGAAGCGCCTAGTCGAAAAAATCAAAAATATCGGATACGAGGACTTCGCTTTTGCCAAAGATGCTGAAATATGGCGCAACGCGGCAGAACTAGGCGACCGCGTGACCATTCTCTACGCCAAGCAAAAACAAATGCCGGCTAACCCTTCCAAAGAGGAACTAGCTCAGGCCCAAAAAAGACAGCTCCGTATGCAATTCATCAGCAGCGCCTTTGCCAAAGCGCTCGACCCGCAACGCATTCCGCTGATACAAAACATTAAGCCTAAAGATAAAACTAAAAAGATCGACCCTAAAACCCGAATCATTCAAGAAAAAACCATCGCTTATTTTGTTTTAGGGATTAGCAAACTAGGCCAGCCCTCAGATTTCAAACACATCCTCTTCCGAAAAGACTCGCAAGCGGCCACGGTTAAGCTGTCGGTGCTTCATGGTTTGATTTTTTGGGAGCCTCATTATACGCCCCAAACGCGTGACCAAGCGATCGATACCGCATTACATTTACTCAAAGACCCGTTGCCGATCATCGCCGACGTTGCTGCGCTGACATTGGGGGTTATCGGCGAGGAGGATAACTTGCAGGTGATCCAAGCTTTGGGGCAATGCCTTAACGGTAAAGCCTCCAAGACGATCGACACTAAATTTAACGCAGCCATCGCTTTGGCCCGATTTAATAATCCCGCAGGCTCTCAATATGTCGCCAATATCATGCTCAATCGTGGGGCATTAGAAAAGTTGCTGTCCGAAAATCTCGGGCCTAAGGAAAGCTCCCAAAATATCCAAATTAAAGCGGATAATATTTTATATCGCACCTTAAAAAACGCAAATAGCATGAAAAGCGCCATCATATGGAAGCAAATCGCCAAATTAGCCGACGATAATCAAGGCGACACCAACGCCACGGTCAAAGCCGCGGCGATACAATCGCTCAAAAATCATGGGGATAACAACAAAACCCCATAGCATAGCCCCGCAAATAGTATAAAATAAATCAGAATAGTCCGTCTTAAAGCCTCTAAAGGCTTGGATATCATCATGTTACCCCACACCAAGAAGGTAAAAGGTTAATAAAGCCATGGCTGAAACCCACTTGGAAGTCTCAAAAGTTTGGATCGACGAAGGCTGTATCGTCTGCGACCTGTGTGAATCTATCGTTCCCACTGTCTTTGATGTGCAAGATGAAACCTGCGTCATTAGGCCCGATGCTCAGGCGTCGGCATCGACCCAGCCTCTCACTCCTGGGATTCTCGAAGCGGCAGAAGACTGCCCCGTGGATGTGATTAAATTTGAAACCATTGAAGTAGAAGGCCCCGAGCCTGAAGCTTGGTCTGCGGTCGAGGAAGAAGCTGCGCCCGGCGCGCCAGCAACGGGTGGCGGTGGTGGAGCCAAAAAAGGGTGGACGCCGCCTCAAGGCCCGCCCGATCCTATCTGGTCGGAATTACTCGCCACGGCGCAAACCTCCGGCTCAAGATCCGCTGGGGGTGACACAGGCATCGCACAACCCGCACAGGCCCCGGCCAGCGTCATCGCCGCGGCACTCCCCAGAAATGCGCCGCCCGATGCCACCATCGCGGCCATGGCAGGAAGCGGATACGCCAAACCCACTGCAACGACTGATCAAAATATCCGCGACAGAGCCTCGGGAACCACTCGGCGCCAAGCCATCACCATCGGCACCGCGGCCAGCGTCGGCATACTCGCCGTGGCATGGGGCAACATCTTTGCCTTCGTTCAAACCTGTGGCGCGGGATTCCAGTCCTTCCTCGTGCCCAAAGCCACACTCGAAAAACCCAGTATTTTCAGAGCAGGCAAACTCTCACACTACCCAGACCCGGGCGTTTATGAACAATTCAAAGACAGCAACAAAGTCTGGATCGTACGCAATAACGACGGCGAGCTTTACGCACTAAGCACCATTTGCACGCACCTAGGCTGCATCCCCAACTGGCTTAATGCTGATAAAAAATTCAAATGCCCCTGCCACGGCTCGGGGTTTTATCAAAGTGGCATTAACTTCGAAGGCCCAGCACCTAGGCCCCTCGAACGCCTCAAAATTACCCTCGACGGCGATAATCTCACCGTTGATAAATCTATTAAATTTAGGCAAGAACTCGGACAATGGACCATGCCCGACTCTTCTATACCCGTTTAATCCAAAAAAATCGTGTGACCCAGATCAATCACACCCACATCTCCATCCGCAACAACGATTCACTTAAAAAGTAGATCGTCAACCCAAAAAGATGAGCGAAAACTTATGCTCCAGAAGCTACAACAAATACTGACACTCCTACTCTTACCTGTGACCTATATCAGGTCCACGCAGGTTTGGAACTCTATCTTCAGGCATGGCGTCCCCCGCGACAGACGCACGCGCGTCATGGCGGTAATGAGTAACATCTTTCTCCACCTCCACCCCGTGGCTGTGCGAAAAAGTGGTATCCGCCTAAGCTTTACTTGGTGTATGGGGGGGCTTACGTTCTTCCTTTTCCTCGCCGAAGCGATCAGCGGCATCTTGTTAATGTTCTATTATCGGCCCGTGCCATCCGAGGCTTTCAACGACATCATCGCATTACGCACACACGTCACACTAGGGCTTCTCCGAGAAATCCACAGATGGGGCGCCCACGCCATGATCATCGCCATTTGGCTACACATGATGCGCGTCTTTCTGACCGGATCCTATAAGCCACCACGTGAATTTAACTGGGGCGTAGGCGTCATCCTCCTCGTGGTGACGATGCTTCTTTCCTTTACCGGATATCTCCTGCCTTGGGACCAATTAGCGGTATGGGCCATTACGGTGGGGTCTAACATGGGTAAAGCCACCCCGGGATTTGGTATGGCTGGGCCACTCACCGACATGGTTCAGCTGGGAGGCGTGGCATTAGTCACCACCAAGTCTGATGCGGCGTACCTGCTTTTGGCGGGAACCTCCGTGGGCGCGCCGGCTTTGATGCGGTTTTATGTCTTGCACTGCATCGCTCTGCCGGTCGTGGCTTCGCTACTCATCGCCATCCACTTTTGGCGCATCCGAAAAGATGGCGGCATCAGCGGCCCGATGTAAAATAATGATCCCTTTTGAGTACTCCTTAAAACAGAAAAAATCGAACCCTTTCCTCGGTTTGGAACTAGACACATGCTAAATAATCTCATCTCACTGGCCTCTGGCGCATCTGGCAAGCCTCTCATCCCCGAGAACGATGTCATCATCGCTTTCAAAGATGCTGTCAACTACCTCAGTACCCCCGCCATCAGCTTGACGATCTTCACGCTCCTTTTCGTGGCGATGATGCTCTTCTATAAAAAATGGACCCAACCCAAGTTTGCGATCCCACTCGCAGCGATCTGCTGTTTTTTCTACTTCGGCTCAATGCTGATCGACACAAACTACCTCTCCATCATCAAAAAACCGGACAACGTCCCCATCACCATCATGCTCTTGGCGCTGGGGCTCTGCTTATGGATCGCCTACCGACAAGCTGCGATTAACGATGAACGTCTAGCCAAAGGCCTACCCCTCATCGAGGGCGACAAAGAGGACAAAGTGCTGGTTTGGCCCGACCTGGTTTACATCGAAATGCTCTGTATTATCGTCGGCATCACCGTATTGATCGTGTGGGCTATTCTTTCACCAGCCCCCCTAGAATCTCCAGCCAATCCCGCGGGGCCGCCAAACCCCTCCAAAGCGCCTTGGTATTTCCTTGGGCTACAAGAGATGCTCGTTTATTTCGACCCTTGGATGGCTGGCGTGTTATTACCAGGCATGATCGTTTCTGGTCTGCTGATGATGCCTTATATCGATATCAACCCCAAAGGCAACGGATATTACACGCTCAAAGAGCGGAAATTTGCCATCAGCACTTGGATGTTTAGCTTCCTTATCCTCTGGGTGGTCCTCATCGTTTACGGCACATTCCTCCGAGGCCCCAACTGGAACTTCTTTGGGCCCTATGAATACTGGGACTCGCACAAAGCAGTCCCCCTAACCAATATCAACCTCTCTCAATTCTACTGGAATCACCTCTGGCAAGTGGCAGAACCCAGCAACCCCATCTACCGAGAATGGGTTGGCATCCTCTTTACGTTCCTCTGGTGTGCGGTCTTGCCTGTCATTCTAGCCAAAACGGTGATGAAAAAACTATACCTCCAAATGGGCACGATCCGCTTTTATATCATGGCGTTCCACTTTGTCATCCTCGCGATGCTGCCCCTCAAAATGGTCCTTCGTTGGGTCTTCACCCTGAAATATTTCGTCAATCTCCCCGAGTTTAATATGAACCTCTAAGCTTGACACACAGGCTTAAGATAAAGCCTACCCCTAAAAATGAAAACAAAAAAAGCTGCGTGTTAAAACCGCAGCTTTTTTTTAGATTTTTTTTTGATTCAACCCCATCATTCTAGCCCTAGCCGGCGATTTCTTCCAACGCATCAATCAGCTGATCCATCTGCGCCTCGGTATTAAATGCCCCGGGACTCACGCGCACCGCACCGCCGGGGAAAGTCCCCAGCTGACGATGAATATAAGGCGCGCAATGCAAGCCCGGCCTCACCGCGATCTCGAAGCTATCATCTAAAATCGAACCCACGTCCGATGCATCATAGCCTACGACGTTAAAACAGATTGTCCCCACCGATTTGCTGGCATCTTTAGGCCCATAAAAAACAAACCGCTGATCATCGCCCAGTCGTTCGAGTAATTTTCCGACCAATGCCTGCTCGTGCTTGAGCGTTTGCTCGATGCCCTGTGCCAACACATAGTCAATCCCCGCGCCCAACCCCGCGATGCCCACGGTATTAGGCGTGCCGCCTTCAAAATAATAAGGCAAAAGCTTAGGCTGCGTCGGCGTGGCGGAGTCTCCCCCCGTGCCGCCCTCCCGAAACGCGGTCAGCTCTTCAAGCTGCCCGCAGCCACTGCCCACATAAAGCCCACCCGTGCCCGTTGGCCCCAGCAACGATTTATGCCCCGGGAAACAGAGCAGATCAATACACATCCGCTCAATATCAATCGGCACCACGCCAATGGTCTGGGCCACATCTAAACAAAACAAGACACCCCGATCCCGACAAATCCGCCCAATGCCTTGGGCATCCTGAATCGTCCCCAGCACGTTAGAGCCATGGGTCATCACCACCAATTTCGTCTCATCAGTTATGGCGCCAGCAATCGACACGGCATCAACCATGCCTGCCGCGTCGGCTTTGACCATGCTCAGCGTGATCGCCCCAGCTTGTTCCATCTCAACCAACGGCCTACTCACGGAATTATGTTCCAAATTCGTCGTCACCACATGCACGGGCTGGCCCCGCTGAATGGCTTTGCCTAACACACCTTTGATGGCGATGTTTAAGGCATCGGTGCCATTGAGCGTAAAAATCATACGCTCCGGCGATTCGCCATTGAGCATACGGCTTAGCTTCAGCCTCACATCATCAATCATCTGCTCCGCAGCCACGGCCATCCGATGCCCCGCCCGTCCCGGATTTGCCGCGTCGTTAGCAATAAAATCCGCCATGGCCTGGGCCACACCCGGCGCCTTGGGAAAGCTCGTTGCACCATTATCTAAATAAATCATCGTCAATATCTTTATGTTTTAATTTTATTTTTTTGCTGTGAATCCAAAATCAAACAGAAGGCAATCCCTGAAAACGCCGCCACGCCGAGAGCTGCCCCAGGTGTGTCGATTCATGTGATTGCAACAAATAACCCAGCGCCAAGCCCGCGGTAGGCATCGGCTTCTGCCAGCGTTTTAATGTTTGAGCCACCTTGAAAACCTCATCGCCCAAAGTCTCAAGCGTCGCCTTCACCGCGTGATGCCCCGCGATATATCGTTCCAACAAAGCATCCTTGGCATCATATACAGAGACGTCAGCCACCGGCGCGGACATCATGCCAAACGGCAAATCCTTAGGGTCATCAAACGGCTGGCCCCGACACATCTTAATAATCGCGGGATGATAAATACACAAATGGCTCAGCACCCATGCCGGATGATTCACCCCCGCCACAGGCATCGCCACCATCTGTTCAGCGGTCAGGTCCGCCACTAATTGCTGCGCATAATGCTCATTTTTATCCCATCCAAACAAAAGAGATGCAACGGCTAAACTCATTTTTCAATTCCCTATCTAAAAATCAACTAAAACAAAACACCGGCAAGGCCCATCGCTTGGCGCCAAGCCAAAAGCTCACCCAAATGCATCTGCTCATGGCTCACATTGGTAAACAATATCACATCGCCAATGGTGGGCACTAATTTCCGGAAACCCTCATCGGGTGTTTCTTTCTCCAAGTCCTTAGCGGTCAGCTTTTCCAGCAGGGGAATCACTAGCTCATGGCTTTGATGATAATCCGCCAACAGCTGTTCTTTCGAGTCATATTTTCCCGCCTCGGAGCTAGGCACTGTCCCGTAATTATAAAGATCGGCTTTCTCGTAATTGCCTGTCCCGCCGATCATGCTCGCCGTCCAATATGCTGTGGTCGTGAGATGACCAATCTGCCATGTGGGATGATTTTTCATCATCCCAGGCTGAGCCATCATCTGCTCCTCCGTTAGGTCTCCGACTAATTTTCCCAGCATAGCCTCTTGCCCTTTTAAAGCGCCAATAATTTTTTGAATCAACATCTCAATTTATTCCTTATCTACCTATGCTTATCGCTATCCATTTTCAATGAACACCCCCCAACCCCTCCCCCCAAACCTCCCCCTCAAATCAATCATCCAAGCACGCCGGGTAAGCCCATCATTTTGCGCCACGACATCAGCTGACCGATATGGATATTCTCATGGCTCACCCCGATCAGCATGATTAAGTTCGACAACTGCGGGCACATCGCTGCAAATTTTTCATGAGGCGTAGGCTTTTGAAAATCTTCCTGGCTCATCGTCTTAAGCTGAGCAATAATCGCTTCATGCGCTTTATCTAGCCCCGCCAGCAGCGTCTCTTTAGATGCGTAACGCCCCTGTTGAGCTACAGGTATAGACCCCTTGCCGTAAAGTTCTTGATTGCCAAAAATTTCCCCCACCTCTCCGCCGATCATGCCCATCAGTCCGCCCAGCGATGTGGTCAAATGGCCAATCTGCCAGGCGGGATGATTAACTAATTCCCCCACCTGCGTCACCATCTGCTGGTCGGACAATTCATCGACTAATTTGCCCACTAATTTTCTCTGAAAACTCAAGCTACTGATTACATTTTCAACAAACATCGTCTTACTCCTATGCGTCGCCTAAACACATTAACCGCCAATATACTTGGCGTAAATGCTTTTTGCGACCTGTGGTTGTTTGGTCCCTTTGATGATCGCTCGACCATCTGTGAAAAGGGTTAACTCATAGGGATTACCATTGTCAATAATATCAGCGCGGAGCATGAATTTATTAGCTGTCACTTGGCCATGTTTCTCTAAGCGAGCGACAATGTCGGTAAAATCCAGCTTGCCTGTAACGCCTTTCTGCGTCAGTTGCACCGCATTGCGTCCGCAAAGCGTCGTCGTGCCTGAAGCAAATTTACCATTGAGAAATTCAAAATCTCGCTGCTTACAACAAGGGCAATCCCCGATGTCATATGCACGTATTACTTTGAACTGCCGAAGTTTATTCTCCCAAACATCAATATTTGTCATCGTCGGACACACTTGCTCAAAATTACCCGACAAAATCTTCAGCGCTTCAATCACCTGAAAGTTAGAAATAATCGAAACCACCGGCCCAAGCACCCCCGCGGTGTCACACGTCGGATTCATACCCGGAGGCGGTGCCTGCTCAAAAATGCAGCGTAAGCAAGGCGTCGCCTTACCCGCCTTCTCCCAAGCCTTCAATTCGGGCTCGGCTGTGCCCAACGCGCTATGAGGCAAAATGGCATACGCCATCCCCACCGTGCCCACCGCACCGCCATAAATATAAGGAATCCCAAGCTTCACCGCCACATCATTGACTAGAAAGCGGGTCTCAAAATTATCAACACCGTCCAAAATAATATCGCAGCCCGCTGCCAATTTTTCAATGTTCGTATGATTCACATCGTCCACCACCGCGGTGACTTTAATCTCTGAATTGATCCCCGCCAATTTCATTTTCGCAGCTTGGGCTTTGGGAATCGCATTTGCTACATCCGATTCATCAAACAACACCTGCCGTTGGAGATTTGTCAGCTCGATAAAATCACGATCCACAATCACCAATTCCCCCACGCCCGCCCTGGCCATCATATTCGCAATGACCGTCCCCAGCGCCCCGCAGCCCACGATCAACGCTTTAGATTCAGATAATTTTTTTTGGCCCGCTTGGCCAAAACCTGGCAAAAGCATCTGACGATGATAACGATCAAAAGACATTATATTTTCCAATAATAAAAATTTCGCCAGCGTCAATCGCCAGCCTCACACAATCCAAAAAACAACACCCCATCCCCCTTAACCGGCCACATTCGCCCCGCCCACGGGATCCACCTTTACCCCAAGCTCAATCAAATAATCAATCGCATC
>CAZSSX010000035.1:0-14493 GCA_964609545.1 uncultured Phycisphaeraceae bacterium | reverse complement strand
AGAAAAAATAAAGGTTTTCGCGCCTCATACCTTCCGTAAGCCGACATGAAGTCTTGAGCAAATCTTATGCAAAATATAGGCGAATGGCATCGACAAAGCGCTTGCCATATTTTTCTAATTTGTACGCACCCACGCCGCTAATATTGGCAAAATGATCTAAGCTTTGCGGGCAATCCTGTGCCATCTGCTTAAGCGATGCATCGGAAAAAACCATATAAGGCGGCACGCCCTCTGCATGCGCCAAATCACGCCGCATCTGACGCAATTTTTCAAACAATCCCTCCTCAACAGGCAAATCTGAAAGACTACCCGAAGTCACCGTCTTACGAATACCTACGTTTTTCTCGGCAATCTTAGCCACCATCAAAGGCTCATCACTTTTCAAAAACCCAATGCTCAATTCCGTCAGATGCACCGTGGCATAACCATCGGTACTAATGCCAAGCAGTTTTTGCTCAATCAAACGGTCGGCAATGGTTTGCCACTGCTTTTTACTCAGTGCTTTCCCAATCCCATGAACGCTTAGATTCTCGTGATGATTTTTCGTAACCTTTTCCCCCATAGAACCCCGCAGCACGTCAATGATGTAATTCACGCCATACCGCTGTTCCGTGCGCGCCACCGTAGATAAAAACTTTTTCCCATTAATCGACTCATCCAAAAGCGTAGGCGGATGCTTACAGTTATCGCAATGCTGACAATCTCCGCCATGCTCCTCGCCAAAATAACCCAATAACGCAATGCATCGGCACCGGTGGGTCGTGGCAAAAGCCATCATCTGATTAAGCTGCCAGCGCGCCCGCTGTTGTTCCTCTTGGCTAGGCTTCTCCGCGATAAAACGCTCGATTTTCATCCGGTCACTCGAGCTATAAAAAAGAATACAATCCGCGGGCAAACCATCTCGCCCAGCCCGCCCAGTCTCTTGATAATAGCCTTCGATATGCCTAGGCAAATCCGCGTGAAAAACAAAACGCACATCGGGTTTGTCGATCCCCATACCAAAAGCGATCGTCGCGCAAATCACCTTGGTATCTCCATAAATAAATTGATGCTGATGCTTGCTACGTAAATGAGATTCCAAGCCAGCGTGGTAAGGCAACGCCGAGATCTGATGGGCCTGAAGTTTCTGGGCAAGCTTCTCGCAATTGGCCCGAGATTGACAATAAATAATACCCTCGTGCTGGGGGTTGGCCCTTAAATAACGCAATATTTGCTCGAAGTGATCCTTCTTAGGCCGAATCTCATAGAACAAATTGGTACGCTCAAAACCCGTCTGAAAAATCTTAGGCTCATGGAAATTGAGCTGCTTAACAATATCTTTACAAACCACAGGCGTTGCCGTCGCCGTCAACGCCATCTTAGGCACACCAGGAAAACGATCCCGAAGCTGCCCTAACATCCGATACTCAGGACGAAAATCATGGCCCCATTCCGAAATACAATGCGCCTCATCAATGGCGATCAAATGAATCCCCACTGTCTGCTCTAGCCGTTGCAGAAAATTTAAACCCCCCGAAGTCATCAACCGCTCGGGCGCCATATAAACCATGCAATAGTCGCCCCGCATGGCTTTGAGTTCTCGCTCGCGAACCTCGGCATAAGAAAGAGATGAATTCAGATACGTTGCCCCGATGCCGTTGACTGTTAAAGAAGTCACCTGGTCTTCCATCAGCGCAATCAAGGGAGATACTACAATACTCACCCCTCGGTAACGCGCCTCCTCACCCTCAGCCCCGCCCTCACCCTCAGCCCCCAAAGCTTTCACCACCGCGGGAAGCTGATAGCAAAGGGATTTTCCCCCACCCGTGGGCATGACCACCATCGAATCATGCCCGTTCATCGCCCGCTCAATCACATCCCGCTGTTGCTGGCGAAAGCTGGCGTGGCCGAAGTACTGCTTAAGCACCGCTTGAAGACGGCAGGACTCTGCATCAGTATCGGCAGCCAAGCTGCATTGGGATTGTGTCTCTGCACTTTGATTCATAGTTAACGACTAATATTCTATCGCATTTACTCAGGCCAGTGAGATCGTCATCAAAAAAACAGCGTATTGGGGGTAACTGTAAAAAGAGTGCCCCCAATGCCCAATTTAATCCCGCAAAAAGGCCATTAATCACCCCAAATCATTTTTTTTGTAGAAAATTAAGAATTCATACCCCTTCACAGATTGACTTAAAACAAACCGATGTTACCTTAAGGAGCCTCCAAAGAATTTGAGGCTCGAAACACAATTATTTGATTGGTTAATGACGATGAGATTGACAGATATCCTAAAACCCCAATTAGTCAAAGTCCCCCTTGATGCCACAGATAAACAATCTGCCATCAACGAGCTTTGCCAAATCATTGCCAATCATACAGATTTGGACGACCCGCAATCCTCCGCCAAAGCTTTGCAAGACGCGGTCTGGGAAAGAGAACAAACACGCACCACCGGCATAGGCCACGGCATCGCCATCCCCCACGGCAAAACAGACTGCATACAAAGCCTCACCCTCGCATTAGGAAAACCCGCACAACCCATCGAGTTCCAAGCGGTAGACAAAAAACCCGTCGATCTCATCATCCTACTCGCATCACCCACATCACAAACAGGCCCCCATATCCAAGCCCTAGCTACCATCAGTAAAATGCTTACCGATGAAAACATCAGAGATCAAATCAAACAAGCCACAGACTCCCAACAAGTGTATAGCATTATTCAAGACTATCAAGCGGCGCAAGTCGGTTAAAAAATAACAAATTCAAAACGTCGGACCATCCCCAATCCTAACTCAACCCCATCGACACGCTACGCCGCTTCTCGACTAGATTCATCTAGAATCTGCTCATCCCCGCTAAGCTTACCTGCTTCTCCGGTAGACCCGACCGCTTGCCTCAAATCCTTAATGATTAGTTTGCCTAAACCCAGTCGCACAGAGCGCGATCTAGGTTTGGTGCCGTGTCCGATTCTGCCCATGAAGACTAGCTTGGCTGCATTCTCATGCCCCAGCTGATGTTTAAGCTCCACATTGAGTTGAATCGCTCGATTGTTAGCTGCGCGATTATCCGTAAAAAAGACATCCCCTTGCGCGTACCCCGCAAAGATCAGCGGCGTCATCTCGGGCTGAAACTGTAAACCCCGAGAAGCAGAAGTAAGCCACAAACGCTGAACAGCCATCCCACCAAGGGTATAATCACTCACCGACTCGGCTTTATTTTTGGCGATAAGATAAAAATGCGCGCCGGTAAAAATGCTAGGTAAAAAATCTAATTCCACGCGAGGCAACAACGTCCCCATTAAATATCGATTGGCAAATTTAACCCGATTCCAGCTACCCATTGCCCAACGGCAAAAACCCAAGGAAATCTTATTCAAACCAATCGCCTCATCGGGCACACCATCTGCACTATAACGCATGTCCCAATCAATAATATCCCGATGGGTTTGAAAAGCTTCTTCCGTAGTCAAGCGAATCTTAGCGCTCTTAAAAAGAAAGTAAGCCATCTTTAACTTAGACCAAAAACCTTCCGTCCAGACAATCTTGTAATCATCCGAAACCGCCCGCTCCATCGCCCGCTTGTCTGCTTGACTCAACGCTTTGCCACGCATCAGACGCCGTTGCGTGCAGCGGTGGGGGATCGCCCCATAAAGATCATCCCGCTCGGGCTCAGCCCCAGCATCTTTCACCAGTGTGATGTCATACGTCGGATGATCCTCTGGGCTCTGATCATTAAACTCAATTTGAGCATCGTACCCCTCTTGACAAGCAGCGATGCGCAGCGTCTCCAACATCGCACCCAGTGCAATTTGGCTGGCCCGGCCTTGCAAATCGTACACGCAGTACGTCCGTGTATCATGCCCCAGAACACGAATGTGTGTATCGCTTAAAATCTCAAAGCGCCAAGGTTGTGTGTTATCACCGCTAGGTGCCCAGCGCGCAGCATTCAAAATACGTTCCACCGCAGAAGCGCTCTCCTCCGACGATGCCATCTGGTCGGGCTTCTTTGCCCCCAGTTGTTTGCGCACCAGCTTGAGCAATAATTTTTGCAAAGGATTACGATTACCCCAAGGCCGCCAAGCTTTCTTAAGCTTTTGCGTATACCCATCAATCTGCAAACTCCAAGGCGCTGATTGCACAGCCCCGCGATTTAGCAAAATCTTCAGCACCGTACTGCCAGCCAATGAACTGCACATCTGAATCGCCATCCCCGTAGAAGGCCCGCGACCAGCCTTTAAATCTACTGCGCTAGCATCAACAAGATAATGGCGATGCCCCGCTTTGGGAGCCAAACCCACCAAAAACCGGTAAAGCTGCTCCTCTTTATCCTGCCCCTTAAGCTGAAAATATTCCTCAAAGCTCATCTTACCAGGCATAAAACAAAGCAAGCCCGCTCCCATACCCAAAGGCGCAACCGTAATTGCCGGAATACCTTTTTCGTGACACGCTTGAAAAACACGCTGCCGAATATCTAACGCGAAAAAATCCAAACTATCGACATAAACATCTACCCCCGCCAAAAATTCATCCAAATTATCTACATCAATACCCGCATCAAAATGCTTAACCTCTGCCTCGGGATTGATATCCAAGCACATCTCAGACATCACTTTTACTTTTGCTTGCCCAAGCGTAGAAACCGATGCTCCCACCTGCCGATTAAAATTATGAATCTCAAAAGTATCAAAATCAGCTAGATGAAAACGCCCAATACCCAGTCGGCTCAGCGTTAGTAAATGCGCACCACCCACGCCACCCATCCCCGCAATCGCCACCCGGCAACCCCGCAAGCGTTCCTGTTCTTCAGTCGTGACCCATCCCACATTACGAGAAAAAGCCTCATGATAATCAAAAGCATCCGATGGTTGACAATTCGACATAGTTTAAATTCTCTATCTATTCTAGGCTCAAGAATTAAGCTGCAACATCCGAATCGCTATCGCCTTTTTCATATTGATCCGCAAGATAATCTCGGATAGGACAAGCATAATCCTTAGGCTCTGAAAAATGATAACGCCCCATAAAAGCCTCGGGCTCAATCACATTTTTCGCATATTTCACAAGCTGCTTCAAAGGCTTCTCCACCGCCATCGGTTTATACCAATCAAGCCCTAAATAAACCACAGGGTTATCTTTTACCGATGGATGCGTCGTCTCTTCACCCAAAACTTCAAATCCAAAAGAATGTTGGTAAAATTTGGCATGACGAGGATGAACACCGATGACGAGTGTTTTTTGGCCACGGTATGCATAATGGAAAACATAATGCATCATCTCTAAAAGAGAATGAAGCGTACGTGTTACTTGCTTTCTACGGTCAGCTAACAAACCAATTTCAATGAGTTCCTTGCCTTCGCTACGCAATGCATCAAGTGTTTTTCCATAAACCGCATCCAACGGCAAGCCGTCGACCGGGTGATCATTAATAATAGTCAAGCTGCAAACCACCTCACCACCAAGCTGACCATAAACAACCACAGATTCCTTGTCCGCTGCCTGCTTGCTACAATGAATCCGATAAGGGTTTTCATGGACAATCCCGATATTCAAATAATTGTGATATACCAAGCGCCAAGCCCGCACAACCTCTTCTTGGCTTTTGGCGATATGATAACTCATGTCCTCGTGTCGGCAGACGATCCGTTTAGCATCACCCCCAATGACTTCACCCTCCTCAGAGCAATCAACAGCTTCTCCGCGCCTGGCATCAAAATCTTTATCTGAATTGTGGTTGGCTTGACTGCTCATCCTGATCTTCTCTATCTCATTAACCCCCAAAACCATTCCGAATGAATCGTTTGAATATGGCGGTATCTCTCCCGCTTATCGGCTACTCCATACCCTCCCATAATGAGTTAAACCCAGATATCCAAAAATGATAGACTTAAGCAGTAACACCTATGCCCCTCGTCCCATCTATAAGGATTATGCCAACTAAAAACAATAACCATAGCATCATCAAAGAGTCAAAAAACTAATCAGAGGACTCTGCCAAAAGCTTTTTTTTCTGATCTCGAATTTTTCGACTCACCCGAGCAAGTTCAATCTCCATAGCTTCATCTTGGCTAACGCTTCCGCTGATCATTCGGCTCATCGCAGCGGTCAAACCACAAAAAAGATAAATCAATGGGTGGTCATGCTCCGTCACAAATGTACTCATATATAAAAAACCAAGAAGCCCAATAAAAACAAGTCGGCTCGTAGCCCCGGGTTCCTCGTGCCTGCAAAAATGAGATAAACGATAAAGACCAGATAGCGTCATCCCTATTAAAACGACAAACAAAATCGCACCCAAACTACCCTGCTCTGATAATAGCGCCAATAGATGATTATGCGGATGATTGACCGTCAAACGGGTATGCTGCGTCGCATTATAATGCGTCAAATACCCTTGGAATTGGCCAGGTCCAACACCAAAAACCGGATGCGCCCGATAAGCATCCACCGCATAATACCAAAGCTTCAGTCGATTGGAAGTAAAAGCATTGGCCCCTTGATCGCCATACGCAAACCGACCACTAAGATTCAAATAGGGAATCAAAAAGACGCAAACCACAAGCACAGGCACACCCACCAGCGCCATCGCCTTCTTCCGATTAGAGATCACATACCACGCCAACCCCAAAATTGGTAAGCACGTAATCGCAGCACGCACATCGTTGGTCGCCACCAAATAGACAAAAAAACAAACCAATAAACCCGATGCTATCTTACTCAAAGAAACAACAATTTTTCGCCTTAAAATACCATGCCCAGCTCCACGTTCTGTTAATAAAAAATAGCAAAGCAGCGGAACGCAAATCACCGCCAACATCGAAAAATCCATCTCGCGAAAAATCCCATGCCTAATGCTAGGCATGTTCAAAACAAGCAAAAATTGAAAAAATAAAACCGCAGGCAAACTCAAACAAATCAACAAAATATCAGCACGATCAACCAAACCATACATACCCCAAAAAAATATTGCTCCGCAAGTTACATAAATCCAAGGCTCATGACCCGCCCAAGGTTTAAGGCCATACCAATCATACTGAAGACTCCAGCACCAAACCAAACCCACCCAAAATAAATGAATCACCAGCACCCAAGGCAATCTCCCCCAATCATATAAATTTAATCGCTTCTGCTCTTTCAAATGAACCAACAACCCCAGCGTACCCAACAACGAATACACTGCCACAATCCCATCGCTCTGAACCACATAAGTCGCCGCGGTAAGCGTAGGAGATAAAAAACGTAAAAGAACAAAACCCACAATCGCAAAACTCACACGCATCGGCACCAACCCCAGCATCGCATAACACCCCGACCACAACAAACCCCAGTACCAATCAACATCGGGATCCATCGCCCGATTCCCCACAAGCACCCCATGCTGCACCGCTTGCCCCGTATATAACCACACAATCCCAAGCGCCAAGATCAGCCAATACCCCACACGCAAAATACTCACGCCAGGCGCCTTCAAAATACGCTGAGAATGGGGATACAATCCAAAACCTCTAATATATGCTTTCTAACACAGCAGCTTGTTCAATAGACCTTACAAAAAATCTCCACACTTCTCGTGGAGATTTTTTGATCATGCATCTTCTAATTGTCTCATTTATTTCTGATACTGCTCACGCACTTTTTCAAGCAGTTTTTTGGTGGCCAACACACCCTTTTTCTCATCCCCAGGTCCTTCAAATTCCACACCCACATAACCACGATACCCATGGTCCAACACGATCTTCATGATCTTATAATAATCCGTCTTTGTTTCATTACCCGCATCATCAAAGCGATGCGTCTTAGCACTCACTGCTTTGGCAAAAGGCATCAAATCTTTCACCCCTTGATAACGATCATATTGTTTAAAATTGCCAAAGTCGGGCAGCGTTCCGCAGCCGGGCATATTAACTTTTTTCATGACACCCGAAAGCCACTTCCCATTAGAACTCAAACCTCCATGATTTTCTACAATCACACTAATCCCAAAGCGAGCGCCAAACGCCGTCAAACGCGCCAAGCCATCCGCAGCAAGCTTCATCTGCTCAGCATAACTGCCCCGAGATTGAGCATTCACACGGATCGCGTGACATCCTAAATATTTCGCCGCAACCACCCACTGGTAATGGTTTTCAATCGCCTGAGTCCGTCTCCTAGCATGAGGATCCCCCAGCGCGCCCTCGCCATCAACCATAATCAAAACACTAGGAATCCCATGCTCTTGACAGCGTTTATCCATCTCCGCCAAATACCGAAAATCCTTGGCTTTAGACTTGAAAAAACTATTCACATATTCCACGCCATCAAACCCCATTCCCTTGGCCGTCTTAGCAAAATCCAGATGATCCATCTTCTTGCTACGCAGCAATCGGTGGAACGACCATTGCGCCACAGAAATCTTAAACAGAGGCTGCTTCTCCTTTTTAATAAGCAATGCCCCCGCATCGGCTGTCCCCATCGTCAAACCTCCCGAAAAACCCGTTGCTGCCGCAGCTAACCCGCTAAGTTGCATAAAATGGCGTCTATTTATCATCAAAAATATTCCTCTAGTTGAGTTTGCAAATTGATTTGAAAGAACAATCCTCTACATTCTAACATATTTTAGCCTCATAAAACATCCCCCGCATCTAGCCAAGAAAGACAGTCCCTCATAAAACGCCTCTCTTTCTGCAATAAACGGAGCAACCTAAAAATGAATCGCTCGCCCTTGCGTCCCCAGCGCCGCTTCGTGTACCGCCTCGCTAAGCGTCGGGTGGGCGTGCATCGTCGAGATAATCTCGTCAACCGTCGCCTCAAGCCGTTTGGCCAAGCCCATTTCCGCAAGCAGCTCCGTCACATGATCCCCAACCATATGCACACCTAAAATCTCGCCATACTTGACACAACTTAAAATCTTCACAAAGCCCTCCGCATGCCCCCCAGCCTGGGCTTTACCCGATGCCTGGAAAGGAAACATCCCCACCCGATAATCAACATCTTTCTTCAAGCCAGCCTCCTTGAGGCTCTGCTCCGTTCGGCCCATCGAGGCAACCTGAGGCACGCAATAAGTACAGCCAGGAATCGCTTCATAATCAATCGCGTGAATGGCATGCCCAAACATCGTCTCCACCGCGTTAATCGCCTCCTCGCTAGCCACATGCGCAAGCCAAGGCGGACCAATCACATCGCCCGCAGCATAAATCCCCTTCGCATCCGTTTCATAAGTTTTCTTATCCACAACAATCGCCCCGCGATCCGTCTTAATGCCCACCGCATCACTAAACAAACCCGCATAACGACCCGTCACACCAATGGCAACTAACACCTTATCCGCACGAATCACCTCAACCGCAGATTCATCGCTCAACGGCGCAACATGCACCGCAACACCATCACCCGTCGTCTCAATCTTTAAAGTCTTAGACTTCAACTTAAAATCAATCCCATGACCCCGATATTCTTTTTCGATCGCCCGAGAAACATCATGATCCTCAATCGGAAGCAAATGATCCATCATCTCAATAAGCGTGACCTTCGTCCCAAATGCATGATAAATATAAGCAAACTCCATCCCAATAGCACCGCTACCCACAATCACAAGCTCCTTGGCCTGATCCAATGTAGTCATCGCATCCTTAGCATTAAGCACCTTCTTACCATCAAACGGCAACCCCGGCAGCTCACGCGCTTGCGCACCCGTTGTAATCAAAATCTGATGACCCACCAGCGTCTGCTTATCACCCGCATCATCCGTCACCTCAACCCTGCAAGGCTTACCCTTAATATTCGCATTTAAAATACGCGCAGTACCCACCACATGATCAATCTTATTTTTCTTAAGTAAAAAAGAAATCCCCCCGTTCATCTGCTTGGCAATCCCTCGACTTCTGCCGATCACCCGCTCCCAATCATAACTATGATCCCCCGTCGCAATTCCCCAATCACCCGCTTTGTGCTGCATATCACTATAAAACTCCGCAACCTTCAACAGCGCCTTGGTCGGAATACACCCATAGTTCAAGCAAACCCCGCCCAGCTTGTGCTTCTCCACACAGGCTACTTTTTTGCCCAACTGCCCAGCCCGAATCGCACCCACATAGCCCCCAGGTCCGCCACCGATAACAATCAGATCATATACTGTTTCATTAGCCATAATTATGCTGCCTTCAAAAAAAAGGGAAGATTTCTAAAGAAAACCATTGTAACATTTTCAGAAATTTCGTCTGCCTAACGCGCCCCAAAACACGCTTTTTTTACAAAAAAACGTAAAATTCATCCATAAAAAACCCCCAATCCCCAATCCCCCACCTCAGCTTATCACCTTAAAGACTCACCCCGCCCATCATTTGGCAAACCGCTGCCACCTCCATAGCAAATATCCTTCAATTCTCCAGCTTCTATTCTACTCGACCCCAAATTATTCCGATCAAACAACATGACACCTACAACATGCATTAGTCTAGGAATCCATGCAACATGCTGTTTTTTGAACCAAAATCAAGAAAAGACCTCATCAAAGAGCCTTCAAAACTAGGCCTAGCCATCTTCACGTGCCTAGGCCTAGCCTTTATCTCCGTACTCTGGCTAGGCATCTATAGCCTGCTCAACTACGATCAAGTCCAGGCCTTCGTAGGCAAGCAAATCATCGCATACAAAATCGCAAACACAGGCCTACCCCTAGAAACACAAAAAAAATTAAACATCCAAGTCAGAAGATTATCCAGCGCCTTCGAAGAAAAAAAAATCTCAGCCCAAGACCTAAAAGACCTCAAAGCAAAACTCTCAAGCAGCCCGCTAGCACCCATCGCCGCAGCTAAAATGATCCAAGCAAACTTCCTAGCCAAGTCACATCTAAAACCCGCAGAAGTCAAAGCTGGGCGCATTATTTTTCAAAGACTCACCCGAGGCTTATACGAGAAAAAAATCTCAAAACAAGCCGTCAAAAAAATAGCAAAACCTTTTTTTATCAAAACAGATGTGTCCCTAGGAAGTATCGAAGACCCCAAAAATCAGCGGGGCGGCGCCCTAGGTCTAAAACTACGCAACGACGTCTCAGCATCAGAAGTCAGCCAATTCCTCGCTCAAGCATTAACCCTAGCAGACAAAGCTAAAATCCCCAATCAGCCCTTAAAAATAGACCTCGCCGATGAACTGGAAAAAGAAATAGATCAGATGCTAGCCTTAGTCGATAAAAAAAATCGCAAAGCAAACCGCGCCGAGCGCCCAAACCACGCCATCACAAAAATAAAAGAATAAACAAACCCCCACGCCAGTTATCCCCCCAACATCACTTCCGCTTACTCAGTGCCTGCTGCAAATCTTCCCACACTTTTTTCCGGTTATCTAAAGTATAAGACTTCAGTAAATAGCCCGGGTGGAACGTAGGCATCACCGGAATCTCTTCCAAGCCAGGCACCCCCGCTAACCGTTGCCAGTGCCCGCGCATCATCGTAATCGCTTTCTGTGTGCCTAATAACAGATTCGTAGCTCCGCCACCCAGCGTCACAATCACGCGAGGCCTAACGATGCAAATTTGGCTCAATAAATAACTCAAACAACCCTGCCCATCAAACCCCATCATGCCCGCCCGCCCCGCGGGCTTAATCAAATGAGAAATAAAATAATCCTCAGCGCTCAGTTTTAACGCTCGCATCTGCTTGTTCAGCAGCTGCCCGTGCCTCCCCGAAAAAGGGTCTCGCTGTCCAATCGGATGGTTGGGTGGGCTATCCAAAATGAAAAATAATGACGCATGAGGCGACCCCGCGCTGGTAAAATCAAAAGGCGCGGGCAAAGTCAATCCCGCCAATGCCCCCAATTTCTCATCCGCAGCAGGCTCAGTCAACCCACCAAAAAAAGAATCATAAACCCCAGAACCTCCAAAACGGTTAACCCCAGAATCCATAGCACCCGCGCGCCTGCTAAAGTCAGCAGCAGGGCCTTTGCTGGGCGGCTTAACCCCTCGGCTAGCTCGGTGGGGCGGTGGGGCAGCAGCGGCCGTAGTCTTAGCAGCCATGCCCCCGACTGCCTCTTGCTCAGCATCTCTATCGATCCCCTCCAAAGTGCGCCCAGCCCGGGGAACCCACGGCACCCCCAAGAGATAATCCGTCTCAAGACTCTGATAAATACCGCGCTGCACATCATCTTCAATCATAATCAACATAGATTACAAGATTTACACCAACTCACAAGTCCTATCATTGAAGCCCCCGTACTAGATCTGCCGATAAACACTTTGTCACATCATTTCAAATCTCTTTTTTTATTAAACAAGGATATTCACATGACAGAGGCCCAAGCGATAAAGCAAACCGTATTTAGCCCCGATTGTTGCATCCAAGGGCAATTAGATCTCCATCAAGATGCCCTCATACTCGGACAAGTCGATGGCACCTGCCGATCAGCAGCCAGCCTCACCATCGGCCCATCGGGTAATCTCAAAGGCCTAGTCGTTGTGGGAAATCTCAAAATCTACGGCTCCGTAGATGCAGACATCATTGTCTACGGCCTAATTCAAGTCATGACAGGCGCACGCGTCAGAGGCAGAATCTTTGCACAGCAAATCAAACTACAAGATCAAATCGACATGAAAGTGCAGCTACAAGTAGGCGAAAATGTCATCGCTTAAGTAGAACAAATCCTTATCAATGAAGATAATCCTCAAACCCACGATCATGCCCCACAGCAATCCACAGAAAGACATCAAGAACTTAACCCTAAATCAAAAAACAAAACAACCGCTCAACAAACAACAAAACCAACCATTCATACCGTCCACGACCTCACCCCCGCTACCCCCATCACCCACAGCACATCGACTGCGACCCCAGATCCATCTTCCGCCGACACAGCCCCCAGCCCCATGCAACAGCAAATCGACAAGGGCAGCACAACCTTACAGTGCCCACCATTTCCCCAGCTAAGAAAACCCCGAATCATAGGCCGGGCAAACTCAAATCAATAATTGATCATTCACCACAGCTGACCTCAAATCACACACACACACACAATCCTAAAAAACAACGAATCAGTTTTTGCCCTTCTAATAAATAAACGATCATATTTCCCCACATGAATATTGGTATCTTTTGGATGCCGCTCTGGTACCGAACAGACATGGCAAAATCGATTGATGAAATAATTGTCAGATAGCTATCATCTTTGTTAACCACTAGCCAATCAATCGACTACCAGTTTTATCGCGCGTTTTGAGGGTAGTATCGGAATTCGAGTTTTGGCGTTGAAAGCTCGATCATCGCATCGCGGAGGTTTTGGGTGTTAAGATTTTTTAATAGGTTTTTGGGTGTTGAGGCACACCCCGCCAACGGGTTTGAGTTTTCGGTGGAGAAGCCTAGCAGCGAGCTGATGAGCGAGTTACTACTTTTGAGCGAAAGAACGGTAACATGTGGCTTGTCGGTCATGTTGGCTTTTTTTGCAGCGAAGGCAATGGCGTCATCAAGGTAGCCTTTGGAATCGACAAATTTGACCCTGATCGCATCCTCTACGCGATAAAGGCTTCCGTCACATGCATTGGCAATGCTTTGAAGCGTGACCGTTTTATCACCCGCGGCAGTGAGGGCGCGATGGCGTTCGGAACTGACGACGTGGACAAATTGTTCTTGTAGGTAATCCATTATCTGGAGTTGTTTTTGCTTGTCTTTGTCTTCCCATCTGAAGGGATTGTTGGCGATATCTTTTTTGGGTGATTTGGTGGCGATCATGACCGAGGGCGCTATGCCGATTTTGTCCATGAGTTTATCCATCGTGAAGTTGATGCTGATGACACCGACCGAACCTACAAGGCTGATAGGCTCTGCGTAGATATGATCGACCGCTGCGATGGAGTAATATCCGCCACTGGCGCAGAGCGCCCCGACGCTGCCGATGATGGGGATGTCGGGGTGTTTCTTTTTGAATTTGGAGATGGTTTGCCAGATATGGTCCGATGCCCAAGGGTCGCCGCCTGGTGAATCCACACGTAGGACGATGGCTTTTGGCATTTGTTGGGCATTTTTTTCGAGAGATTCAAAAGCCATTTTGACAAAGTTTTCTTGCTTTGCGTTGATGACGCCTTTGATGGGGATGATGACGATATTGTTTCGGTGTTGTCCCTCTTTATAAACCGTTTGGACAATGCCTCCGCCGGTGAGGCTTTTAACCGCGATAAAAAGTGAAAAGTTCAGGTAGATAGAGATGCCTAGCACGATAAGTAGAAATTTGCGAAAGAATTTGCCTTTGCCCGAGCTACAGGTACGGCCGCTACAGGGGTGGTGGGTATGTGTTGTGGTTGTGGTGATTTGTGCGGGTTGATTTTCGGGGGTTTGTTCCATGGCGGGGTCTCTTTTTTTGTGTTTTGGGGTAGGTGTAGGTTTTCTGACTATTCGTATCCTATTAAATCGGTGTTTTGTGGCGTAACACTTGAATTTGTGACGCAATTATCGCATTTTTGTCTTTGTGCTATACTGGGTGGCTTGATGTGTTTTTAAGATATTTTAGGAAGCAGGTACTGGTTATGAGTGAGCTTTGGTATAAGGATGGGCTTTCT
>CAZSSX010000034.1:0-14802 GCA_964609545.1 uncultured Phycisphaeraceae bacterium | reverse complement strand
AAACTCTACACCTGTTATTACTTAGAATCGCAAGGGCAAGGCGCCACCCTATACCCTCGCCTCGTTGGCTTTTCAAACATCACCGATCAGCAATTTTTCGAATTATTTACCACCTGCAAAGGCATCGGAAACCGTAAAGCCTTACGCGCTATGGCCATCTCTTGTGGCCAAATCGCCAATGCCATTGCCGACCGCGATGCCAAACTCTTACAAACCCTGCCCGAAATCGGTAAGCGCACCGCCGAAACCATTATCGCCACCCTCCATGGCAAAGTCGATCCTTACATCACCCCCGATCAAGTCAGCCCAACCACTAAAAAAGCCCACACCGCCCCCAACTCATTATCCCAAGCCAGCAAAGAAGCCATCGCCATCCTCACCCAGCTAGGCGAATCTCGACCCCAAGCCATAGAACTTGTTCAACGCGTTTTGGCCAGCTCAGATTCACCCCCAAAAAACACACAACAATTCATCGAAATGGTTTACGCCATCAAAGATACGCTCTAAAATAAATGAAACAAACCAAGCTCTGCCCGCCAACAATAATCTTATCGGGCCAGCCTATGACAGAATAAAATTTTGACCCTTAAGCAGATACAACTTATAGTAAATGTCCGATAGTCCTTTTATCATTCATCTTTTTGACTAAAATGAATGTCGTTAGACATACCCAGCCTCCTCAGGAAATCCAATCATGCCCAGCCACAAACTCCTCGTCCGATTTTCCGCCCTTGCATTACTCACCTCACTCTCCCTAGGCTGTCTAGGACCACTAGATCACACCATCGATGAAGAAATCAGCCAGCTACAACAAGCCACACAGCGCCGATACCATAACCAAGCCAAACTCAATCAGCCCTTCACCCTCAGCCCCCCTAAGCTCAACGTCATCACCAATATGTCCCCCGCAGTTCTCAAAGAGCTCAACGCCAAATATGGCCCCGATTCTTATCGCTCACACACCCTAGACCTAGGAACCGACCTCTTCGGAAAACCACACGCCAAAGCACATCGAATCACCCTAAACCAAGCCATTAAATTAGCCGCAAAAAATAACCTAGCCGTAAAAATAGCCGCCATTCAGCCCGAGATTACCGCCACACAAACCCTCCAAGCACAAGCAGCTTTTGATGCGTTATTTTTCACAAACTTCCGCTATTCAAAGCTCGACACACCCAGGCCCCCATCCTCCATCGGCCCACAATTTGGCACCTCACAAACAGACACACGCTTCCTAGAAACAGGCATCCGCAAACGTTTATCCAACGGCGGCAACCTAACCCTACAAACCCAATACACACGCACAGATTCAACTTCCACACAATTCACCGTCAACCCCTACCACTCCCCCAACATCTCATTAACCTATAGCCTCCCCCTCATGCGAGGATTCGGCAAAGCAACCAACCGCGCACAAATCCTACTACAACAAAACGCAAATAAAAATAGCCACCTCCAACAAACAGCCACACTCATCGAAACCACCCTACAAGTCGTACGCACCTACCGGCAATTACAACAAGCCAAAAATGATCTGCTCATCCAACTCACACTCAAAGACCAAATTATTAAGCTCCGCGACAAAATCGCCAGACGCGGGCTAGTCGATGCCTCCGAACAAGAAGTTTCACAAGCCAATAACTTCGTAGGCAAAAGCACCAGCCGCGTCATTACCGCCCGCCAAAACCTCAGGCTAATCTCTGATAACCTCAAACGACTCATCAATGATGACCGCTATCCCCTCAGCAGCGAAATCATGCTCTTGCCCGAACCCATGACCCAAGCCATGCCCATAAGCATCAACCGCATCGATTCCCTTTCCACCGCCATGAAATATAGGCCCGAAATTAAGCAAGCCATCTTGCAAATCTCCGATGCACAAATCAGACAACGCGTTGCCGACAACGCCAAACTACCCCAACTCAATCTCAACGCCACCGTCCGCGCCAACGGCGTCGATGCCAATGGCGATGCCGCCTACAACGTCGTCGCAGATCGCTCCTTTGTTGACTATATCATCGAACTCTCTTTTGAAATGCCATTCGGCAATCGCTCCGCCAAAGCCCTAGCAAAACAAAGACTCCTTGAGCGCAGCGCATCCCTAGCCAATTACGCCAACAACGTACAACAAGTCGAACTAGAAGTCCTCAACGCTTTAATTCAAGTCAAAGATTCCTACCATCTCGTAGCCATCTCAAAAGACAACCGCCTAGCAGCAGCCGACAACCTACGTGCCATCGAAGTCAAAGAAGAACATGGCGCCGCACTGACACCCACATTCCTCGATCAAAAAATACAATCCCAACAACGCTTAGCCGAAGCCGAAACAGATGAAATCCGAGAACTAGCCAATTATCTAACCAATATCGATAAGCTCTACGCAGCCATGGGCACCATCTTAGATAAACACAATATCCCCATCAAAACCACAGAAGATTAAATCTCAAATTTATAAATTTTAGTTTTTCACAATTTATTTATTTCAAAAAACGCGAGCATCACATCCTCGCGTTTTTTATTATTTTCATTTTTCACACCAACCCATTAACCTGCTTTATTCAAAAACCACCGTCTTATTGTCTAAGCTCAAAACATCATGATTCACATGATGCCACACCGCCCGCGACAAAACCAGCTTCTCCAAATCACGCCCCTTTCGCAACAAATCCTCCACCGCATCCCGATGAGAAACAGGCGTCACCTCTTGCACGATAATAGGCCCCCCATCCAACTCCGCCGTAACATAATGACTCGTCGCCCCGATCACTTTAACACCCCTCTCATAAGCCTGATGATAAGGCCTAGCCCCCGGAAACGCAGGCAAAAAAGAATGATGGATATTGATCATCTGATTCGCATAAGCCCGAGCAAATGAAGGACTAATAATCTGCATATATCGAGCCAAAACCACCAAACCAATACCATGCTCTTTCAACAACGCTATCTGCTTGGCCTCCTGAACAGCTTTATTTTCACCTGTCATTTTAAAACAATGAAACGCCGCGCCAAAACCCTCCGCCACACCACGCAAATCCTCATGATTAGAAATCACCAACGGCACATCCACCGGCCAACCACCGCCCCCGCAACTAGCCAACAAATCATACAAACAGTGAGGCGTCTTAGATACAAAAATAGCCATACGCGTACGATCATCCGAAAAATGAAGATCAAAACGCATCCGGCAAGGACCCGCCACCGCCTTCTCAAACACACCACGAATCTGATCCCTCTCAATCGCAAAACCAGACAAAGACCAGCGCACACGCATAAAAAAAACACCCGATTGAGCATCCACATGCTGATCAAAATCAACGATATTCCCACGATGACTATGAATGAACTGACTCACAATAGCCACCAATCCCGTGCTATCATCACATCGAATCAACAACGTAGCATGCTGCTTAGCATTTCCCATCTGAATCTATCCCTCCCGTATTTCCCCGCAAATCAGCCCCAAGCATCTGCTTAAGCTTAGCCCACGCCAATGCGCTGGCTTGCCCTCGATGCGAGCATTTATTCTTCTGCCTCGGCGTGAGCTGCGCACTGGTGCAGCCCATCTCCTCTAACCAAAACAAAGGGTCATAACCAAAACCATTTTCCCCGCAACCCCGATAACTTGCCTCCCCATCCTCCGCCTGACAATCCAAAATAATCCGCCCCTCAAAAGTACCCCGCACCACCCATTCCTCAAATCCCCCGCCCGTCAGCGCCCGACAATACGCCATCGCGCAAACAAATCGCCCCACGCGATCCTCCACGCTTTTGCCTTTCAGCGCCTCCATCAATTTTTTATTATTCGCAACATCAACCACCCCACGACTCCCCGACACCCCACTATAACGCGCGCTATGAACCCCAGGCTCCCCACCCAAACCATCCACCTCCAACCCGCTATCATCAGCCAAACAAGCCAGCCCCGTTTGCTCAGCATAATACCGAGCCTTCAGCAGCGCATTACCCTCAAAAGTGGCTTGATCCTCAACAGGCTCATCAATCCCCTTGCCCAAATCACTTAATAAAACAAAATCAATCCTCAACCCACCACCCTCATCAGCTCCATCGCAAGCGTCAAAAATCTCTTTGATCTCTTCCAATTTATGCCCGTTAGTCGTCGCTAATAAAATCTGCATACGTCTCTCGTCTCTCAATACGTCCTCTAATGTCAATCAAATCCTCACCCCGCCCCCGCCTCACATCAGCCAAGTTACATACGCCACCAGTCCAAATAAATCTTATCAAAAATCACATCATGAATCTGCGCATCTTTAATCTCAAACTCCTCGACCTCCGTCAGCTGACCCAAATATCCATCATCCCCAGCCACCTTCTCGCAAATATCAACCAAACAATCAAACCTCCCCACGTGCTGAATAAACCGCCGAATCCCATAGTCCACCGCCTGCCCTCGCCGAATCACAAACGCCCAATCGCTCGCCTGCATCAACAGCAACTCCCGCCCCGCTTTTTCTAAAAGCTCCCTGATTTGTAAATTATTTTCCCAATCCAACTCACCCCTCAAACGCCCAAAAGTACTCTCGCACCGATAAGAAATATCCCACATCCAGTTCACCTGCTCATTGCTCCAAACACGATGATCCCCTTCCTCTCCCCAGCTACCCTCTGGCATCGTCACCGTTTTATCAGGCGGGAACTTCGCCAAATAACCCGCCATCGTATCCAACTCAACATCATCATCGTGACTCAACTGCATCATCACATCTCGAATAAAATCAGGACCTTCAAACCACCAATGACCAAAAAGCTCCGCGTCAAAACAAGCAGTCACAACCCCATGCCGACCAGTCACCTCCCGATGCTTCTTAAGCTTGGCTTTCACCGCATCACAAAAATGCTGAGCGTGCTCGTGTATTTTTCCCTCCACATTTTCAGGATAATAAAGATGCTTATCACCCAAGTCCGTATTTTTCCCCGTGATTTTCCAATACCGCAAACCCCGCCGTGGCCCCCACTGCTTATGAAATTCCAAATAAGCACCGTCCGCCGGATACCCAATCTCACCCGACCAAACTTGCTCGCAAATAAACGCATCCCGCCCAATCGCCGCCACCTTCCCCGGACCCCGACCATCGCTATTAACCAAATGAGGCTCATTCACACTACCCCAGCCACGCGCCGGATATTTCTGACCCTCATCCCAACCAACCTTGTGCCAATCCTCACCATTTTTCACATACTCACTCTTACTCTGTTCAATCAAATGGTTCTCGACAAAAAAGTGCGTCACCCCTTCATCTGCCAAAAGATGCTCCACTCCAATCCGATTAGCCTGCTCACCCCAATTCACCGGCGCAGACCAAGCACCCATCCCACGATAAGCGCACTCAGGCAGCCAAACACCTTTAGGCTTAAAACCTAAAATCCGCTCGCTACTACCCAACCCCGCACGGATCTGCGCACGAATCGAGGCATCCTCTAACAACAGCGGAAAATAACCATGCGTCGCAGCAGAAGACAAAATCTCTAACGAACCACTCTCCGAAAATTTCGCGTAAGCCTTGGGAATATCCCGACCGATCGACTCAAAATAATCCAACTGCCTGCTATACCATGCTTCCCATCGCTTAGCTAAATAAAGCAAATGACCATGATCCAATCCCTCAAATTCTTTCTGATCAGAACGCGCCTTAGCAATACGATCATCCAAATAAGTCACAAAACCCCGCTTAAAATCCACATGATCAAGCTGCTCCAACAGCACAGGCGTCAACCCCATCGTCATCTTCAAACCAATACCATAAAGCTCGCATTCACCCATCATCGCAAGCAACGGCAAATAAGTCTCCGCTGCAGCCTCATAAAGCCAATCCTCACCGTGAGGCCAAGTCCCATGCTTTAAAACATAAGGCAAATGACCATGCAACACCAAACAAAAACTTCCTAACGGCTCACTCATATCACACAATCACTCTCGTCTATTCCTATCGGGTCCATACACCAAAAACCGCCCACTAAACTCTTATCGACCCAGACAGCCCAAATCCCCCAACAAATAATCAACTTAAAAATCACACAAATATGAAAAAAAACAGCGTTATTATCGCACCACATCAACACCCACAACACCCACAATCCCAACAACACCAATCCCCAAGAAACCCAACCTCAAACAATACCACACCAGCTAAAAAAACAATCAACAACAACCCCCACAGCTTTCAACACATCAAGGCACATCACATTCTAAAACCGCAAAAATACCACGATGATCCGATGCCATGCCATCATCCAGCACCTTCGCCTCAATAACCCGCCACTTGCCATAAGGCCTAGCAAAAATATAATCAATCCGCACATTAGGCTTATCACTAGGATAAGTACTCCCCACCGCGCCACCCTTCAACATCATATCCTCCCACTCCTGAATCAAAAGATCATACGCCCGCCCATCAGATTCACTGTTAAAATCCCCGACCATAAGCATCAAATCATTTTTACCACCAACCATCTCGTTAATTTGCTTAACCTGCAACACACGGCTTTTTTCTGATTCATGGCTCAAATGCACATTAAAAAAAGTAAACCGCCTAGCACTATCCACTTCAACACCAAAAATCCCCCGCCGCTCGGTACCCCGCGCCCCAGTAAGAGCAACATTTTTAGAGCCCATCACTTTCAAACGACTCAATGTCCCCTGACCATAACCCCCACCCGAAAAACGCATAGCCCGCCCAAAAAACCACGACATCCCCGTTAACTCACCCAACACTTTAATCTGCTTCACACCTTTGCTCCGCCTCGTCGCATCGTCTACTTCTTGCATCGCCACCAAGTGTGGCTGATAGCGCAAAATCTGATCGACAAAACGCTGATAAACAACACGACCATCCATCCCCTGCCCATGATGAATATTATAACTCAACACGCGCACCCGCATCACCTTTTTCCCCGCAGCATTAGTCGTAATCAATGACCCATCAGCCGATGCCCCCGTTTGGTTTTCAGGAACAGATCGCAACACACAACCCGTTTGCATCAAAACCATCGCCATCAAAAAAATCATTATTTTTTTCATCTCGTAAATCCTTTTCCATATACAATCGAAGCTCTGATTCAGCCTAAACAAATCAGCCCTACAGTATACCCCATCCACGACATTTTACCCAATCCAAAAATATCCCAACCCCCCGCCCAATCATCCCCCCAATGAAAAATCTCCCCTCTCAAATAACACCGATACACAATACTCCCCTCCCAGACTATAATCTTTTACACGCATCCCACAGCCCCTAACTCCGCCCAATTTCATCTCATCAGAAAGACCAAACGTGACCCAACCCCAACCCCCCCTAAAAAACCTACCCCTAAATCTCGTCGGAAAAAATATTCACTTCGTAGGCATCGGAGGCTGCGGCATGTCAGGCTTATCCAGACTCGTCAAACACGCCGGGGCAAACATCACAGGCTCAGATATCGCCCTAACACCCACTATCCAAAAACTCATCAACCAAAACATCCCCATCACCATACAACAATCACCACACACCGTACCCACACAAACCGACCTCCTCGTCATCACCGCAGCCATCAAACAAGACCACCCCGAAATCGCCTACGCCAAAGCACAAAACATACCCATCCTCAAATACGCCCAAATGCTAGGCCAACTCATGACAACCAAAAATGCAGTCGCTGTCGCAGGCACACACGGCAAATCAACCACCACATCATTACTCGCACACATACTCATACAAGCCAACCTAGACCCCTCCGTCATCGTCGGCGCAAACTGCAACCAAATCGGAGGCGGATCCCGCACCACCACCAGCTCCTCACCCCTACTCATCGCCGAAGCCTGCGAATACGACCGCTCCTTCCACCACTTCCAACACACACATGCCATCATCCTCAACGTCGAAGAAGACCACATGGAAATCTACAACACCATCGAGGACATCGTCGAAGCTTTCCATATCTTCGCTAAAAAAATACCCGACCAAGGCTCCCTACTCATCCAACACGAACTCACACACCGCATACCCATCATCGCAGGACTCACCTGCCAAGTACGCACCATCGGATATACCCCGCAAGCCGATTGGCAAATCAAACTACATAAAAATATAACCACCCTACACCACACGCCCTCAGATTCCGACGTCGCCACCTACACCAACCCCATACCCGGACAACACATGGCATTTAACACCGCAGCAGCAGCCATCACCGCAAACCACCTAGGCGCAGACTGGCAAGACATTATCCCAGCCATCACTTCATTCCAAGGCCTAGACAGACGCATGCAACTCATCGCCAAACCCACACCACAAACAACATGCAAAAAAGTCACCGTCATCGACGACTACGGACACCACCCCACAGAAGTCGATGCAACCCTACGCGCCTTACGCAATCACCATAAACCCAATCGCCTAATCTGTATCTTCCAACCACACCAACACTCACGCACACGCTTCCTAATGGAACAATTCGCCACTTCATTCTCACACGCAGACATCGTCATCGTACCCGATATTTATTTTGTCCGAGACTCACAAGCCATACAACAAGAAGTCTCAGCCTCACACCTAGTAGACCAATTACGCAAGCAAGGCACACAAGCCATGCACCTCTACCCCTTCGACGCCATCACCGAACAACTACAAATGATCTCCCAAGACGGAGACCTCATCGTCACCATGGGCGCCGGCGATGTCTTTAAAATCGCACACGCATACACACAAAAAATAAATCAAAATAAAAAATAACCACAACCACCTACAATATCACCACACCGTACACCCACAATCACATACAAAACCTACCGCAGCTTGCCCAACCCCAACGCCTCCCGCCGCTGATTCAGAATTTCCATCGCTTTATTCTGAGATTTTAAAAATTTAACAATCTGACTACCACTAACACCAAGCACCTGCCCCGCCCCAGCCAAATCATAATCACAATCTTTAAGAACATCTAAACATTCAGCAAGCATCGCCGGAAAATCCCAATGCTTAGCATTACACAAAATCTTCCCCTTCTTTGCCCGACTCTTCCACAAAAGGCTAGGGCTTTGCACACCATTGCCCCGCAAAGCCAGCGCAAGATTTACCCGCAAACGCATAATCGCAATCTTTCTATTTTCACCCTGGCTCCGCCGTTCCCCAGCCGTGCCGCTGATCCCCGCTTGAATATGCGTCACCGTAACCATCGTCTGCACCTTGTTGCGGTGCTGCCCCCCCGGCCCGCGGGACCTGCCGTGTTCGATTTTGCACAGCCTCAATAAGGCTTCCTCGACTAAGCACGCAGGGTGTGTGTATAATGAATCCTCATTGGCCATGACCGCATCATAACACACTTCATTAACTCTAAACAATCTCTGTGTGACAACTGCCTTCTATTCAGAAGCCCTTTAATCTCAACACGGAAAATCGCCGATAAATCCGAAACACACATCCCATGGAGTAGGCGTGCCCAACCCCTTAAAAAACAACTTCACACCCGCAACCACAGGCCCACTAGCCAAGCTAGATCAGTTCATGCTATCCCATGTCGCCATGCCCCGCATTATCCCCTACTTCCTATATGTCGCCGGCGCATCGCTCAATAACCTCATCGATGGATACCTTTCAGACTATCACCTTTACGCCAGCTACCCCATAGGCTATCTACTCTTTTGCACACTCATCGCCTACATCCTTTGGCGATACCGAAAACTCACCCCAGAAATCAATGCACAATTCCATTGGCTAGCAATCCCCACAGGCCTACTACTCATCGTCGCATGGATAGGCCTAGGCTGGTATTTCTCCAAGCATGGCAACCAATTCCCACTACGCTATCAAAACCTCATCGCACACAACGCCCCCCCCCCCGATGCCGCACTAGATGCCATCAATCCCAAAATTCGCATCGAAAATCACAAGCTCAATTTCATCGCCCAAAAAGGAGCCATCCTAGGCTACCTCTCCTTAAGCGTCAGAGTCATCGGCATGACCCTGCTCGTACCATTTCTAGAAGAAGTTTTAATGCGCTCCCTACTCCTGCGCGCCTTGGCACACCCCAAAAAAACAATGAAAATGGCATTCCTGGCTCTGCTGGATTTTCCCGCCATCGGCGATGCCCTGATCAACACCAAACTAGCACAGCGCATCGAACAAAACCCACCCTCCTTTGAAGATGAATTCCGCGCCACCCCATTAGGCCAAATCACCTGCTTCGGCGTGATCATTTCCTCACTCGTTTTCGCCATAGGACACGCCCCAAGAGACTACGCCGCAGCAATGCTCTGCGGCATCACCTGGTGCATCCTCCTCAAATTCACAAAAAACAAAGGCCTAGGCCCAGTCATCTGGTCCCACGGCATCGCAAACGCCGCATTAGTCGCCTACGTCCTCTACTACAACGATTGGCAATTCCTCTAAGTCCAAACCATCCATACCACACCACACCAAAAAATCTAATTCAGATGGCTCAAAAACGGGGGACCATTACACCCCAGCTTGGCCCCAAGCATGGCATCAAATTGACACCCAGATACATAAAAAAAATTACCCAGCCCCTCCTCCTAAGAGAATGGATAAACATCTGGCCGCTACTAAAAAGACAGCATACCCTTGATATGTAGTGCCGTGGGCATCAGCCCATCGTGGTATGACTACCCCCCAATACTAAAAAAACACAACCAAACCACCGCCAATTGACCGATCCATTTCACCCCAGCACACACCAATCAACCCATGCCCTCCCACCTAAACACGTTAAAATCAGCAGCAAACAAAGTACCTAGCCCACCCATATAACCAGGCCACCCCTCCCCCCCCAATCCCCATCAATCACGATCAATAAGCACCGCAGGCTGATCAGCTTTAGGCGCCGCATTTTCCTGATCCTGAATCGGATCGGTAACAATATTGGCTTTAACCACATAAGTACCTTTGTCTTTGCCCTTAACAAAATGCTTGGCATACAGCGCCGGCTTTTGTTTATTAAATCCCAAATGCCAGATAAAACCATTACCCGAATCCCCATGCCCTCGTGTAAGAATCGCATCCTTGTTCCGCATATAAAAAACACCGCCTTCACCAGGCTGATATCCCAGCTCCGCATAAATCAAATGCTTATCAAAAGCCCCAAAGGGATTACTAGCAATAACAATTTTATTCGTCGAAGTATTCAACGCCCGAAGATCATCTGCCGCAATAAAATCAGATTGCGTACTCCTCGACTTAATCACATTGGCGTTGATATTACCCGTCGTTTGAACATGCCCTCCGTTCAGCGTAAAGGTAATTTTACCGTCTTTGGATTTAGAAATAATTTGATCCACAGTAATAGATTTAACCCGAATAGAATCAAACGTAGGATTTGAATTAACAGCAGAAGCCTGACCCGCCGACGCAGGCGCAAGCTGCTGCGTAATAATAGAACCACCCGCACCACCTAAAATAGCAGACAAAACAATCGCAGCAGTCAGTTGTGAATTTTTCATAATGATGTTCTCCGTGAAAATGCTTGAACAAACTTAAAATTAAAATGAAACGATCTTTTTCTTAGCCACCATCAACCCAACAGCAGCCAAAATGATGAACGACAAAAACGAATTTTTTTATTTTTGACCTATCCAGCAGCGTTATAGCCAGCATCGGCTCAATCAACTTAATTCAAACAAAAAAAAGCCCCACAACATCAGTTATGGGGCCTAGTTTCAATCGTTCGTATCTACCAAATCTTAAAATCCGATTTTCACACCCAACGTCAACGCGTGACCCATATACCCATCACCAACATTCAAATCATATCCAAATTTCACCGTCACATCATTCTCTGTCAAGTAAGCAACCCCAATACCCGCAACAATATTATCCGTGCTAGGCGTAATACCCGAGATCTCATAAAACGAACCACCAATCGTCTTAACAGTCGTCGTCCGATCCGTATCACCAAATTCATGCTTCCAACCCAACGAAGTCGTCACAATATAACCCTCATCAGATTCATAAATCAACTTCGCACCCAACGTCGTAGAGGTAGACTCATTAGTCGTCTGGCTAAAAGATTGGATCCCCGTCGAATAACCATCAACCGTAATATCCGTACGATTAACCGAAGCATTAGGCACAACCGTCCAATAATCATCAATAGCAATATGATACCCCGCGCCAATGGCCATCGATGTCGAAGTAGACGTCGTGGAACCATTATACGTCGTTCCCGCAACCGTTTGCGTCGAATCAATATCCCCCATGCCCAAGCCCAACGTCGCCTTGAGATACCAGTCATTATGGTTATACGTGGCATGCGCCCCAATATTAAGCGTATCGGTCTGCGTTGCAGTCAATCCAGAATCCGAATCGGTATCCGAAGTAGTATACCCACCCGTCACACCAAATGCCCACGTGTTATCCATCTGATAATCGAGCCCAATCGCAATCCCATAAGTCGTCGTTTCATATCCTGTTTTAACACCCACCGAATCTTGCGTCCCCCGCGCCGCCAATGCTTCTGCCCATAAACCAAATCCCCCACCCACATTGGCCAGCATATTAGGCCCATCAGGCGTATAAGGATTCGCATACTGCTTAGCACTAATTCTTTGTAGCGATGCCACCTCGTCCATCCGAGTATTCACACCCGTCGCAAAAGCAACCCCCGCCGATACCGTATTTTCTACCGCCGATGCAACCGCTGCTTGATTTTGATCCACCGTCTTAACCACGTGGCTAGCTAACTCCGCAGGCGTTTTACCCTCGATGCCGCGAAGATACTGACCCACCGTCGTCGTGTCCGAGGCATTGGTTGAATTGGCCACCGCCGAAACAATATCACCCGTGATCCCTTTTTCATCGGGCGTAAGCGTTCTGCCAAGCGCCGTCTGCAACGTCGTAATCACATCCGTTTTAGATTCTCTATTCAGCGTAAGCTGTAAATTTTGCCCGCCACCCGCTGCCACCGCCGCAAAGCCGTAATTAAAAAGCGCGCTTGTCTTTGAAAGATTTCCAGCATTACTGATCGTGCCCGTCGCTGCCGTTCCAATCACAAAAACAGTCCCATCCGCGATAAATTTCTGATGCTTCACAATCACAGATGTAGCCCCGTTGACATCAATATCCCCGCCGCCTGTGACATCAATCTTTGATGCGATGCCCGTCGGCGTACCGTTGCCTTCAATCGTCACCGCAATCGTTGACCCCGCCGAAAGATCCACATCTTTACCCGCCCCCGCAACCACAGTCAGCGTATTACCCACCCCGTTAGTCACCCCGCCAAAATCCAAAGTCCCACCGCTTTCCACAGTGATCCCCGAAGTGGCCCCAGCAATATCAATCGTCCCAGCCCCCGAAACCGTTCCCCCCGATTTAATATCAAAAGTGCCGTTGGCATCAATCGTGGTCCCCGTCAAAATATCTAAGGTGCCAGCATGTATCTCGATCGTATCCGAAAACGCCTGGGCCGCCGCGGTAAAACGCACCACGCCCGTCCCTTTTTTATCAAAATGTTCAAAGTCAGCAAAAGTGCCCGCCACCAGCGTTGGATCATCCGTCGTCCCCGTGGTATCGGTCAGCACAAACGTATCCTCATTGGCACCACCGGTAATCGTGCCATCCGTAACACCCACCGCATTGCTTGCGCTAAGCGTTGCCCCTTGAAGATTCAGCGTGTCATCTCCCGCACCCAAATCAATAATCACAGGCGCCCCAACCCCTTCCACTGCAACCGAGCCACCATTGATCGTAAGCACATCATTGCCCCCTTGTGTGCTGATCCCAATCCCCGTGCCATTAAGCACATTACCCAACTTACCCGCCGTTACGGTTAATCTGCCATTAACCGTAATCTGATCCGCTGCTGAGCCGGTGATAATACCCGTCGCATTACCTCCCGTGCCTGTTTGTGTCGATGTCCCAGCCGTAGCTTCTAAGATCGAACCCGTTTGGTTATCAATCGTCAGCGCCGCCGTTGCACCCGCCCCATCAATAGCGATCGCGTTTCCGCCATTGCCTAAAAGCCCCGTCCCCGAAGTGCCTCCCCTAGCCGTAATACTGCCCCTATTAGTCATCGATATCGCCGACACCGTATCTATCTTAATCGCCGTCGCCCCGCCACCCGATCCCGATGAAACCGCCCCACTACCCCCAGCGCCCGCTGCCGCGAGGATAGCACCTTCATTGACTACCGTTGCCCCAGACCCCGCCCCCAGCGAAAGGTTTAATCCCGTCGCATCCCCGCCGTTACCCGCGTGATTCACCGCCGTGCCACCCAGACCGCCCACCGCGCTGAGTTGGCTATTGACCCCTAAAATATTAAGCCCAAATGCCGCCGAGGTCGAGTTAGCAAAAGTCATCCCGATCGCTGCGCCCCCCGCACCCGCCGTGGTCCCCACATCCGTGCTATTAGCAATTTCCGCCCGACCCCCAGCGCCTCCCGTAGCGCTGAGTATTGCATTATTGATATTCACCGCCAATGCCCCCGTGGTCGTCGCCAAGTTGGTGTGTGTCGCCGCGCCGCCCAAGCCCGTGCCCAGCTTGCCCGCGTTATTACTCGCCCCACCACTGCCACCCCTCGCACTAATCGTGGCCCCCGCAAAATCAAGGTTAATAGACCCCGTCGCCCCGTTCAAATCAATCACACCCGCTGCCCCGCCCGACCCCGAGATGCCCCCCACTGCACCAGTCCCCGCCGCCGTAGATCGGCCGCCCCCTCCGCCGGTCACCGTCGTGCCCCCAGAGCCGACAAGATCAATATCAATCGCTTGCGTTGCACTATTAGCCACGATCAACTGCCCAAGCCCCCCCGCACCGCCTCTCCAACCCCCCCCTTCATCCATCCCAGCCCCAC
>CAZSSX010000033.1:3967-14999 GCA_964609545.1 uncultured Phycisphaeraceae bacterium | reverse complement strand
TACTTTTGGCGATTTTTTGGAGGCCAAAACGCAAATTCCATTATCGTGGAATTTTTCGATTCGCCTTGCTCGCAGCGTATTTGCCATGGCATGCTTAGGTCTATTCTAGCACGCTGCACCATTGCCTTTTCGTCAAGATGATTTCAGATTATTTGAAATTCATATCGGGTCGAGGCTAAGCGACGAGAACTGATTATTCAAGAGGGACTACCATAATACGGGATGTAAGATGTCATCTCATTGTTTTTGTATTTGATCTAATTCTTTGACAATTGGATCATCTTTTGAATCATCTTTCATATTCGCCCAAAGACGTTTTTTCGCTTTAGATCGTCTCTCTTGATTTTTCCAAAAATCGATATGCGATAGCGGACTCCGAAAATAGTTGGGATAAGCCCAATCAAGTTTGGTGTACGGACATCACTTACATTCCGCTTAGGCGCTGTTTTGTTTATCTGATCGCGGTGATGAATGGGTGTATTTGAATGCGTTTGAGACTAGCGGGCAAGTGCGAGAAGGCGTCGGGCGTTGGTTTGAATATTATAATCATGAACGGCTCCATTCGGCATTTGATGGACACACGCCAGATGAAACGTATCATGGCATTGTGAACCCCAACCTAGCGGCTTAGGTCAATGAACCGATCCACCTTAAATAGCCGCGAATGTGTGCTAATGAAGGGGACCACTTCTATCCCCAAACGGCTCTGTTTTTTATTAGGCAAAATTTTATCTGATCTACTTCTCTAACGCAAAGCCCCCCTCAAGTCAGCGATTTAATAAGAACCGCTAGAAATACCTTTAAGCCTCATCTTGACTTCCTCGGGGCTATTGGCATTAGTCATCGCTACTTTGGGGTGTATGAAATTATCATTCACCAAGCTGATTAAACTGTCGGTGAAACTTTGCATCCCCGCATCTCTATTTTTCTTAATGACTTCGTCCAGCTCATGCTCTCTGCCTTCGATAATGAATTTCCGCGTCGCAGGTGACTGCAACAAAATTTCCACCGCTGGAACACGCTGCACATCCGGACGTACCGTAGGCAATAATTTCTGATAACAAAAAGCCTGCATCTGATAAGCCAGCATATTCCGAATCGCCGGGCGCTCCTCTTGTGGAAACAAATCGTAAATCCTCCCAAACGCTTGTGATGCAGAGGATGCGTGAATCGTACCAAAAACCAGGTGCCCCGTTTCAGCAGCTTGCAACGCCGCTTCAAAAGTTTCCTTGTCACGCATCTCACCGATCAACACCACATCCGGATTCTCACGCACCAATGCCCGCAAAGCGATGGGGAAAGAGGGCACATCCATATTCACCTCACGCTGATTGATAATCGATTTGTTATCCGTAAAAAGATACTCAATAGGATCCTCAATCGTCAGGATATGGCACGCCCTGGTCTTATTGATATGGTCAAGCATCGAAGCGATCGTCGTTGATTTCCCCGAGCCGGTGACTCCAGCCAGCAAAACCAAGCCTTGATGCAAATTAGAAATCTCTTTCATAATAGGTGGTAAATAAAGATCTTCAAAATTCAAAATCACATTACTCACACGCCGCGCAGCAATGGCACTACGATCTCGCGTCCTGAAAATATTGATACGAAACCGGTGAACAGATCCATCCTTTAAATGAAAGTCACAACCCACATCCAAAGAGCCATGCTCATTGTAGAACTCCCATTGCGTAGGGCTCATAGAATCCTTAATGGCTTTTTCAAATTCCTCCAGCTCCAGCGGAGGGACATCCAACGGCTTAAGCTCACCACGCAAGCGCAGCATCGGCGCCTTACCCGATCTCATAATCAAGTCAGAAGATTCAAATTTAATCGTAGCCTCGAAAAATTTACGCAAAGAGGTATTAGCCATGGAGCGCTTTTGCGAGTGATGATCGTGTGGAATAGCTTCAGGTTCTGCGGGTTGACTCCCCATAGGGATGCTCCTTTATAATTCAAGTTAGGTATAAGCATTACGCTTCGGATCCTACGCGCAGATCAGCCAAGCAAGCTGTATCTATCCTTTAGCCCAAGGGGTAATGATCCATAAAAGATTATAGCAAAGTACCCGATGCCTGCTTGCCAAACAAGGATTACCCCCGATTGTTTCCTAGCGAAGGGGACCACCACTCACCACACACCCCGCCCACGAAAATTAAATTTTCAAAAAATCATACCGCCATCATCAACAAAATAATCAGCCGCCCACTCTTGCACCCAGCACACCAACCCTCCCCAAACTCAACCCCAAATCGGCCCAGCCATCCCACCCAATCCCACCTTAATAAAAAAATCTGCTCAAGCCTCACGGCTATAAAAAAAATCCCCATCGCAGAGCTTCAAAAAATCTCAAACCCAAGACACGCTGCCTCGCCTTCAATCCTGTAATCTCGCCACCGCCGTCGTGACATCGCATAACGCCCAAAAATCGCATCCAAAAAGCCAACCCCAACACCTCTTATCCCCATCATCCCCCAATCAATTTTGCACACCCGCACCCCTTTCCCCCCTCTCGTGTTGCAATAAGCCCATAACGCATTTATCCTGTGTTATTTACCGTAGTGAGTCATGCCCTAACGCACCAAACTAAAACATAGGCGACAACAGAAAATCATGCACTATCCGCTCTATATCGCAACCGTCATCGGCGCCATCGGCATCACACTCATGATGCCCCGAAAAAATTCATCCCAATGGATATACGCCATCGGCGCCATTATCGCCGCTTCAACACTCTCGGGCCTATTTGTCGCACTCTACCCCAAACTCCCCCAATTCCTCGGCCTCCCCCAAGGCGCACTGCCTTACTATTATATCTTCTCCGTCATCGCTATCGCCGCCGCTGCCCGCGTCATCACACACACCAAACCCGTCTACGCCGCGCTCTGGTTTATACTTCTCATACTCGCCACCTCCGGACTCTTTCTCACCCTAGATGCCCAATTCATGGCCATGGCCATGGTCATCATCTACGGCGGGGCCATCCTCGTCACCTACATGTTCGTCATCATGCTCGCCGCAAGATCCGACGACCCTGCCAATGAATCACAAAATGCTCCCTCATTCGAAAATGTAGCCACAGAACCCATTGTCGCCATCATCGCGGGATTCACACTCCTAGCAGCACTCCTTTCTACCGCCTACAGCCCCACCCATATCCGCTCGCAAGATGCACAAAAAATCATCGCATCAGCAGCTCAGCAACACACCACCATCTCAAGCATCATCGACCAAAAACTCCAAAAATCCGTCGATATTAAGCCCTCCATCCAAGATAAACTCCTCCGAGACAAAAACACTAATAATTATAACACCACGGGCATCAACAACGTCCACCACGTCGGCCACAACCTCTTCGACCAACACCCACTAGCCATTGAGCTGGCGGGCATCATCCTGCTGATCTCACTCGTGGGCGCCATCGTCATCGCTAGGCACCACGTAGAACCCGAAGAGACCGCGCCTAATAACGGATAAAAACTCAAATGACCTACCCACTAGATAGCACCATCTTATCGCACTACCTCATCACCGCTGCAATTATTTTCTGCATCGGACTCATCGGATTTATCTCGCGCAGAAATATGATCATCATGTTCCTCTGTACCGAGATGATGTTCCAAGGCGTGATGCTATCACTGGTGGCATTTTCCAAATATCACCTCAATTACACCGGGCAAACCTTTGTCGTATTCGTCCTGACCGTGGCTGCTGCCGAGGCGGCCTTGGCGCTGGGACTTGTGGTCCTGCTTTACAGAAAGCGCCAAACTTTAGATGCCATGGCATGGGCTGACATGCGAGGCTAAATCGCCGCGAGCAAACATTCATTTAAAATAGACATCAACCAACCGTAACACACTCTACAAAGCTGGAACAAATCATCATGGTCTCAAACGCCGCACTCTTCATCCCTTGGTTACCCGCCTTAGCGGCAGTACTGTGTGGCATCTGCTGCATGAATAAAAAATGGCGTCAATTCAGCGCACCGCTTTGCATCGCATCCATCGCCTCGGCATTCGTAGCCACGCTGGTTGTGATGTCCCATGGCGTGGCACCCTTCGACGCCAACCTCACCACCGAGCAACTGAAAAACAATCATGTCGTCACAGCATTTGAATGGATCAACTCGGGCAATCTCTCAGCCAATTTTTCCTATTTTATTGATTCCCTGACCCTGCTCATGCTTTGCGTGATCACCTTGGTGGGCACGCTGATCGCCATATACGCCGCGGGTTATATGAAAGGCGAAAAAGGATACGCCCGATTTTTTGCCGCGATGAGCCTGTTTATCTTTGCCATGACCACGCTGGTGATGGCTGATAACTTATTGCTGATTTATCTGGGCTGGGAAGGCGTTGGCCTCTGTTCATATCTTCTGATCGGGTACTATTACGATAAGCCCACCGCGGTCAAAGCCGCCAAAAAAGCCTTTATTGTTAACCGCATCGGAGACCTTGGATTTGCCCTAGGCATTTTTCTGATCTACACACATTATCAAACCCTTAGCCTACATACCGTGCTGAAAATCGCATCTAATTTATACACCACAGGCGGGCCTATCGAAGCGGCCGACACGTGGATCCCTTACCTGCTCATGCTAGGGGCATTCGGTAAATCCGCTCAATTCCCGCTTTACGTTTGGTTGCCCGACGCCATGGCAGGGCCAACGCCTGTCTCGGCTTTGGTCCACGCCGCCACGATGGTCACCTCCGGGCTATATCTGATCACTCGGATGTTCCCGATCTTCTTGCTCTCGGAATATGCATTACCCACGGTGGCAACCGTCGGGGCGCTGACCGCTTGTTTCGCGGCGACGATTGGGCTATGTCAAAACGATATCAAAAAAGTATTTGCCTACTCCACCATCTCCCAGCTGGGGTATATGTTTTTAGGGCTAGGCGTACTTTCAGCAGTGGGAGGCATGTTTCACGTCTTCACCCACGCATTTTTCAAAGCGCTGCTTTTCCTCACCGGCGGCTCGGTCATGCACGGATTAGCGGGACAATTAGATATCCGAAAAATCTCAGGCCTACGCAAAAAAATGCCCGTAACCTGTTGGCTGATGTTCTGTGGCTGCTTGGCATTGGCGGGCGTTCCCTATATCGCCGCGGGATTTTATAGTAAAGATATGATCCTTGCCGACGCCTTGGCTTACGGATTAAATGATCAAAATGTGGCTAACACATGGATCTTTATCCTGGCTTTTATTGGTATTTTCACGGCATTTCTCACCGCGTTTTATACCTTTAGGGTGTGGTTCAGAGTCTTTTGGGGCCCCACACAATACGAAATGGGCGATGACCACGGACACGATGATCACGACAACCACGCAGATGCCCATCACGATGCACACGAGATGCCATGGTCGATGAACGCGCCATTGGTCGTATTGGCCATCGGCGCCATATTGGCCGGGGTTCTTTTCCAAGACACGATCACCCAAGCGATACAAAACTCCACAGGCGGCATCGCCATCACCCAACACGTTTCACCCGCGCCAGAAGCCACACAACATCACGCCGCAATACAGCTGGTTTCAGCAGATGCCCGCACCACTTCACACCCGACTCATCCCGCCGAGGCATTGACACATACCCGCCAGCCCGAGCATGAAGCAGAACATCACCAAGGGCATCCCTTGGTGTTTGGCTTGACCGATGCCCATACCTTTATGGTTTACATCAGCTTTATCGCATCGCTAGGGGGCATCTTCCTCGCGTGGTATTATCACTTAGCAAACAGAAGCGCCGCCACAGCCGTGGCCAATAGGTTCAAAGGCATCACCACGCTTTTTGCAAACAAATGGTACGTCGATGAGATTTTCGATGTCATTATTGTCAAGCCGTTGTACCTCACGGGACAGTTTTGTTTTGTCTTTGACAAAATGATTATTGATACGCTCGTGGCTTTCATCGGCTGGCTGCCTAGGCTTTTAGGGCTTGGCGTCCAACCCCTTCAATCTGGCAAGCTACAAGGATACGGCTTAGGCATGGCGCTAGGAATCGCCGCCATCGCTGCTGCAATACTTTTATCAATTTAACTGACCCTATCCCAATGCGATTCAAAAAGCATTGGCATCATCAAAATAGATCGACCACAATCGATCGCAGAACAAAGAGGTAGCGCCGTTGCTTACCATCCTCGCCAATCACATCAACACCACGCAAACCAGTGCCTTTCCCTATTTGCCCTTGCTTGTGCTTACCCCTTTTCTTTTGGCCATGGCTTTGCCGTTCATCGCCAAAAATGCAAACGATAAAGACAAAGCAACCAAGATCGCGGCAACCACCATCACCCTGCTGACTTTTTTCATCTCCATAGCGATGCTCTTGGATTTTGATTTCCAAAACACCGCAGAAATGCAATTCGTCACCCAGATTTCATGGATGCCACAGTTAGGCATCCACTTTGGATTCGGCATCAACGCGATCTCGCTCTGGCTGATTTTGCTAACCACTTTTCTCATGCCTATTGTGGTGATCAGTTCTTTTTCCGCGGTCAAAGAACGCCTAGCAGAATTTTATCTATTGCTGCTGCTTTTACAGGGCGCGATGATCGGCGTATTCGTCGCCACTGACATTCTCTTTTTCTATATTTGTTTCGAGTTTACACTGATTCCGCTCTATTTTCTCATCGGGGTTTACGGCTCATCACAAAGGCTCAAAGCTGCAAGATTACTTTTCTTTTATACCTTCACCGGCTCGATGATCACCTTGGCGGGCATCCTTTATGTCGCATGGTTTGCCTCGCAAATCACTGGGCAATGGTCCTTTGCGATACAAGACCTGATTCTCGCTGCCAAAACAATGAGCCCGGATCAACAATTTTGGGTTATGCTAGCGATGCTCGCAGGATTTGCGGTGAAAGTGCCTATTTTCCCTTTCCATACTTGGCTGCCTTACGCACACACCGAAGCACCCACAGCCGGTTCGGTCGTGCTGGCCGGCGTGCTGCTTAAACTAGGCACCTACGCGATTTTGACCATCGCCATCCCCATGCTGCCACATGCTGTGCTGATCGTCGCGCCTTATGTCGGGATGCTGGCCATTTGTGGCATTATTTATACCGCTCTGATCTGTTGGGTGCAAAAAGATATTAAGAAGTTGGTTGCCTACTCCTCTGTCTCCCACTTAGGATTTTGCGTGCTGGGCATGTTCGCCATCAACACCCAAGGCGGAGAAGGCGCTGTGATGTACATGGTCAATCACGGGCTTTCAACAGGAGCGCTGTTTATCTGCATCGGCATGATTTACGAAAGATTTCATACCCGAGAAATGCAGCAGTATTCGGGGTTCGCTAAGGTCATGCCCATCTGGTCATTTTTCATGGTCTACTTCTGCTTTGCGTCGGTCGGGCTCCCCGGCCTCAATGGCTTTATCGGGGAATTTTTATGCCTCATCGGAGCCTTCCAATCACAAGCGCTGGCAAGCCAAGGCAATAGCGTATACTACGCGGCCTTTGCCGGGGTAGGGATGATTCTCGCAGCCATTTATCTGCTTTTCCTTATCGGGAAAGTTGTTTTTGGGCCGGTGAAAATCCCCGATTCCTCGCATGGCACGATCAAAGACCTTTCTAAGAGGGAGATCGCCACGCTAGTTCCTCCGGCATTGGCGTGCTTATACTTTGGGCTGTTTCCTAGTCCGATGCTCCGCTCGATGGATGCGCCGATCGATCAGATCAATCAGCCGACGCTTGAGCTGATCAATCAAAATATTAACGGGATCAATGCCCTTCAAACTTCATTACCCACAGCCCTTCAAAAGACCGCAAACTTTCATGCGGGGAATTTAAAATGAGTGAAAAAATCGCACAACTTTGGCCAGAAATCACATTGGCCATTACGGCAACTCTTATCATGATCCTTGGGCTATCCCCCAAAGAACATCTCCGCAAAGCAACGCCTTGGCTAGCGGCCATCGCGCTGCTGTTTGCCATTCTCATTGCAAGCATCAGCATGGCCCAAGACGGCAGCGAAGCGTTCCCCCAATATATCAAAATCACCATCGCAGCCATCGGGATCCTGTTGTTAGGGGTCATCCAAGGCACGCCCGAATCGCTGAAAATCGCCAAGCAAACAGACAGTCACAAAATTAAATTTGATCCGGCCAATGTCGTAGCCGGTGAATTCTATGCCTTTTTCCTTATGTCAATCGTCGGGGCCATGCTTTGCGCATCGGCCACGGATTTGCCTTGGCTCTTCTTGGCTTTGGAATTAACCTCCCTGCCTACTTATGTTATGATCGCCATCTCAAAAGATAACGCCAACGCACAAGAGGCATCGGTCAAATACTTCTTCTTAGGCGCTCTTTCGGCAGCGTGTTTTTTATACGGCTTCACCCTTATCTACGGCGCCACCGGGCACACCCAATTCACACAAATACAGATTGAAACACAAATACAGCTCACCAGCGGGAGACTCTCTCCCCTCTTTATCGCTGGCATGTTGCTATCCGTCTTAGGCATCGCGTTTAAAATAGCTGCTGCGCCGATGCATTTTTATACTGCGGATGTTTATCAAGGTGCAGCTACGGGGTTGGCTGCATTCTTGGCATTTATTCCTAAGACCGCTGGATTTGTGAGCTTAATACTCGTCCTTAATTTGCTAGGCACAGACCCGAGCAGCAGCATCTGGAACCCGCAATCACCAGCCCATGTCATCATCACCCTGATTGCCATACTCGCAGCCATCACTATGACCTTGGGTAACGTCATGGGCATTATCCAAAAAACAAACGTGAAACGTGTCTTGGCTTATTCATCCATCGCCCACTCGGGTTATTTGATGCTAGGCCTCGTCGCTGGGCCTTATGCGACCAGCGAAAATCAAGCGATGGGCAATGGCTTGGCTGGGATTCTTTATTACCTCATCGCCTACGCTTTGGCCAACTTAGCTGCCTTTGCTGTCTTGGCTTCGATTACCCATAACAACCGAGAAGCACAAACCTATCAAGACCTTGCGGGGTTACGAACAAAATCCAAGCCTCTGTTTATCGTGATGGTTTTAGCCATGCTTTCCTTAATGGGTTTGCCGCCATTGATGGGCTTCAACGGCAAAGCATTCCTTTTCGGCTCGGCATCGGCACAAGGATATCATTGGCTGGTTATCTTGGGCGTGGTCAACTCGGCCATTTCCGCGGTCTATTATTTGCGGATTATTTCAACCTGTTATTTCGAGCCGACCTTAGCGACCACCCAAGTAGACACGCATAAAGTTAGGCATTACGCAGCCTACTTAGCCTCGGCCTGCTCGGTACTCTTTTTCCTTAACTCCTCTGGGCTGATTGACCAAGCATCCAAAGCCACCCTCAGCATCGACCATAGCTCTAAAAAACAGCCCCTCCAAACCACAGAAAAACAGCTGATCAAAGAGAAGATCACGCAAAAGTAAAAAGGCTTAAAATTTCGCGTCCCCTTTAAACAGGTGCCAACCGCAGCTAAAAATATACCGCCCAAGCTTGATGAGACCTAAGCGATTAACGATCAAACAAAGCCGAGTTCGTGCCTAGGCTCTTTGAAAAATACAGATTCTCCATGCCCCAGCACATCTTTCAATGCGCAAGATGTCGTGGCTACTTGAAATAAAGCCTAAAAAATAAGCTTGGCAAGCATTTTCAACCGATACCCACTCATAGCGATGAAGACACCCCCTCAAAATAAAAAAATCACACCCGCATCCCAAGCTCCCGAAAATGCCGAGTACTTGGGCACCCCTCAGAATACCCAAGTACTCGAGGATGCAGCCAGCGGTAATATCCGTGATCTTCAAAGCCCCGACTCGCACAACTCCGCTAGAAAAAAAATGCCCCGCGACATCGCTTCTGGCTTGAAAAACGCCAATGCGTCTACCCATTTGGGGATGCCTTCTGCGATGGCTGATGTCGATTCTGCTCAGGCGCCGCCGACGATCCGTACGATTTCGATTTTGCCGCCTCAACTTATTCAGCCTAACGAAATCATTATCCTGATGCTCAAGCCCAGCCTCTGGTATATTCCCTTGAATTCTCTTAAATCTATACTCGTGTCTATGCTGTTAGCTTTCACCATCGCCTATGTCGAATACGATTTTCCGCATCTGCTAGGTATCCGAAAAAGAGAAGCGCTTTTCTTTATTTTTTTAGCGCTGTCCCTTAAGCTTTTTATACAATCGCTCGATTGGCTTTCACGCTATTATATCCTTACCGACAAGCGTATTATCTGCGTTCAAGGGATCACCAATATTCAGATTTTCGAGACGCCGCTCCAAAATATTTTGCACACCAACACACTTTTCCCCTTAAAACAAAGACTCTTAGCACTGGGGAGCATCAGTTTCTCCACCGCTGGGTCGGCTGGTGTGGATGCTTATTGGTTGATGATCAACAAGCCGTTAGAAATCCACCGGATCGTGATTCAAACGTTAGCCAAATATCGGCAATAAAACCGCGCCAAATATTTTCACTGCCCCAGCCCCGCCTCTTCCAAAAAACTTGCAGGCTGGCTGCACTGTCTCATTTTTCACCCAACGCCCGATCCTTTTCAATGGCTATGCACGCCCGATGAATCATCGCTTTGCTCAAACCGATAATCGGTAATAACCTATTATTTAAGGTCTTTTTGATCGGGTTTTGATCCGGTGAATTTACATCATTTCAAACAGATCGATTTTTTGTAATTGATCGCCTAGCCGAATATGTAGGTCTTCCCAACGCGGACGATCGGATCTGATTAGCTGCTCAAGGGCGTCGGCTGATTGGCCTAGGCTTAATGATAACTCTCGCGTAAATGCCAGATCCGATTCCAAGCTTGGGTCCTTTTCACGGGCAAAGTCTGCTTGATGCGGGCTGTCTTTTTTCTGGCTATCGTTTGGTAGCCACTGCTGATCAAGCCAGGGTGTTAAACTTGGGTCGGCATCTTTTTGCCTCTGATTTTGCTGTAAATTTTGTATTTCAAAAATTTGTTCAACGGTTTGCTTTGCTACTTGGGCGAGCAGTTCTGGTGGATTTATTCTTCCGCGGGTAGTTGAGCTATTATTTTTCATCGCGTTGCGCACGGC
>CAZSSX010000033.1:3275-3957 GCA_964609545.1 uncultured Phycisphaeraceae bacterium | reverse complement strand
CCATAGCGTAGGCCCATGCCTTTTTTCACTTGCGTCAGGTCAGCACCATCAACGACACCATCGCCGTTGGCATCGCCTAGCGCGTTAGGCTGTGCGCCAAACATCGTGACAAACTCCCCGCTAATGACCGTGATTTTGTCAATGCCTGGGCCTGTCCACGCGACGGATAAATGATCTCCGCCGCTGCCTTCTTTGACTAGCGCTTCGATATAATATCCTTTGCCCGCTTCTAGATATCGCTCGCTCGATTTTTGTGATCGAAATTTCCCCCATTGATGATAAGACGAATAGCTATTGATATAGGCGATTTTTTGTGCGCCTTGGGCTTGCGTGTCATCGCTCATCCAAAGTTCGCCGCCATCATCGCTGGATAAATACATTTGATAAAGGCCACTAACCTTAGGCCAAACATAGCCTCGCACTCTGCCCCCAAAGCGATTACCCGTGCGATAGCCGATTTCTAATCCCTCTAAGATTTCAACATGATCCGCGGCGCCGGGGAACTTATCGCTGGCTCTTAAGTCCGCGATATCATTGCCACCAATACCATCGTAGCGTTCATATAAAATGCCTTGCCGTCTGACATGCATCACCACTTGGCCTTGACTAGTGCCATCGTGGCCATCGCTGATCTGGTAGCTAAAAGTGTCTGTGCCTTGATACCAAGCATCGGAGCGATACC
>CAZSSX010000033.1:0-3265 GCA_964609545.1 uncultured Phycisphaeraceae bacterium | reverse complement strand
GGGGGGCGGTGGCGCGGCGGCCCGGCATGAGCGGTGCGGACGAGGCCGTTGGGCGCGGCGGTGACCGATTGCACCACCAAAGGATCGCCGTCTAAGTCCGTGTCATTAGCCAACACATCGAGCAGAATTTCTGTCCCGCTGCCTACGTTAAAGACGTCATCATTGGCCAGAGGCGGGTCTTGCTTGGGCAAGATGGTCACGCCGACCAAGCCTACATCGACCATGCCCGATTGTGTTTTCAGGTAATATTCAAAGGCATCCTCGCCAAAATAATCGCCGATCGGTTGATAAAAAACCACGCCATCCGCCCCCATGGTGACCGTGCCATGCGCCCCTTGACTGACGCCTATTAAAGTCAATCCGCCGCCTTCGGGGTCGTGGGCTAGCGCTCGCAAATCAACGGTTTGCGTGGGATCGCCTTCGGTGGTTTGTATGTTTAAATCTACTGCAATATTGCCGGGACCTCCTGTGGGGATCGTGCCTGTGATGGCGTAAAAACCTAGGCTGCCGTAATCGCTGTAGCCGTTTTGCAAATTCCCTTTGCCGGTCCCTTCTATCGCTAGATAATAAGTGCCAGCGTCTAATGGATAATTTTGAATTTTCACATTTAAGTTATTTGCGGGATTAAATGTTTCTAGCAGCTGATCAGCGCTGTTAAATAATTGAACTTGAAGATCTAAATTTGCCCCATGTTTGGCGGGGTCGATGGACAGATTCATCGGCCCGCCGATGGTGTCAAATCGGAAATAATCCACATCCTCGCGCCTCTCAATTAAGCCATGATAATTCACGGCTCTGTCTATCACGTTGATGTCTAAGCGTTGCGCATCGGCTGGTACATCCCCGACCTGATCCACGCGATAGCCAAAGCCGTTGCCATGGGTAATCCTATCTAGGTCATCTTGCTGCTGATTGGCTCCGGTATATTCGCCTTTGCTCCATTGCGTCAGATTTTTGGAATAGCCCACGCCCATGATCGGCGCCCAGCCTGTTTTCCCGCTGCCATGGCCACGATAATATTCCGTTCCGCCTGTTTTGCCATCATGTTTGAGCCCGAGGGTGTGGCCCACTTCATGGCTCACCGCCTCGGACACATTTTTCGATCCAGCGCCTACACCACTGGTAAACACAAACGCGGGTGTGTCTCGACTCCAATCAAATGCCCCCACATAAGCCACCCCGCCCGCACTGCTACCATACCAGCTGCGCGTGGCGCTGATCACCACCCGCACGCCCCAGGCCACATCACCGCTGCCTTTTTTGCGCAGCCCCTCTATGCCCGGATCCTGCGTGGTCACGTCCACAGCAAAAGGCAAAAAGTCCTCCGCCACGCGAGCCCATATCCGATAAATTTCCTTGCGATCCGATGCATCAAAATTTTCTACGCTACCACTTTTATTATATGCTAAGCTTGTAAAACTCACGCCTTTGTTCCACGAACGATCTGTTGTCGTATGCCCATCAAAATCAAGAAAAATAACCTGCTTAGCCCCCGGATAACTATGCAACGAAAAAGTCTCGGCCAAATTTAGTTTCCGATCCAGCACACCCAACTCATCGGCATCACCAGGCAGCGATTGAGCAGCCAACTGCGCGGGGCTTAAACCTGCATCATAGTAGATGACCCCTTCGGTATTTTCGATTAAAGCATCCGCTTGCCCCACACTATGGGCCACACTAAAAAGTACGCGTCCCTCCAGGGGATCAAGTACCCAGCTACGCGCATCGCTCATATTTTTTCTCACAAAAATGTCAGTGGGGGTTACTTGTTTTCGATCCATTCATTGGCTCCTTTAAAATCAATCTTTTTTTGTTCGCTTAAAGATATTGATGCTCAACATGCAAACAACGTATAGCCTTTAAACTAGATTTTTCCAATTCGCCCACACGCCATGCCCAACCCGCCCCCAAAGTGAAACATCAGATTCAATCTTGCGCCCCTACTGTTCCGATCAATTTGCCGCCTTTAAATCGACCCAAGCTGTGCGATACTACAAAATAGCACACATCGATCCTAATACAAAGAAAAAAAACATATTTTAATGCCAGCCATGGTCAGAAACATCAGCCATGCGCCCTATCCGCGCAGCTTCACGCTTGCGGCATGGCCCTCTAAACCTTCGGCGTTGGCCAGTTGCTGTATGGCATCAATCACTTTCGGTGGCATGCCGTTGCGATAAAAAACCGTTCCCGATCGCTTAAGAAAGGTATAAACACTCACGCCGCTAGCGAACCGGGCGGTGCGGCCGGTGGGCAGGCTATGGCTGGGGCCAGCGTAATAATCCCCCGCTGCCACCGGAGTGGCATCGCTTAAAAACAGCTCGCCGCCACACGCTATTTTTTTGGCCAATGCCTCGGGATCCTCCACTGCTAAAGTCACATGTTCCGCAGCGATGAGGTTGGCAACCTCTGTAGCCATCGATTTATCTTTGACCAAAATCGCTGCACTTTCATCCTCAAAGGCTTTGAGAATCGCTTGCTGTCGGCTGCGCGTTGTGACCTGTTTTTTAATGGCATGACAAATATTTTGAATTACATCACCCTCCCATGCAATGAGAAAACACTTACCCGGGTCGTGCTCGGCTTGGGCGATTAAATCTCCCGCTACACGCTGCACATCTGCTTGAGCATCGGCGATCACGACAATCTCGCTAGGTCCATAAAAGCCATCGATTCCTACTAAACCACTGAGCTGGGCTTTTGCCAGTTGCGTGAAAATATTGCCGGGGCCGACAATCATCTCCACGGCTTGAACGGTCTTTGTGCCATAGCCTAAAGCAGCTATCCCTTGGGCGCCACCAATGCGATAGACCTTCTCGATTCCGATCAAACCACAAGTAGCCAAAACCAAGGGGGACACATCAGAACCGCCTTGGTCATTGCTGCCTTTTTGCCTCGTCCGTCCCGGCGTGACCACACTAATGCCCTCCAGCGGCACCCCCGCAGCCAATGCTGGAATAGCCAACATGATCACGCTTGAAGGGTAGCTGGCCATCCCCCCGGGAACTGCCAGGCCTACTTTTTCAACCGGTAAAAATCGCAAGCCCAACTCTGCTCCATCGAGGGTCATGGGCTTAATCTCCGCTGGCATAATGTGTTTCTGATAAGCAAAAACATTGGCAATGGCACCTTGGAGAACCTCCCGCAATTGCGGATTGAGCGCCTCTACGGCTGCACGAATTTCAGACTGACTCACTCGAATCTTTTTTTGATCAAAATCCGGATCTGTCCATTGACGCATATACTTGGTCACCGCTACATCGCC
>CAZSSX010000032.1:2698-15145 GCA_964609545.1 uncultured Phycisphaeraceae bacterium | reverse complement strand
AAGCTCATTATAATCCACCTTAAGGGGCTGTCCTAATTTGGGGGACCATCTCTCTAGTCGATGGCCCTGTTTTTTCATAGATTTTATCTTGAAGCACGATAGTTAGACAGCTCTATAATAGTGCTTAAGCAAGCCACCCAAAGAAAACTTGCAATTGATCTTACCCAACGGTTGATCGCAAAGATGAAGCCGATGTTCGTTATAAAGAGATGGTCCCCTGCCCGCTAGGACATGACGCGATAGCCGATATCTTTTCTGTAGTGTGAGCCTTTGATTTGTATTTTTTCACATGCCGCATTGGCCCGTTGCTGGGCTTCTTTGAGGTCTTTGCCAAAGGCGGTGACGCCTAGAACGCGCCCGCCGTTGGTGACCAGCGTGCCGTTGCTTAGGCGTTTGGTGCCTGCTTGAAAAACTTTGACGTCTTTGTCTTCTTCGGCTTTTTCGATGCCGATAATTTCAACGCCTTTGGTAGGCGTGCCGGGGTAATTCTCAGAACAAATGACCACGCAGCAAGAGCAGCGCTTGTCCCATGCAATAGGCACCCGATCCAGCGTGCCCTCAGCTACGGCTTTGAAGACTTCTACTAAGTCTGTTTTCATTCGCATCAGCAGAGGCTGACATTCCGGATCACCGAAACGCACGTTAAATTCTAGAACCTTGGGGCCGCCGGCGGTGAGCATCAGGCCCGCGTATAACAGGCCTTTGAATTCTACCCCATCGCGGCGCATGGCATCGACAATAGGTACTAAAACGGTGGCGTTGATTTGTGAGAGTTTTTTTTCGGTCAGCAAAGGTGTTGGCGTGTAAGCACCCATGCCCCCGGTGTTAGGCCCTTGATCGCCTTCGTAAGCTTGCTTGTGATCTTGTGCGGGATCCAGCACGTGAATATTGCGCCCATCGACAAAAGCCAAAACAGAAACTTCTTGCCCTACTAGCCGTTCCTCGATCACGCAGGTGGCACCAGCTTGGCCAAAGGTTTTGTCGCCCATCACCGATTCCACCGCGTCGATGGCCTCTTGCTGGGTCGAGCAAACGATGACGCCTTTGCCTTTGGCCAGTCCCGCGGCTTTGACGACCACTGGCGTCTCGCGATTTTGGACGTAAGCCATGGCTTTGTCATAGTGATCAAAAATCTGCGCATCAGCGGTGGGAATAGAAGCAGCCTTCATCAAATGCTTGGCATACGCCTTGTCGCCTTCGAGCTTGGCAGCGGCTTGGCATGGGCCAAAAATGATGCGTCCCTCGGCGGCGAGTCGGTCTGCTAATCCACCAGCCAGAGGGTCTTCAGGCCCAATGACGACCATCTCAATATCATTATGTCTACAAAAATAATCAATCTCATCGACCACCTTAGTAGTGACGGTGTCTGCGTTGATCTCTAAGTTTTTCCCAAGCGTAGCGGTTCCGCCGTTGCCCGGGGCAAAGAAGAGCTTTTTGCAATTTTTGGATTGTTTAAGTTTCCAGCCGATGGCGTGCTCGCGGCCGCCACTTCCGATGATTAATATGTTCATTGCCATGGGAGGTACTATAGTTTTGCGTGTTAAAAAAGCAATGGGCTGGCCATTAAAATGAGGAATCACTGGCCGGCTGGCTTGGGAGCAAAATTTTGGAGTGAGCTGGGAATGAATGAGGCGAATGGATGGGGTGTCTGTTTTGGATGAATTGCTCGATAAGTTGCAGGGATTTTGTGCCTTGGATATCCATATAATGAAGATATCCGGGGTGGTCTTTGGGCTTGTCATTGCCGGTGCTGCTGGCTGGTTGCCAAAGATAGAGATGGATAGCCACGAGGTTTTGAGAGCCAGCGGGGGCGCTCAGAGCCGGCGACCATGCATCGATAAACGCTTGGTAGCCTTTATATTGTGTCGCGCGATCGGTCTCGGCTTGCTTAGCGTTTGTATAATCATAAGGCGCGGTGAGCCCCGTCGGCAAAGCGGGGTATCCCAGCTCGGTGATGAGCAGCGGCTTATGATGTTTTTCAGTGAAGGCTTTGAGCTGAATCTGGATATCATCCCAGCGTTTTTTGAGTTGCCCCCGCGAGTCGCCGTAGGTACTAGCCATATCGAAATAGGCATTGATGCCGATCATGTCCAGCTGATCCCAGAAACTGGGCTGAGCATAATTATCCCAATTGGCCGAGTAGGTGAGCCTGCCTTGAAAATGCTCGCGGGCCAAGGCAATAGTCTGGGTCCATCGCTCTAACTGTGATTCGGTGGAAAGCAGCTCCGAGCCGATGGACAAAATATCAACCCGCGTTTCCTGGGCGATTTTGGCAAAGTAAACGATCCCCGCATGATAATGGCGCCACCAGACTGCCCAATCCTTAGGCTGGATTTTTCCCCGCCAGCCTTTGCCATGAGATTGCAGCCAAACAATAGGCATGAGGGTGACCGTAAGCTTTTTGGCTTTGGCGTGATTTAAAATAGCCACTAAATGCGTGCGCTTAGGGGTATAATTCTCAGCCGGCTGCAGGGAAATACCCGATGCGTGAGCATCTACTTGAGTCATAGGCGTAGAGATGAGCAGGTGGGTGAAGCCTTTGGCAGCGATCTGGTCGATGGCGGTCAAAAAATGATGGAGCTGATCATCGCGGATATAATGCAGCACCATCGCAAAGCCTAGCCCCGAGTAACCGGGCCCGGCAGAGGCTCCCTCTGGCGCACGATGCACACTCTTGATCTTGCTCGTCATTTGAAAAGGAAAAGCTAGCGCCCCTAGGGTGATGAGAATGTAGGTGCCCAACGTTAAAAGGGCGAGTTTTTTAAGCATAAACGCTAGTATAATAGGTTTGAGCCAAAAGAGGTAGCGCGCTAAAAAGGGCTCTATCATTATTTTAATGCTTTGCCTTTAGGCTTTGACCAGAATGTCAGATATAATAAGAAAACCAGTCAAGGCAACCACGCGGAACGGGTTTTCTAAAACATCCATCGCGGCCAAACCTTCAAAAGAAAGAGAAAACGATGAGTGGCATTAAGCGTGTATTTGTTTCGGGATGTTATGATATTTTACATGCCGGGCATGTCGAATTTTTCACCCAAGCAAGAGCCTTAGGAGATCACCTCACCGTCTGCTTTGCCTCGCAAGATGTCCTCTGGCATCATAAACAGCGAAAGTCCAGCCTACCCGATGAGCATAAGCAAGCACTCATCGCAGCCATGAAAGTCGTTGACGAAGTAGTGATAGGCCACGATGTAGGCATGGGATTAGACTTTGAAACAGAATTTCGTAGACTCAAGCCAGATATCCTAGTCGTCACCACAGATGACCAATACGCAACAGTCAAACGCCAATTGTGCCAAGACCTAGGCGCCACCTACCATGTGCTAGAAAAAACACCGCCTCGCTTCAAACCCATCAGCACCTCACAAGTCGTCCGTTATATCCAAGCCCCAACATTAGCGCCGTTGCGCGTAGATTTTGCAGGAGGCTGGCTAGACGTCCCACGATTTGCCAGAGATGGCGCCTATATCGTAAACTGCGCCATCAGCCCCATGGTCTCTCTACGAAAATGGGATTATCAGCTTAAATCAGGACTTGGCGGATCGGGCGCATGGGCGATGCTCAACGGCGAAGATGGCGTGGGCAGCGAGCTAGACCTAGGCGTCGGCTGGCAAGACCCCGCAGTCATTACCGAGACCGGCGCATGTGTCTGGCGAAGCGGGGTCCGCCCCGTGTTAGATTTTAAACGCAACGGCGACTTCTTAAACGGACTCATGGCCCTATACTGGACAGGCCGAGACCACGACACACCCAACGCTGCCAACCTCAAGCGCGACTATGACATGATCCAAGCAGCGGGCGACAAAGCACGAGAAGCAATCCTCAAACAAGACATTCAAACCTTGGCCCAAGCAGTAACGATGTCATACGGTGTCCAGCTGAACGAAAAAATGGAGACCTTGCCTCAAGTCCCCAACGCAGCGGCGATGAAATATTGTGGCGGCGGATACGGCGGATACGCACTTTATCTTTTCACTTCTCAAGAAAATAGAGACACTTTTGTAGCCCAAAAAGATGCAGCACTAGCCATCGAGCCTTATACCCAGTGAGGACACAAAAAATCAGCCTACTCAACCCCAAGAGAATCGTAAACACAACAACCGCCCCCGCCAAATCAAGCGCATTAACCCAAGACCCCAGCGACCCTCAAACCGCCTTGAGCATCCCCAATAAGCCCAACCAAAGAAAACCCAATCCCCCCGAAGAAGCTAAAACGGTAGCCAAATACCAGCAAAAACTGGCCCTACGCATGGTCGGCCGATTCCCCGCCAATTCCCCAACACATTTCAACCGATAACTCAAAAGATAAAGCCCGACACTCAAACACAGCGCAAAAACAATGCTAATATAATAAATCACCTGCAAACTAAGCATCAAAAAAGCTCCTCAAAGCATGAACAAAAATAAAAAAATCACGCACCCCCTTAACTTACCCCACAATCTACCCCTTAAAAAAACACAAGTCGATACAACTTACAAAACTCATGACAAAAGGCTAACCCAAACCGTCACTTATAACAATTAAATCAGTTGAAAAATAGGCTGAAAGGATTTTTCGTATTATAAGCATTGTTAAATGCAATGTTTACAAATCTTCAAGAAAACCACTGGCATCGCCGATAAAGACATAAGTTATTAGTAAAGAGCGGTAAGCCAGCTAGCGCTGAAAAATAGCTGCCCAGCCAACCCAAAAATCGGGAGTCTTTAAAATGAGTATCATAGGTACAGGCATCGCCGCTTCGGTGGCCAACGCTCATGTCGGCTCGAGTCAAGCCGCAAAATCGATCAAAAAAGAATCCGCCCAGAGAGCCTTCCAAAGCCAAAAAATAAAAGATGTCTTCGAATCCCATCTCAAAGGCATCGAAGAAGGACAAGAAGACGATGCCAGCGATCGCATTCACATCGATGGCAAAGTACCAGACCATGGACACCCACCGCAACAAGAAAAAGAAACAAAAGAAGAAACAAAAGCAAAACAAAAAACAGCCAACCCCAGCGATGACATGCTCAAACAAATCTCAGGCGGACCGCGCCACTGGCCCTACACGCAAGCAGAACCCCCCGCCAAATTCGACGTCCAAGGCTAAAGACCCCGCGCAAAATCAAAAATAATCACAATAATGAACAAAGATGGTCCCCCTCGATAAAACACATTCACAGCCATTTAAGACCGACCGTCTAAGTTAATCATACCCCTAATAATAATAACATAAACCAACGCCCAATACCTCTCGCACTTGCCCGACAGCCGCAAACACACTCAACGAAACACACACCCAGACTCCAGCTCAGACACAACCAAACGCTAATCCCACCCCAACCCCCAGCCTTTCCCCTTCATAAATCTCCGCTCAAGCCAGTGATAAATATCGCCCCAACCCAAACGCAGAGCGCCAACAAACCACACGCCCAGCCACCACGCACCTCACGCCCAAAAATTAAATTTTCAAATAATCATACCGCCAATAAAAACAAAAGATCAGCAAGCCTAAAACAAATCGGCCATCATAAACCCAAAATAGCCATCAAAAAACCCCGCAACTTCAATCGCTGCGGGGTTCTGAAAAATGAATTTTTTATTTTTGATAAAGCTTAGTTGAGTCCTAAAAAGCTCTGAATCGCAGGCGAAAATTTCAAAATCAAACCCGCAAAAACAACCGACACAACCGAAACCAATTTAATCAAAATATTCAGAGACGGACCAGATGTATCCTTGAAAGGATCGCCCACCGTGTCGCCCACAACCCCAGCCTTATGAGCATCAGATCCCTTACCGCCATGCTTGCCAGTTTCAATATACTTCTTAGCATTGTCCCAAGCCCCGCCCGCGTTAGACATGAAAATCGCCACGCCAAAACCACAAACAAGTGTGCCGCAAATCAAGCCCATCACCCCAGCAACACCCAAAAGAAGCCCAACAGCAATCGGCACGATCACCGCTAATAACGATGGCATCACCATTTCTTTCAATGCCCCGTCCGTTGAAATCGCCACACAGTTAGCAAAGTCGGGGTACTTATGCCCGTCTACCGTCGTCTCAAAAGGCCACTTCAGCGGGTCGGCGATATCAGCATCAGAAACACCATCAGCCTTAAAGCCCTTTTTCATAATACCAAACTGACGACGACATTCATCAATCATCGCAAAGGCAGCTCTGCCCACCGCGTTCATCGTCATCGCACAGAAAACCATCACCAGCATCACCCCAAGAAACAAACCGCAAAGCACCGAAGGGTTAAGCAGCGTAATCTGGTAGGCTTCAACAAAGCCCGCAATGCTCGTCGCCGCAGCTGGAACAGCCTCGCCCGCAGCCAATGCCGCGCTCTTAACTGAAACCTGAACCGTGGTCACATAAGCAGCCAGCAAAGCCAGCGCAGTCAACGCCGCAGAGCCAATAGCAAAACCTTTACCCGTCGCCGCCGTCGTGTTACCCAATGAATCCAGCATGTCGGTGCGCTCACGCACGATCGCAGGCTGATGCGTCATCTCAGCATTACCACCCGCGTTGTCCGCGATGGGGCCGTATGCATCAGTCGCCAAAGTAATACCCAGCGTAGAAAGCATACCCACCGCAGCGATACCCACGCCAAAGACCCCTAACAAGAATTTATGCTCCGTACCCACCGCATGGGCGCTAGCAAAATTAAACGCACACAGAATCGCCACCACAGTCGTAAGCAAAGGAATCCAAGTCGAAATCATCCCCTCAGCGATACCCGCGATAATCACCGTAGCCGAGCCCATTTCCGCCTGCTCAGCGATGCGCTGCGTCGGCTTATGCTCGTAAGAAGTATATCGCTCGGTACCCCAAGCGATGATTAACCCAGCCAACAACCCCGAAATAATAGATCCCCATAAACCCGTAGCGTAAATCTCGGTATGTAAATCACCCAACATCTGAGTCAATAAAAAGTAAGAACCCACCACGATCAACGCCGAACTCATCCACACCCCAAAGTGAAGCGACTTGAGCAGCTTAGCAAAGGATGCACCCTCCTTAGCCTTGACAAAGAAGATCGACACGATCGAGCAAATAATACCTAAACCAGCCAGCGCCGGAACCGCAGCGACCAACTGAAAAGCCTTGGTGTTATCCATGCCCAAGCTAAATGCCGTAGCCGCAGCCAGCGCCATCGCCGCCAAAATAGAGCCATAATAAGATTCGTAAAGGTCAGCGCCCATCCCCGCAACATCCCCCACATTATCCCCCACGTTGTCCGCGATCGTCGCCGGATTACGGGCATCATCTTCCGGAATCCCCGCTTCAACCTTACCCACCAAGTCCGCCCCCACATCCGCAGCCTTGGTATAAATACCGCCACCCACACGAGCAAACAGCGCCTGCAAGGAGGCACCCATCGCAAAGGACAAAAGAATCGTCGTCAGATCAATCGGATTCTTACCGCTCTTGTGCAAAATCCAAAACCAAGCGCTAATGTCTAATAATGCAAAACCCGTAACAATCATTCCCATCACCGCCCCAGCACGGAAAGCAACCTTCAGCCCCGCGTTGAGTGAATCTTTCACCGCAGCCGTGGTCCTAGCCGATGCATTAGTCGCCGTCTTCATCCCCAAAAAGCCACAAAGCCCAGACAAGAACGAAGCCACCGCAACACCAATAAAGGTAATCTGAGATTGAAGACCCGTCTGCCCCATAATCGCAAGCGCAATCACCAGCAGCACCACCATCATCGTCACCACTTTATATTGACGCTTAAGATAAGCATAAGCACCATCCCGCACCGCCTGGGCGATCTTGATCATATTGTCATCCCCCTCAGACTGCGCCATGAATCCTTTATAAAAGAAACGCGCCATGATCAATGCCGCAATCGCCGCCAAAGGCGCGAGATAGAAAAAACTGTGAATCTCTCCGTTGCCCGCAGCAGCAGGCGTAGACGATGTCACCACTTGAGCAGCTTTTTCAAGCAGCGGTGCCGCCTGCTCTGCTGTGGCCAGTGCCGTGTGAGTGAGAAAACCCAGCGTTAGAATCGGTAGGGTCTTGAAGGCCATTACTTGCATCGCAATGCTCCTATAATAAGTGAGGGTTAGGTTGAGAAATACAATTAGCCGCCACATGAAGAGATACGTTGAAAGCTTCTTGCGGTCGGCTAAAACTGGTTATATCATGCCAAAAATCGGATAATTCCGATCTGATCTGGTTGATTCAATAGAAAAACAATCGGCTAAACAAGAAAGTAAAGTTGAAAAGCAACCAGATAAAAAAATATCGGACGTACTCGACATACGCCCGATATCTTAAATCAATTTAAAATCGTTTTTTCTTCGGCTTAATCGCGGGCTTGCCCGCAGCATTCATCTGAATGCGCTTGGCGCTTTTTCGAATCGCCCGCTGCTTCTTCTCACTTGGCTTCTCGTAATAGGCACGGCGTTTAATATCTTTAGTTAAACCTTCTTTTTCGCACATCTTTTTAAAGCGACGCATGATCTGTTCTGCTGTTTCGCCTGCGCGAGCCTTGATACGGATTGCCATTGAGCTACCTCAATCTTTCTAAGGGTGATAAATGAATCTGGTAATACCAATTACCGAGTCTTATATTTTCACATAACTTGGGCTCTGATGCAAATAGATACCTAAATAAAAAACATTTCCCCTGTGAATTTCTCGTGCAAATTTAAAAAAATACCCACAAAACAACACTCATAGCGCTAGAACAAAGAAAATAATTACACAACCATAAAACAAACCATAAAAAAACCCACCGTTTCAACGGCGGGCTTGAGGTGGGTTAGTTTTTTTTAAGAACCAATCAAAGGTTAGGCAACTCTTGGTTGGCCGCCTCTTTTTTGTTACGCTCTTTGGTAAGAGGAATATCATATTCAGCAGTAGGCAATTCCTCGGGCTTAGGCACCACGATATCCGTCGCCAAACCCACCGCGCCCAACAACTTGATAATCCAGTACGTCGGATCAAGCTCAAATTTACGCAAACCATGCTTAGCCGACCGCTGGTAAGCGTGATGATTATTGTGCCAGCCCTCCCCAAATGACCAGATCGCCACCCACCATAAATTAGTAGAACCATCAGTCGTCTTATAATTGCGATAGCCCCACGTATGCGCAGCCGAATTAACAAACCAAGTCCCGTGATAAACAAAAACAACACGGAAAATCGTGCTCCACAATGCCCACGAAATCCCCATATTATTAACCGCAGCACCCTCTAGCCCGTCCCATCGCGCATACGCATAGCCTAAACCATACATAATCGGAATCATCAGCAGCTGAGGCACAAAAAACCACTTGTTCATAAAACGTAAAACTTTATCTCGATGCAAATCCTTCGCAGCATCCGCCGCCACGTGACCATCCACCGATTTATGCATACACCAAGTCATATGACCCCACGTAAAACCATGCTTAGGCGAATGCGGGTCTTTTTCTTTATCAGAGTGCTTATGGTGAATACGGTGCGTCCCCACCCACTGAATCGGACCCCCTTGCCACGCCAAACAACCGAAAAAAGTCAACACATATTCAAACCACTTAGGACACTTAAAAGAACGATGCGTCAAAAGCCTATGATAAGTCAACGTAATACCAACGCAGGCAGTCAACCAAGCAAAAAGTAAGAAAAGAAGAAAACCAGACCAAGAAAAATAAGCCGGGTTAAACACTGCAAGAGAAAGCACATGCATCGCCGTAATACCGATCAGCACAGGCCAATCAATAATCTTGGGGATGATCAAGCGATGCTCGAATTGCTGTTCGGGAAGGGGTTGATTAGCCATCGTTTTAAAGTCCTATATCGTAGTCCAGCCAAGGCCCAACCGCCAAAATAAAGCGGCAAATCCAGCCAGAGGATAGGGTTAAGGAATGTCACGCCATCTAATAGGCCACCACAGACGACGCCAAGCATACAGCCATCACACGTCACAAAAATAGAAGCAAACCTATAGCGGTCAACATTGTACCCAAATTAAAAGCCACTGCCCAAAAAGACCCCGAAAAATCAGATCAGCCACCCCAGATACCGCGAAAAGTAAAACAAAAAGATAAATCTGTCCGATTGTGGAAAACTAATTGACGTACTCATAAGGCTCAACCCAAATAGCCTTAGGGCTCGTCGGGCAAGCCTTCTCGCAAACACCGCAACCCGTACACTCACCATTAAGAACAATCAAAGAATCATCCGGATCAATAGAAATCGCATCCTCTCCCACCGGACACTGATCCACGCAAAGCCTGCAATCCCCATCCTCAGACCGCAAGCATAATGCACCATCAAAATCAACATAACCCATCGAAATCTCATCCTTTTCAGACAAAGGCAAGATCGAACCCGTCGGGCAAACATGCGTGCAAGCCAAGTCATCACACATCACGCAAGGCGACTCCGCAGCGATAATATAAGGAAATCCACCCGCAATGCGCTTCTCGGGGTCTAATTGGATCGCATCAGCGGGGCAAGCCTTGGCGCACTCGCCAGATTGACAACAAGACCGCTCCAGATCCGCCTGACCCAGCGTCCCAGGTGGGCGCAGATAACGTACGTCATCCTCCGGGTCAAAATAAGGCAAATCAGCTTCATTCTCAGGCATAGATCGCTCCACCGCATGGCTAATCTTACGCTCCAAATCCTGAGCCTTCTGTTCAACTTTATCAATACTAATCCGCAAGAGATCTCGGAAAAAACCACGGCGATCAGGCGCTGATTTTTTTGTTGTTTTTTTTGCCGTGGTTTTTGTTGTTTTTTTAGAGGAAGCCATATAATGATTCTCGGTAAAAGGTTCGATGGATTTTAGTATAGAATGACGATACAAGTCCAATCTTCATTGCAACAATCTGTAATGAATAGCATAAAATGTGAAGGAATATCAAAAATGCGTAATTATATCAAATTAAGCCCAAAAATAGCGCTCGCCGCCATGATCATCTTCAGCATAGGCTGCTCAGTCGCAAATGACCGCAAAACCTATATCAGCACCATGGATTCGCCAAAAACCATACGCGTGGTCGGCAACCTCTCAGGGGATATCTACTTCGAAAAACAAATCCCCGTCGGGCACTCCCTCATGCTAGACCTAGACCGCGCCCACGAATTAGAAATCTTCGGCACATCCTCAGCATATCCCGCAACAAGCCTAACATGGGCCATGTACGACGACACAGGCCTAGGGCGCTGCGTAGACAAAGGCTTTATCAAACTCGACGGCGTACTCGTCACCAGACAAATGGAAGTACGTGATCCCGAATTCCCCGCGGGATTCAAATCAAAATTTGAAAAACAAACCACACAAGACAAAAAATCAGATCAGCCAGGAAAATCCGACATGATCGACGAAACACCCCTCGTCGGCGGACTCCTAGGTGACACCTCTACCGAGGATAAAAAAAAAGATCAAATAAAAACTGAAAAAAAGATCATCCCAAAAAACACACCCCCAGCAACACCCAAGCAACACACACAAAACCAATCCGCACAAGATCACAAAAAAACAGCGGAAAAAAAGATCAAAAACACCGCATTGCCATCCCGCAAAATGTGGCCGGTACGCCAATACTACGCCGCCCCAAGCGCATCCCAGCTACTCACCGTCATCAACGCAGCCACAGGCAAGGTTTATTTTCAAAAAATAATCCCCCCAAGCAAGACCCAATGCCTAAGCATCACCTTTTATAGCAGCAGAAGATCCCACAAAACAATCGTCCGAGATATCCAAAGCCCCATCGCCATGAACTGGCGATTATTCAATAGAAAACAAAAAGGCAAAGGGCAAGTAGGCAACGTCAAACTCGATGGACAGCCTGTCTTGGTTAAAATCCACACACTAAAATAAGAGAGCTTGGCGATCAATCTCAAAAATCCCCTAGCCCAATCAGCTCAAACCTTACCCAGCCAGCTGTTCAATCAAAGCGATGCGAATCTTATAAAAAAGCTTAACCACGCCCCGCTCCCTTTTCCAAATCATACGCATATTCGTTACATCCCCCAATTCGCCCCGCGCTCATCCCGGTCAAGGCAATGCCGATGTTTCTAAAATCAATGCCTAATCTGCTTAAACTCGCGATATGCATCATCGCTGGGCTTTTCATTTTAATCCCGAAAAACGCCAGCGCACAAAACGCAAGGGGTGGCACTGTAGAAATATCCATCAAAGACAACCGCATCAAAGCCATCCACCTGAGGCGGCAAGACCTCAGAGATATCGGCAACGGCAAAGGCAGGGTGCTATCAAAAGAAGATCAGCGTCTATTCCTCAGATTTGGCAAAGCAGGCGTCATCTATCGCGATGGCATGGTCGTAGGCAAAACCATCTACAATAAAGGTTTTCTCCGAGCAGAACAATGGCAGCGATATCTCCTCTACACAAGTCAAGGCGGCACCGTCAGCTTCCAAAATTTTGTCGCACAACAAAAAACAACCCAACAAACCAGAGGCACCGCTGTCAGTGTCTTACAAAAACACGCACAGCAATACGCCAA
>CAZSSX010000032.1:0-2598 GCA_964609545.1 uncultured Phycisphaeraceae bacterium | reverse complement strand
CAAACAGCAAACCCAATACAATCAGCATCGGCAAGCAACCCCAAGCCGCCGCGATGCCAAACGCAATAAATCTGGGTTGCGACGAACTCCCCGCATAAGCCCCGCCCATCACAGCAGCATAGAAAAATCATTTACCATCTTAAACGCCGTGCGCATACATCGCCCCTATATCTGGAAAAATATCGCCGATTTGGCATCAGCCAGCACCCTTCCAACACTGGCCAAGCCCGCCCATCAGAAGCCGGCAACCTCAGTCCAAAAAAATCCAAATGAGAAAATCAGTAAGCCAAATAAAATCGGCGAAACCAATAAAAAGAGAAAACCCGAGAAAGCCTGCAAGTTAAAAAAAAGACGTCACGCCAGCGAATTACATAAGCTCAATAAAACGAGAATCCCCGCCCAATTTCACAAGTTGGGCAAGCTTAACGAATCTGAAAAATAAAGCGAAGTCTGTTAAATCTGGCTAACTCGATAAACACGGCTAATGATGCAATTCGAAAAATTAAGAAAACCTGAGAAATGAAGAGGGGAAAGAATGGATTTAGTGATGCGGGGAATGGACGGGCGGGCTGACAATTAGAGCAATAACAAGTAAATTATTACTATAAAATTACATGAAAAAACGAGCAGAAAACGTAAAAAAGAACGAAAAAACAAAGAAAATCGGGAAAAATCGGACATTTTCACGAAAAAATAGCGTAAAAAAGACTTGACTAATTATGAAATCTTGCTTAATCGGGAACCGTACGTTCCTTGATTGGTCGGGTATTTTGATCCATAAAACATTAATAAACAGTATTAGAAACGGTTAACTTAGAGGGGTTTGTGTCCGATTAAATAGTGGCTGGGATACCATTTAACTTGACTGGTAAGTCGGCATATCTAGCGAATTTAAGCAGTGCAATCCATGACTTGATTGTCCGAAAAAGTGCAAGCACATCGATGGGATGTGTTTTTGTTTGGTATTTTTTATGAGACCTTTAGGGAAGCAGTCATGACGCACAGTAAATTGAAAGAAATCTTAAATTCGAAACGGATTCCCACCATCCCCGCGGTGGCGGTGGAGGTAATTAAGCTCACCGACCAAGCCAAGACGGATGTAAATCAGATCGCCAAAACCATCGGCATGGACCCGGCACTGACCATTAAAGTGCTTAGAACCGTGAATTCCAGCCTCTACGGCATCCCTCGCAATGTCACGACATTAAAGCAGGCCATCGGTCTACTAGGGTTTATGAAGGTTAAAACATTGGTGCTTGGTTTTAGTTTGCTGGGCACGTTTCGCAACACCCAGGGGGATTATGACTACAGCGATTATTGGAAGCACTGTTTATTTAGCGCGGTGGCGGCGAAATATATGGGGGATAAGGTGGGGTTGGCCGACCCGGATGAGGCTTTTTTAGGGGGATTATTGCAGAATATCGGGGTCTTGGTGATGGGGATGACGATTCCTAAGGATTATGGGCCGATCTTGGAGGATGTGGGTTGTGATCATAGTTTTTTGCATGAGGTGGAGCGGGTTTCGCTGGGTGTAGACCACGCGGAGGTGGGGCGGAAGTTGGCTGAGCAGTGGAATTTGCCGATCAACATGACCCAAGCGATCGGCGGGCATATCGATCCGGATGGGCAAGGTAATCAGAATGCGATGTTGCTCAAATGTGTGGCATTAGGCGAAAAAATCGCGGATGTCTTTCTCAATGATAATGATCATTTGGTTCAGTCGCTGGCGGAGTCTGCCCAGCGATGGTTTGGCATGTCTGATGAACAGGTGATGGATTTGCTCAATAGTATCCATGAAAATGCTTGCCAGGTGAAGAAATTATTTGATTTACCTATTGATAAAATGGACCCGCCCGATGAGATATTGGAGCGGGCTAATGAGTCGTTGATCCGTTTGAGCATGGGGGTTCAGGAGGAATCGGAAAAACTTGCCGAGGCCAATGAGGCGCTGGTGATGGAGGCGCAAACGGACCCGCTGACGGGGTTGTCTAACCGCCGTAAGTTTGATGCTTATATTAAGGAGCATTTTTACGCGGCGTGCCAAATGGGGGGATGCTTGAGCATGATGATTATTGATATTGATAAATTTAAAAATGTGAATGATACTTATGGTCATCAGATCGGTGATCGGGTTTTGGTTTCGCATTCGGGTTTGTTGGCTCAGGCCATTGGCGAGCGGGGTTTGGTCTCTCGGTTTGGGGGAGAGGAGTTTGCGATTGTTTTGCCCGGGGTGGATGAGCATTTAGCTAAGCATTTGGCGGAGAAAATCAGGGAGATGTTAGCGGCATCAACGATTGTCTGCGATGCACAGACGAGTATTCATGTGACGGCGAGCATCGGGGTGGCTTGTTATAAAAACCATAATTTTAAATCGACGGATCAACTGGTCGGGGCATCGGATGAGATGCTTTATCGGGCTAAGGAAACAGGAAGGAATCGGGTTTGTGTCTCTCACGCATTGGCAGACCAAGAGATCAATCATAACGTGGCATAAAGAGGGGCAGAGGCGATATCGGTAGGCGCTTGATTTGTGATGAGCAGCGTAGCGTGTTTTGATTTGTGGGTGTTGGGGCTGATTGGGGGAGGTGGGGGGAGGGG
>CAZSSX010000031.1:0-15440 GCA_964609545.1 uncultured Phycisphaeraceae bacterium | reverse complement strand
GGCTGCCTTTGCGGGGCAGCCCTTGTTTTTTTAAATTTTCAGATGCTAGACAAGCATTTAGTTGCCTGTTTCGCCCGCGATAATTTCTTTGGCAAGATTGTTAGGCACTGGGCGATAATCCAACGGTTCCATGGAGAACGACGCGCGGCCTTGACTCATTCCGCGGACACTGTTGGTGTATGCAAACATTTCACTCAATGGCGCTTCGGCGTTGAGCAAGCGTGTATTGCCCCGTTCTTCGGTGCCCATGATCAAAGCGCGACGACGATTTAAGTCGCCTGTAATATTTCCGATAAACTCATCCGGTGTCGTGACTACGACCTTCATGATCGGCTCAAGAATTTGAGGGCCGGCTTTCTTGGCGGCTTCTCTAAAAGCCAATAATCCAGCCTGTTCAAAAGCAATCTGCGAGGAGTCAACATCGTGGTAAGTTCCCTCGTGCAAGGTCACTCGCACACCCGTTAAGGGGAATCCGGCTTGGATACCATTTTTCATCGCAGCGCGACAGCCTGCTTCTACCGATGGGATAAATTCACGGGGGATCGAACCGCCCACGACTTTATCGACAAATACCATGCCGTCTTTCCATTTAAGCTCCTGCTCCAAAGCTTCCGCTTCGGAGATTGGCCCGATGGTGATTGTACAATCACCAAACTGACCACGCCCGCCGGACTGTTTCTTGTGAACGCCGCGTGCTTTGGCTTCTTTGGAAATCGCTTCTCGGTAGGCCACGCGTGGCTTACCGACTAGGACGTTGAGTTTGTTTTCACGGATAAGTTTATCTTTGATAATCTCAAGGTGAAGCTCACCCATTCCCGCGATAATAGTTTGGCCTGTTTCTTCATCAAAGTGACTTCGGAAAGAGGGGTCTTCGCGACGAATGGTGACCAGTGCGTTAGATAGTTTTTCTTTGTCATCGCCCGATGCTGGCTCGATTGACATCGAGATCACCGGATCTGGAAAGTCCATACGTTCAAGGACGATCGGGTCATCCTGTGAGCATAAGGTTTCGCCTGTAATCGAATTTTTCAGCCCCACCAAAGCGACGATTTTACCCGCGCCTACTGAATCTAGCGCGTTACGTTGATTGGAGTGCATTTCAAAAATGCGGCTGACAATTTCGCGGCGACCATTGTTCGAGTTAAGCACACGCGAGCCCTTAGGCAACGTGCCCGAGTAAACCCGAACATAAGTCAAATCGCCATGCGAGTCGGAAACGACTTTAAAGACCAATGCGGAGAATGGAGCATTATCATCATGAGGACGCGTGAGGGCAATCTCTGCATCATCGGGATCTTGGCCTTGCACTTCAGGCACTTCCGATGGGCAAGGCAGGTAGTCGATGACGGCATCGAGTAATTTTTGAACACCCACGTTTTTAAGCGCTGAGCCACAAAGAATAGGGAAGCACTTGATGGCGATGGTCCCTTTACGTAGGCCCGCTTTGAGCTCTGCTACGGAGATTTCTTCATCCATCAAGAATTTTTCAGCCAAATCATCATCAAGTTCCGCGATTTGCTCGATCATTTTTGATCGCCACACTTCAGCGTCCACCTGAAGCTCTTCGGGGATTTCCTCGGTGGTAATGGTTGAGCCCATGTCCTCTTGGCTGAAGCGATAGGCTTTCATTTCCATGAGGTCGATAATGCCCGAGAGATCATCGCCCGAGCCGATCGGGATTTGAATCGCAATGGCATTAGCGCCTAGGCGGCTTTCTAGTGTGCCAAAGCTGTATTCAAAGTCGGCGCCTAGTTTATCCATTTTATTGATAAAGCACATGCGAGGCACTTCGTAGCGGTCGGCTTGACGCCAAACGGTTTCGGATTGCGCTTCAACGCCTTCTTTACCGTCAAAGACCGCCACCGCGCCGTCTAGCACACGCAAAGAACGCTCTACTTCAATTGTAAAGTCAACGTGTCCGGGGGTGTCGATCAGATTCAATGTGTATTCGTTTGTGTCATGAATCCATGGACAAGTCGTGGCTGCCGATTCGATGGTGATACCGCGGTCTTGCTCATCCACGCGGGAGTCCATGGTCGCGGTGCCATGATGCACCTCGCCAATTTTATAGTTTTTACCGGTGTAAAATAAAATACGTTCAGTAACCGTGGTTTTACCGGCATCAATGTGAGCACAAATACCAATATTACGGGTGTGAAACAATCGTTTTTTTGAATCAGTGGCGGTGGCCATGAGCAATTCCTCTAAGACTAACAATGCCTCACCACATGGGAAGGCGAACTAGGATGATAACGGCACTATCGTTGCAAACAAACTCACGACAATCCCTGCCTGTACAAAGCCCTTTTTTTCCTCCAAACACCGTTCGAATCAACATTAAGTCATTAAATTGCAATGACTTACGTTTCAAAAAAGCAGAAAGAAGGCTGGGTACTCGGCCTAGCGACTAAGCCGAGTCGAGTAAGAGTAAGTATTTTCGGCAAATAGTCAAGTAGAAAGACTATCATTTTCTGCGTAAGATGCTCCTTGCCCCACCCCATCACGCCCGATTCACCCTTTAACCGAGGGCTCCTTCGGGTTGGTTTTCCAAGCTGTATCCTATTTATCTGCTCAACCATCAGCCGGTATATCCCTCGCGCTGCATAAACTTTCTCAGCGAACGCTTGCCTCTCCAAAAATGTAAGCGGGCGGTGGTGATCTCGCAGCCGATGACTTGGGCAATTTCCGCGTAGCTTTGCTCGCCGAGTAATCGTCGCTGCACCGCCAGCTGTTGATGGCCTGGCAATTGGGCGATCCCCCGCCTAACGGTGGCCATCAGTTCCGCGTGAAGCAATGCCTCTATGGGTTGCTCGGGCGATGCTAGGCCTCGATAAATGCAATCTTGACGGTATTTGTCTAGCCCTTTTTCCCGCCGAATCTTTGCTCTTAAAAAATCATAGCCCATATGCAAGCAGATCCGCCTCATCAGCGCCACCGGATTGGCATGAGCAAACAGCAGCTCCCGCTTGCGCCACGCCCGCAGCATCGCCTGCTGCAAAATTTCTTCGACCCAATTGATATCGTCCAGAATCCGCCAAAGCGTCTGGGCCATCCTTACGCGACAACGCGCCACAAATTTCTCAAAACGTACAACATCTTCCATCGCCAATAATCCTTCCAACCTAAAACAACACGATGCTTCTTCCTAAGCAACACCACAAGTCTTGCGCAGAAACATCACAACCCCCGCGGGAAAAAATGGAAGTTTGGCGACTTCAATAAAAAACAACAAACCATTCAAAAATAGCTCATCGTCTAGCATTATAGCGGAGTTTTCTTTGAAAGATAGCTTTTTTTCACATCTTTTTTATCAACCCCCGTAAACAAAACATCCCGCTCCGCGGCTACAAAACGAAAGCACATCCTCTCGCACCCACCGCACCCCCACAAAGGAATTTTCACATGACCCCACCAGACAGCGAACAGTCCCAGCTAGACCGCATCGAAAAAAATCTCACGCAGCTACTGCTCATCATCACAGGACAAGGCGGCAAGAAACAAGATATCGAAAATTCCATTTTCTATCGGCTAGATGCCCATGATCGATTCCGAAAAATCATACTCCGCATCCTTTGGCTTTCCTTGGCTACCCTCACCACCACCTTCGTCTCCAGCCTCTTATTAAGTTGATCCCATTAAAGATGCGTGGCCCCTTTTTCGCTAAATATCTTTATTATTTTCTAAAATCTCTCTTTTTCTCTGTTTTTTCGCCCCCTTTTTGCGTACAATGGTTTTTAATTAAAATACTCTGGCCAACCCAAAGCAACGCGCCTTGATTATTTCAAACACACACGGCCACTACTCCAACGCCATCAGGATCGCCCATGCATTCCCCTCTTTACAAAGCTGCACTTTGTTCTACTTTATTTTTGGCCGCCTCCACCGCTCGCGGACAAATCATCAACTTCGATAACCTCGACGATGCCTTCATTCCCGATGGCTATCACGCTTTAACCTGGGAACAGATTTATCCGGTCAATAAAAATGACACCACAGCGCCGGGATACCAAGTCGGCACCACCTCCGGAGAGGTCGCCGCTTTTAGCGCCTACCCCCAAGCCAAAATCTCAGCGTCACCAGAAACTCCCTTTAATGTCATTTCGGCCAATTTTACCTCTGTTTTTCACACCCAATCCCTTAGGCTCGAAGGCTTTGCCAAAGGTGTTCAAAAATATATCACCCCTTACTACAATATCACCCCCGACAGCAGCCTAAACATCTCCATTGATTTTCAAAATATCGATCAGCTGATCATCACCAGCGATGCTTCTCAGCATTGGGTGATGGACGATTTTGAATTTAATTTTATTAATCCCATCCCCGAGCCAGCATCCTTAGGCACGCTCCTTGGCGCCTTGGCCTTGGGAGCCATGCTTAAACGCACCCCAAGCTAAAGACTCATCTTCCCCATCATCTACGCCCGCGCCACCCCCCCCGCAGACGCCCACACAAGCCCGCCAAAATGCGGTATGATACCGCCATGAAACCATTCCACGCCACCACCATCATCTGTGTCCGAAACGAATCCAACGTCGCCATCGCTGGGGACGGGCAAGTCACCCTCGGGGATATTGTCTCCAAAGCCGACGCGGTCAAAGTCAGAAAAATTGAGCAAGGCGGGCATCAAAATGCTGGCGTCTTAGTCGGCTTTGCCGGATCAGCAGCCGATGCTTTTGCACTGATGGAACGATTCGAGGAACACCTCAAATCATCCCCTGCCAATATCAAAAAAGCCGCCATCGAATTAGCCAAACTCTGGCGAACCGACCGGGCCTTACGCAAACTCGAAGCACTGATGATTATCGCGGACAAAGCCACCACGCTCCTGGTTTCCGGGCAAGGCGATGTCATCCAACCCACCGATGGCATCCTAGGCATCGGCTCGGGCGGGGCCTACGCCACCGCGGCAGCCAGAGCTTTGGTCAATCACACCCAACAATCACCCAGCCAAGTCGCTCAACACGCACTAGAAATCGCGGGCAACCTCTGCATCTATACCAACACTAATATTACCCTGCTTGAACTCTAAATTTTAAGCAAAACCCAACCCTAAACGCTAACGATAGCTGACTAAGCCATGTCCTTAGCCAATTGCTCTAGCATTCTCGCATAATATCGCAGAGCATTGAGCTCTAAACGGATGGCTTTGAAAACCTCCGTATCGCCCGCTGCCCTGACGGGGCCCATCTCTACTTTATTAAACAATGCTTTGACGCGATTGATCGCCTCGGCCCGCTGCTGCTGTGCCCACTGATGCAAACGATTAAGCTCGGCTTGATCCGCCGTCTGGGCTGCCCGCTCTTGCGCTTCGCGCACCTCCATCATATCCATCAGCAAATCCCCGGGCAAAGATTTGTCCGCTTCTTTCGAGGAGCCACCCAAAATCAACAACAACACATTAGCCCGAGATTCGGCATCTACCAACTGCTCATGCGCGCCGGTCACCAAAGCCATCTCCATCGCTGCATCTGCCTGGTCTAGCGGGTCCACAAAACGGTCCGGATGCAGCTGGGCGCATTTAGCGATAAAATTTTTCTGTAACAGCGCCGAGTCAATCTCAAAACCAAGAGCTAGCCCTAATAATTCAAATGCATGTTCACTCATTTTAACCTCTCCATTTCATCACCCAAGAACATCTCTTTTACTAAATGCTGCCCCCGCATAGCACCCACAAATCCCCCGCCATGGATGTATATCATAACCCATCTTCACCCCTCCAACGAGCATCGCCCTTACAAGTTTTCCCCTTTTTGGTCAAAAAATAAGCCTCGCGATCTGCGTTCATGGCATCACCATTCATCGGGGGCCGCCGCCCCGCCGCTCCGCTTTGCCCCGTTACAAAAAGCCCATTAAGTCTTCTAGCTACAAAATGAAAAAGCTTGGCATATTTGCTCCTCATCCACTCAAAATAATGCAATGCTTCAAGATAAAATATTTTTTTTAAATACACATCATAAAAAGAGTTATTCTCTTTGTATTGCGTAAGTAAGTTGACCTTTCAACGAGGCTGGCCTATGATTGAATAGTAACCCCTTGACCCCCGGAAGGGCTCGTTAAAGCTCCGGCTTTAGCGGGCCTTTTTTATTGCACCCCCAGCCCTTTTCACTCAACCACCCACCACCGCATCCCTTGCCCCGTGCCACTCATCCCCGCCATACATCGCCCCATCCACGCCGTCTTCTCGGGGCAAGGCTCTATTCCCACGCGCCCGTTGTCCCGCTTTGGCCTCGGTATCAGCCGAAAAATATCCCCCGAAAAACTTCCAAGTTAGCTCGCTAGACAAACGCCCATCATTGAGTATAATCTCTGCCTCGGTACACATGTGCCCAGAAATGCCAACAACATACTCCTGCGGGTGTGGCGAAATTGGCAGACGCGCCAGATTTAGGTTCTGGTGGGGTAATTCCCGTGAAGGTTCGAGTCCTTTCACCCGCACTTTTAAAACCCCTAGAACGATGCTTCAATCGTCTAGGGGTTTTTTTATATCCGCACCCACCCACCCACCCACCGCACCCGCCCCCGCGCGATACTCCCAGCAAGCCAAAGCCCTTGGCTGGACTTGTTTCTAAAATTACTGGAACGCCCCCCATTGAGCCGATCTAATAGAAGATACAGCCCATCCTTATTTTGACCGCCAGCGATAAAGGCTCTCAAGTGCCAGACCACCCCTATCAGCCTCCCCATAAAGCCCGACTTAGCCCTCACCGCATGAGACAACACCAGCTCTCGCACGCCGATGGTGCCGACGCCCAGCCGCTGCCGATCATCGACCACCCCTTGGTCCCCGACAATCAGCCAACCATCATCACCCAGCAAGATGGCCTAGAGCAACTCATCGCCCAACTGCGCCAACATCAGCAATGCGCCTACGACACCGAATTCATCGGCGAGCACACCTTCTATCCACATTTTTGCCTCATCCAAGTTGCCACCCAACACACCGTCACCCTCATTGATCCCTTGGCATCGATCGATTTACAGCCTTTCTGGGAGCTTTTAGCCGACCCCGAGGTTGAAATTCTCGTTCACGCGGGCAGACAAGACCTTGAACCGGTCGGCAGGTACACCGGCAAGCCCGCAACCCATATTTTTGACACGCAGATTGCCTCGGCATTTTGCGGCTTACGATACCCCATCTCACTCTCGCAACTCGCATTAGAAATGATCGAAGCCGACTTGGGCAAAGGCCTCAAATTCAGCCAATGGGACCATCGCCCGCTCACCGGCGCGCAAATGTAATATGCGGCCAATGATGTCCGATACCTCCCTTTACTCCGAGATCTCATCGGCCAACAGCTTCACGAGCTAGACCACTTCGATTTGGCTGTCCAAGCCTGCGCCCAGCTGAGCGATCTTTCTCTTTACGCCTTTGAACCCCGAGGCAAGAAGCTCAAAGCCAAAGGGCTCCAATCACTCACCCCCAGGCAACGCATGATCATCAATCACCTCATGGATTGGCGCGGCCAGCTGGCCATCCAAGTCGATCAATCCATCCGCATGGTCATGGCTGACCAAGTCCTCGTCAACCTAGCCAGTCAAGACGTTATCAGCACCGAGCAGATCAGCTCCGCCCCGGGCATCCCCCAATGGGTCAAAGATCATCACGCCCCGGACATCGCCCAAGCCATCGCGTTAGGCTTAGATGCCAAAATCCCCAAATACAAACCCGAATCTGCTGCCCACCGCGATAAACTTAAAACACTCACCAACCACTACTATCAGCTGATCGAAAACCACTGCAACACAAAAAAGATCACCCCCGCGGTCGTCATCTCCAAAAAAGATACCTCGGCCCTTATCAATTACATCTTAGCCAACGCGACACTGCCGCCTCGCGCCCCAGCCACGCAAGGCTGGCGTTATCAAATTCTAGGCTACATCCTCGATCAAATGCTCCAAGACCTCTGCACCGCATAGCCTATCTAAGAAACGTCAACCCAGAAATTCCCCCCGCCTCTTCCCCTAAGCCTCCCGCAAGTGTAAAATACAAAAATGGATATTTTATTAGCCAGCCCCAGAGGCTTCTGCGCAGGGGTCGATATGGCCATCGACACCGTCTCTCAAGTTCTCGACATCGTCGGGCCGCCTATCTATGTCTACCATGAAATCGTACACAATCGGCACGTCGTCGAGGAATTCACCAGGCAAGGCGTGGTCTTCGTCGATCAAATCAGCCAAGTCCCACCCCAAGCCACCCTCGTTTTCTCCGCCCACGGCGTCTCCCCGCAAATCAGAAACGCAGCCAAAGCAAGAGGCTGCCACATGATCGACGCCACCTGTCCCTTGGTCACCAAGGTTCACACCAAAGCCATCCGCTACGCAAAAAAAGGCTACAAACTCCTGCTCATCGGACATGCTGGGCACGATGAAGTCGTGGGCACCGTCGGCGAAGCACCCGATGCCTTCACCATTGTTGAATCTGCCCAAGACGTCGAAAAATTAACCTTCACCCCAGAAGACAGCCTCGCTTACCTGACCCAAACCACCCTCAGCATCGACGATGCCAACATCATTATCAAAGCCATCAAACAAAAATATCCCCAAGTCAAACAACCCCCTACTGAGGATATCTGCTACGCCACCACCAATCGCCAGCACGCTGTGCGCGATGCCTGTAAAAACGTCGATGCTGTCTTGGTCGTCGGCTCGGTCAATTCGTCCAATTCCGTCAGGCTCACCGAAATCGCAAAAAACGATAACACCCCCGCTTACCTCCTGGATGACAAGTCAGAACTCCAAGCCTCTTGGTTCCAAGGCGTCAATCGCCTGCTGATCACCGCTGGCGCTTCTGCCCCCGAAAAACTCGTCCAAGAAATCATCGACCACCTCGTCCAACACCATCAAGGCAAGATTATACCCTCTCAAACCATCGACGAAAAAATGCACTTCAACCTACCCGTCGGCTTGCGCATCCTAAAGCGCGACGGAAGCCCCCCGCAAAATATTAGCTATACCTAAACCTAATCCCCCACCTCCCACACCTAATCCCCCCAAAAAACACCTCGCCTCGGCCAGCCCCGATTGTCATGGATTGATTTTCATTGATTCAAATCCACAATCTGATCCGCCCGCACCCGATAGCGTTTCATCACTTTGGCCATCTCAAAAATCGCTTTGGATTTACCCTTTCGGCTACTCACGCTATCCACGCGCAACACCAGCGACCCCGCTTTGCCCACGCCTCGGATCACATACACCATCGCCAATAACGGATCCTCCCCTGCCACGCCGTAAACATCCACGCGCTCATGACCTTTAAGCCTGCAAGTCACCCGCGAATAGCCTTGTTTATCCAGCAAATCAATCCGCAGCACCACCCGCGTTTTCGGATCAATCAGATAGCGACGCCTCCCGTCCATCGACTCAAAAACAAACCCCCGCATCCCCGCACCGCCATCCATATATTCTAGAACCGCAGGCTTATCGCTCACCCCAGCCCATTTTAACTTTGAATAACCCAGCAGATCAATCATATCATGAGGCGTCGCCGGAAACACCACACGCCCGCGCCCAGCCTTAACCGCCACACCGTTGCGCCCCACAAAAGCGTGCCGCTTCTTCGCATACAAATCAATCCCCCAATAATGTTTCTCGTCGCAGCCTAGCCAATACAAATCCTGAGACACTTTCTTAATAAAAATCACCATCTTATGGGGCAAGCTCAAATCAATATTCACATCCAGCTGATTGATTTCCATCTGGCCATCGGCTTTCACCTCCTCCACCACCAGCTGACTATAAATATTTAAATCTTGTAACCGGTCCACATTCGCATTATGCCCCGCGACAAAATCACCCACCAACAAATCCGCGGGCTTCTCCACCACCGCCACATCGCCAACACCCACCTGGCAACCACCTAACCCAAAAATAATCCAGAGTAACCCCCAACACGCCCATGCTCGGCACCGATTTATCATCTATCACTCTCCAAAATTAATCATCACTCATATCCAAAATCTCGGTCATCTGCTCAACCACATCTGTGATCTGCTCATCATTAAGCTGAGGGTCGAAAATCTCAATCTGCCTAGACTCATCCCACTTACCCATCGGCCCTTTCATCACATTCACCTTAGGCGTCAGCACCCACCAATGCTCCACCTTTTTCGCCCCATCCACCCCATCCGCCTCCACAACCACCACTTTTTTTGTCTCATCAAAACGCAGAAAACGCTTACGGGTCAGCACCAAAGACAAAACAAACCGAAATGCTTGCCGCTTGCTGTCGCCCTCCAGCTTATTCAAAATATCCATCAACACCTGATTATCGACAAACACCTTCTTCTTCTCGGAAGCCTGGGGCACCACTGTTTTCCAAAAGCAATACAAATGCTTAGGCCTCTCCATGCGCTCCCACGCACCCATCGAAAAGTCAAGACGCTTCAGTCCCAGCGCATTATCTCCGCCGATTTTACTCGTCGCCTGCTCAGCTTTACCCGAGCTGTCTTGATCCCGATCAAACTCCACCAGCGCCGCGATAAAATGCTCTCCGGGCTGGAGCACATTGCCCTCGACCGCGCACTGCCCCGTAGGCCTCTCAATATCATAAACCGAATTTGAAAACTGACTCATCTTAGCCCAACCCCTCCACGCCCAGCTGCTTGCCGGCGCTGATCGACGTCTGATCAATCAGCATCGCAATCGTCATCGGCCCCACGCCCCCGGGCACAGGCGTGATATAAGATGCCCGACCCAGCGCTCCGGCATAATCCACATCCCCCACGTTCCCTGCGTTATAACCCGCGTCCAAAACCACCGCGCCGGGCTTAATCCAATCCCCCTGGATAAACCCCGCCCGTCCCACCGCTGCCACTACAATATCTGCCTGCTTCACAATCTCGGCCAAGCCCACCGTGCGCGAATGGCAAATCGTCACCGTCGCATCAGCAGCCAGCAGCAACATCGCCATCGGCTTACCCAAGATCGGACTCCGCCCCACCACCACCGCGTGCTTCCCACAAGGATCAATCCCATACCCTTTAAGCAAACGCATCATCCCCCCGGGAGTGCAACACTCAAAGCCCTCATGCACATCATCAAAAGTCCTCCCGCCATAGCTCGCCACCGTCACCCCGTCCACGTCCTTAGCCGCAACGATCGCTTCAAAGCCCGCCCGCTCATCAATATGGCTAGGCACCGGATGCTGCAACAAAATGCCATGCACCCCAGCATCAGCAGACAGCTCTTGAATCTTGGCCACCAGCTGCTCCGTGGTTGTCTCCGCGGGCATCTCGATTTTCAAAGAACGCATCCCCACCGCCTGGCAACGCTTAGCCTTCATCTTCACATAAACCACCGAGGAGGGGTCTTCCCCCACCAGCACCGTAGCTAGGCAAGGCGTCACCCCCGTGGCTCGCTTAATCCGCGACACACGCTTCGCACAAAGATCCAGTGTTTTTTTAGCCTCGGCAGTACCGTCCAATATCTTCGTTTTGATTGTTTCCATAGTCGCTATGATACCATAAATAGATCGCCCAATTTCATCCACAAATTACCTTTTTTAATCCGCCCCATCCAATCACTTGAAAGACACGCATCCCTTAGCGTACAATCTATCACCATGAAAGCAATCATTCTATCCATCGGCGATGAACTTATTCTCGGCCAAACATTAGACACCAACGCAGCCTACCTCAGCCAAAAAATATACGACCTAGGCCTAACCATCAAATACCACCACACCTGCGACGACTCCCTCCAAGACATCAAAGATGCCATCCTAAACGCCACCACACAAGCCGACCTCCTGCTCATCACTGGCGGACTAGGCCCCACGCCCGACGACCTCACACGCAACGCATTAGCAGAAGCACTTCAACAACCCCTACAACTCCACACCCAAGCCTTGACAAAACTCCAAGAATGGTTTCATTCCTACCAAAAAGAAATGACCCCCAATAACCAAATACAAGCTATGCTACCCAAAAATACCACGCCCATACCCAACGACTGCGGCACCGCACCGGGCATACAAGCCACACTCAATCACACACAAATCTTTGTCATGCCAGGCGTGCCCAGGGAAATGAAACAAATGTTCACCCAATATATACAACCCAAAATCACACAACAATTCCCACAAATCAAAGACAAAACCATACTCACCAAAAAAATAAACACATTCGGCCAAGGCGAATCGGCAATCTCACAAACCCTAGGCAACATCCTAAACCGAAACCAAAACCCCATCGTCGGAACCACCGTCGCCAACGGCATCGTCTCCATCAGAATCAGAGCAGAATTCCCAACAAAAAAACAAGCCATCCAACAACTCCAACAAACCACTGAAAAAATATACCAAGCACTAGGACACATCATCTTCGGCCAAGAGGAACAATCACTAGCAACCGCAACCCTACAAACACTCAAAGACCAAAACATAACCCTGGCAACAGCTGAAAGCTGCACCGGCGGACTCCTCTCACAAATGATCACCGACATCCCCGGCGCATCACAAATCTTTCTCGGAAGCTTCATCACCTACCACAACCAATTCAAAATAAAACAACTAGGCATAGACCCCAAAATCATACAAGACCACGGCGCCGTCTCTCCGCAAGTGGCAAAACACATGGCCCAAAACACACGCAAAAAATCAAATGCAAAAATCGCCATCGCCATCACCGGCATCGCAGGACCCCAAGGCGGATCACCACAAAAACCCATCGGCACCGTGCACATCGCCCTAGCCACAGGAAATGCACCCACCAAAAGCTACCCCTTCCTATTCAAAGGTAGCCGCCAAATCATCAGACACCGAGCAGCACTCACCGCACTACAAATCATCCGATACCACGCACTCAACATCAACGATCAAAAACTCTTTTGGCAAAAAACAGAACACCACATCACACAAAAATAACACCCACCCCGTGTCATACCCCATCACAAAAATAACCGATAAAACAAAAGAACCCTAAAAACAAAGGCTAAACCCAACGTGACACAAAACCCTAAATATATCGACGTCCACAGCCACCTCCTCCCCGGCATTGACGATGGCTGCTTCGACCTAGAAGAATCCCTAGACTGCATCAAACGTCTGATTCATTTTGGATACCTAGGCACCATCTGTACCCCACATTTTTGGCACGCAAAATATCCAGCCAACACACTAGCCCAAATACAAGGACACCTTATACAGCTCCAAACACAAATCAAACAAGCCAATCTCAACTACCAAATTTGGCCAGGCGGCGAACTGAGGCTCGCACCCGATACCATACCTTGGCTCCAAAAACACGGCATCCCAACCCTGGCACAATCACAAATTGTCCTCTTCGATTTATGGGTAGACAAGTGGCCAAAATGGGCAACCAAAATAATACAATGGCTCTTCGACCAAGGCTATCAACCCGTCATGGCACACCCCGAACGGCACACACACATTAAAAAATATGACAAAATTATCAACACCCTCACACAAATGGGCGTACTCTTCCAAGGCAACCTACAAGCATTCACTGGCGAACTCGGATACAACGCGGACATCTTCGCAAGAGAAATGCTCACACAAAACAAATACATCCTCCTAGGCCTAGACATGCACCAATTCCAAACACTAGACAACCGCTTAGACGGCATCGCACAAGTCCAACAACTCATCGGCCAAGAAAAAACACAAGACCTACTCTACCACAACATCAAACAACTTATCCTATAAAATCAAGCTAAGCAAAGAATCACGCTAGACATCGCTTAACCCCACACAGCCACCAAACCTACCCTTTTTTCAAGATTTTATCCAATTTACCTCTAAAATCCAAATTTTCTCTTTATTTCAAGAAGTTTTTATTGCTATTGACACGCGAACTATGATATAATAAAACCGCTGGTCGGGAAACGTGTTTTATCTCATAGCATGCGTTGTTTCGACGATCTGAAATCTCAATTCATTGACACTGTTTTTATGCTTCAGCTTTTTGCATATTTTGTTCAAATCAAAATAGTAATCATCGCAAAAAGGCATAGGAGAAAGCCATAAAATCTTGCATATCAACTCATTTTAGGAGAAACAATTATTATGAATTATTCCATTAAATCTTTACTCGCCGCTGGCGTATTGTCTGCTGTTGGCGTGGCAAGCACGGCCAATGCCGCACTCATTACTCGTGCGGGCGTGTCGTTTGATCCCAATAGTGGCGTCAGCTTTGCTGCTGCACGTATTTACGAGAAAACGGTAACAACCGTAGGCGAGCATTTAGTCGGGCACGGTGTTGTTAGCACCATCTCGGGCGACGGCACTGATCTTTGGGTAGCGGGCGATAACGATGTCGAACTCACCTTTGTTTTCGATTACACCGTCACGGCCATTGATCCCATCACCGGCACCGCACAATTCGATAACGGTATCGTCAATTTTTACACGCAAAACACCACCGATCCGGGATACACCGCATTTAATTGGGGCGACAAGACTAATTCAGAGGATGGTGATATCTGGCTAAATCTCGCCGGACACACTCTCGCGGGCGTAGACCTTAACGGCAGCGCGCACGCTATCGGCCCCCATACTGGCGGATCAGCTTTTGGATTGCTTGACGTAGCCGCGGGATCGGGCGTCGCAAATATCGACTGGGATCTAGACGGTGTGGACGATGGCAATGGCGGAAGCGCAGATGCATCCTTTTTTAGCAGCTACGACACCACCACAGCGATCGGAAACCCCACTTACGACCTAGGCGGCACTGCTTCGTTAACCTTTCAAAATGTACCCGAGCCCGCATCCTTAGTACTACTTGCGTTTGGCGGATTATTCATGACTAAACGCCGTAAATAAAAATAACCGTGAGGGATTATTTCCCCTCACCACATCATAAAACCAACTTTCTGAATGCTCGTACCCAACAGCATTCAGAAGGTTTTTTTATAGCTACTTTATCCCGCAAATACAATCACAAACCATGAAGCTTTTCACCCCCATCACTCCGACCGCAGAGGGAGGCTTGGATCTGATTATAGCGTAGATTTGTCAAAAAAAGCTCATAGGCCACCACGGAAGAAAAAACACTAAATCACAATGCACCGGTCAGAAATCGTGACCCCGCAGACAAAAAGCAATATCGCCGCCAAATAGCGATCTAATCACGCTACAAACAGCTATGAAAAACGGATTAAAAGTTGTCAATTGGTTAATAATCGGCAAAAGATGAAAATTGATTGACTTGAAAATATAATTGCTTATAATGCTGGGGCATGAAGTGCTTAGCGTGTTCTAGCTATGGGGCTTGTGGGCGTGGGTGGGCTGGAGCGGAAGAAAACGATTGTTATCCTGCGGATATCTAAGCGGTCACTTTTTTGATTGTTTTGGGATTGGTTATCGCTGGGCCCATAGCTCAGCGCCCAGGCACTCTTTTTTTTCACACTCGGTAAAGGAATTTAGCTATGCGAAATTTTATTAAACGTACCATGCTTAAGCAATTTAGAAAAAACCAGAA
>CAZSSX010000030.1:0-16100 GCA_964609545.1 uncultured Phycisphaeraceae bacterium | reverse complement strand
AAAATCACCCAACGATGTCAACCTACGCATCCAATACGCCAAGACATTAAAACGCTTACAAAACCTTCAAAGCGCGGTCGATCAAGCTCAGTATGCTTTACAGCTTGAGCCTAAAAATCCACAAGCCCACATGCTGCTTTACCAGATGTACATCACCCTAGGCAAAGAGATCCAAGCCAAGAAACATCTAGAACTCATCAACACTGATAACATTCCTAAAAACAAGCGTGTTGCATGGCTGGCACAAAAAAAATTCAACCTTGGACAAATTTCGCAAGTCAAAACAATGTGCCTCAATGAGATTAAATCTGGCAACCCAGACCCAAGTTTAAGGCTTCTGCTAGCCAAGGCCTACCAATCTGAAAAGAACCACGCCGACGCGGTGAAAGTCATCAATACGCTGCTTTCGTTTTCTCCTAAAAACTGGTATTACTGGCAAAAATTTGCCGAAGCGTTAATCCTTTACGGCGACTATAATTTCGCCCAAAATGAGTTCGATAAAATACACACCAAGAGTAACGATATTTACCTCCGCATCACTGCGGGGCAGGTCTATTACAAATTTCAAAAATACAACCAAGTCGTGCGGACTTTAAAAAAACTATTGCCTAAGTTGGTCAAGATAAGACACCCCAAAGCACTTATTGCAACGCAGATTGTGGCCGACTCTTATGCTAGACTCAAAGAATTTAAAAAGATCCAAGGTCTTTTCACGCCTTTCGTTGATGAACATTTTTTTGAGGCCGAGGCTTTATTCCGAAACACGGTTTATGGCGTCACTCAAAACGGTGTCAAAAAAACCATCGAGCAACTCCAAAGAGTTCTCAAAATAGACAACGGCAAACAGTTTGCTCTTCAAGTCGCCACCATCAAATATCTGATCAATCTAAGAGCCAACGATGTGGCATTGAAATGGATGAAGCAGTGGCATAATGACAAGCCCAGCAACATGCGATATGCTAATATGCTAGCCAATACCTATGTTAATCAGGGACAAATTCAAGATGCGATACAAGTGATGGAACGCTGCGCCCAAGCAGATAAAACCAATCATCTTGCCCAGTTCAATCTGGCAGATCTTTACATCAAAATCCATCAATACCCGCAAGCGCAAGAAATCTTGAACACCACCGCCAAAGCCAGTCAGATTTTAAAAATCCAGTCCCTATTTAGGCTCGGTCGGATGTATGACAACATTGGGCTACGCAAACGCGCAGCAGAAATATACCAAAGTATCAACCAAGGTGAAAAATCCAAGGACCCGCGTATTTTATTCGCATCGGCCCAAGCCTACGCATCCATCGGCGAGATCGACAAAGCCAAAGTGCTTTTTCAAACCATCCCCTCTTATGCTAAGCAATTCGGCTCTGCACAGCTGGCCCTTGCCCAAATCGATGAGCATCAAGGCAAACTCGATAAAGCAAAAGAAAGACTCATCAAACTCACGCAAAATATACAAGTCAGCGACATTGCCCGGAAAGCATTATTTCAGCTAAACTATAAGAATGCTGATGAGGATGCACTCTTAAAAACAGCGGCGCAATGGTTAAACAAAAAAAATATTTTACCCCGAGAGCGCATCTATTGGTTAGGGCTCAAATTAAGCATCGAACTGAAAAACAAAAAATATGACCAAGCACTGGCGATCATCGATCAACAACTCAAACTCTTTCCCGACGCAGCCAACGCCTTGTCTCTGAAAATGCTCATCCTCGCATCGCAAGGCAAAATCGACCTTGCCAAATCAACCTACGACACCCTCAGCGATGACAACCAATCCAAATATAATTATCTCTTCCATGCGCTCTATAAAAAAGACATCAACTACATGACTGGTAAACTCAATCCCGTCATGGGATATTACATCTGGATGAGCCGCGCCAAAACAGACAAAGCCATCGACAGCGCCAAACAAGTCAAGCACCAATTTCTTTTATTCACAAGCGATATGCAAAAAGAAGCAGCGTATGTCAAGCCTCGGGCCCAAGCGAAAAAAGAAAGCTATCAAATGGTTTTGTACGCCATGATCGCCAAAGATTTGCAGCAAAAACATTTAGCCAATCTTTTCATCGACAAAGCGGTCGCCCTTGATAGTAAGCTTCTTACGCCTTCACTGCTCAAGATGCAAATCATGGCATTAACTCATATTCCCACTAAACCGTGGGTCGATCATCTCATTAAAGAGTTCCCCGAATCAGCCGCCACCATCGCCTACCGAGCCTATCTTTTGGCCAACGCGGATCAGTATCCTCAAGCGATACTGATGCAGAAAAAACTGCTAACCATCGACACAGATAATGAATATGCGATGAAACTATTGGCTTCAATGTATCTCACCGCTGGGCAAACAGACAACGCCATCAAACAATACAAAACGATGTTGATTTTGAAAACACCTCTGGCCATCGCGGCGATGAATGACTGGGCCTACCTCGTGGCAGAGCATCAACCCGATCGCCTAGATGAAGCGTTGAAATTTGCACAAACCGCGGTCAATAAATTCCCACAAAACCACACACTCAGAGACACCCTAGGCTGGATTCAATACAAAAAAGGACACTACACACAAGCACTCAAAAATCTACAACAAGCACTAGCCACACTCAAAAACAATCCCTCCGTCCAATATCACATAGGCGCAACCTATGCCAAGCTTAAGCAAAACCAATGGGCCATGTTGCATCTTAGGAAGGTCATCGCAGATCCCAAAGCCGACAAAAAAGAAAAAACAGATGCTCAGAAAATTTTAAATAATTTAGGCCGATAACATATTCAAAAAACAGATTACCTCGGCTTTGCTTTTCCCTATATTACGGAAAAGCAAAGCCGTTTTTTGTTCCCCCACAAAGCGACACTTATCATTTAAGTCAAAGCCAATCGTCGCAACAATATCCTGCTTACAGCTTGGCTCATGTGAATTTCTTGTAATATTTCTTATTTAACAATCATCAATGATTTTACCCATTGCTCTATCCAATCAATTGAGCTAGAATACAAACTGTCTTTGCTTATTCAATGCAACTCAACTCATTTTCAATGGAGAGAAATTATGACCAACAAAAAATTATTGTTCGCAGTAGCAGGCTCACTTTTCGCACTCACTTCTAATAGCGCCCACGCCACCCTCTTCGGTAGCATCGATTTCCCCGATGGTGTATCAAGCTTCGCGGACAGTGTCATCCAATACAACAACCTCTACTCTGGCGGCCCAGCGCCCACACTTCCCACTTTTCTAGATCCCACAAGTGCAACAGGCGCCCCCGATTTTATCGAGCCCAACGGATCGGTTTCACTAGGCAACGGCGGACTCATTGAGCTGGCGTTTACCGATAATTTACTCACCAACAGTGGCAATTCAACCTTTGATTTACACGTTTTTGAAATTGGATCCGATGTTGAAGATACATTCGTTGCGATCAGGCCTACAGCTAGCACCTTAGCCCTTCTAGGCATTGGGGCACTCTCAGACACAAACGGAGATGGCTATTTTGAAATCGGAAAAGTCTTCGGCGCAACTTCCTCGATCGACATTGATGCAATAGCACTCTTTTCAGGCTATGCCCCGGGGGCTCTCCTGTTTGATGCGGTCCAACTTATCGATGACCCAGCAGAAGGTAGCAAGACAGGATCAACTGTCGGCGCAGATATTGACGCCGTTGGCGCTATCGCTTCAGCACCCAATCCCACCCACGCCGCAGTGCCCGAGCCGATCACCGCGGCACTTAGCCTACTCGGATTTACCGCATTAGCCGCAGCAACAAAACGCCGTGCGAACTAATTTTATAATAACACAAGCTAAATAGCAGCCGTTCATGACGAAAAACATAACGGCACGAAACATGAAATAAACATATGGAGGCAGTCTAAAAACACATCGCCTCCATATGTTTTTTTATACACAAATCAATGTTCATCATGCCAAACGTCACCGCCAAAATGTTTCAAGGCCCCATCTCTTAAGCCCAATCAGAGCATCGCAAAAACACCCACGCCCATTTCTTCAACGTGGATATCTCAACACCCACCGTGAAAGATTGACACCCAGCAACGCCAGCGATATAAAATTAAAATAACTAATTGGAATAACACCCGGCACAGGGAAAATAATCATGGCCAATCCTACAAAAAAACCAATCCATGCACCCACAGGCACAGAGCTAAACTGTCTAGGTTGGCACCAAGAAGCTGCTTTGCGTATGCTCATGAATAACCTAGACCCCCAAGTGGCAGAAGACCCCGAGCAGCTTATTGTCTACGGCGGCAACGGCAAAGCCGCACGCAATCAACAAGCCTATCAAGCAATCATCGCCACACTTAAAAGACTCAAAAATGATGAAACGCTTTTAATCCAATCGGGCAAACCCGTAGGCGTCTTCCAAACACATGCCCAGTCACCACGCGTGATTATCGCAAACTCAAACCTCGTGCCACGATGGGCAAATTGGGACCAGTTTAGAAAACTCGAAGCGCTGGGCTTAACCATGTACGGACAAATGACCGCGGGCTCCTGGATATACATCGGCACCCAAGGGATCCTGCAAGGCACCTACGAAACATTCGCCGAATGTGCCAGGCAACATTTTAACCATACACTCGCGGGCAGATTCATTCTCACCGCGGGACTAGGCGGCATGGGAGGCGCACAACCTTTAGCTGCAACGATGAACGGGGCTGCGATACTCGGTGTCGATGTTAATAAAAATAGCATACAAAAAAGATTAGACACCGGCTACATCGACCGCATCTGTACAGACCTAGACCAAGCATTGGAACTCATCCAGCAGGCCACCAAACATAAGAAGCCACTGTCCGTTGGCTTGGTGGCAAACATCGCCGACATCATGCCGCAACTTATCCAACGCAATATCACGCCCGATATCGTTACCGATCAAACCTCCGCCCATGACCTCAAGCTAGGCTATATTCCCGCGGGGCTTTCATTGCAAGATGCTGCAAAATTAAGAAACGCTGACCCCAAACAATACGAATCACGCGTTTTAGATTCAATGGTCATACACGTTAACGCCATGCTAGAAATGCAAAAACGAGGGGCTATCACTTTTGACTACGGCAACAACATCAGAGGACAAGTCGCCGATCACAGAAACCTCAAGCAGGCGTTTGACATCAAAGGATTCGTGCCCTTATTCATTAGGCCTTTGTTCTGCAAAGGCTCCGGTCCTTTTAGATGGGCAGCGCTTTCGGGAGACCCGCAAGACATCGCCGTCACCGACCAAGCAGTCTTGGAGCAATTCCCTAAAGACAAATCATTAGCCCGATGGATCAAGCTGGCCCAAGAAAAAGTCAAATTCCAAGGCATCCCCTCGCGCATCTGCTGGTTCGAATATGGACAGCGCGCGGAGATGGGGCTCAAATTTAATTGGCTGGTAAAAAAAGGAAAAGTCAAAGCGCCTATTGTCATCGGCAGAGATCACCTCGACTGCGGTTCGGTGGCATCGCCTAATCGCGAAACAGAAAATATGAAGGATGGATCCGACGCCATCGCCGACTGGCCCCTGCTCAACGCGATGCTCAACACCGCATGTGGGGCATCATGGGTTTCGCTTCATCACGGCGGAGGTGTCGGCATCGGATACTCCATACACTCGGGCATGGTATGCTTAGCGGATGGTACAGCCGATGCAGACCAAAGGCTCAAAAGAGTGCTCACCGCAGACCCCGGCACAGGCGTCATGAGACACGCAGATGCTGGATACCAAGAGGCTATCGACATTGCCAATCAGCGAGGCGTAGACCTGCCGATGATCACCAAACGAAAATAAAAAAAATCAAAACTAAAACCCAAAGACAAGAAACCTACCATGACCCTACCCCCAATCAAAGTCCAAACCCTATCGCAACAAACCCAGCAAGCCCAGCAATACTTTCCCCAGTATCGGCAAAATGTTAAGCGCTCACGAAAAATCGTGGACAAAGCCTTAACAGATGGCAAAACATATTATGGCATCAACACCGGTTTTGGCATCCTCGCCAACAAAACAATACCCAATGACCAGCTCATACAACTACAGCGTAATCTCATACTCAGCCACGCCGTCGCGGTGGGGCCATTCATCCCTAGAGCCATCTCTCAAATTATGTTATTTCTTAAAATACACGCACTGGGGCTAGGCTTTTCGGGCGTATCACTCACCACCTTTAATCAGCTCACAACGTTATTCCAACATCAAATCATACCCGCGGTACGGTCCAAAGGATCACTTGGCGCATCGGGAGACTTGGCGCCATTAGCACACATGGCACTGCCGCTATTAGGCATGGGCCGCTGCTGGGATCCAAATACTGATCAAAAAATTGATGCAAAAACGATACTCGAAAAAAACAAAATCTCGCCTATACAGCTACAGCCCAAAGATGGCCTAGCACTCATCAACGGCACTCAAATGATGGCGGCCTACGGCGCATACGTTCTTGAGCGTTCAATCAAACTCGTCAAATACGCCGACATCATCGCCACGATGAGCTTAGAAGCTTTACAAGGAAGCGCCAAACCGTTTGACCCACGTATACAAGCGATTAGGCCACACCCCGGACAAAAAACCGTAGCCCAAAACGTTAATTTACTTTTACAAAAAAGCCAAATCCTTGAGTCCCACCGCCAATGCGGCAAGGTCCAAGACCCCTACTCCCTGCGCTGCATACCACAGGTTCATGGCGCCACCCGAGACACGATCAACACAACGGTCCAAACCTTAGAAATCGAACTCAACTCCGTCACCGACAACCCCTTAGTCATGCCCGACGGCGACATCATCAGCGGCGGAAACTTCCACGGGCAACCTCTGGCGTTAGCCATGGACTTCGCCGCCATCGCATTAGCCGAGCTTGCAAATATCTCTGAAAGACGCATCTATCTTCTGCTCGAAGGCCACGATGGACTACCCACCCTGCTCATGCAAGATGCCGGCATCAACTCCGGATTCATGATCCCACAATACACCGCGGCATCACTGGTGGCTGAAAATAAAGTCCTCTGCCACCCCGCTTCGGTAGACTCTATCCCCTCTTCACTAGGCCAAGAAGATCACGTGAGCATGGGCAGTATCGCTGCAACAAAACTGCTCCAAGTTTTCAAAAATGTTGAGCGCGTCCTCTCTATCGAAATGCTCGTTGCAGCACAAGCGCTAGACTATCGTCAACCTCTTAGGCCCGGGCAAGGCGTAGAAATCGCGTTCCATGCTGTGCGAGAAAAAGTATCACACAGGCACGTCGATGATCTTTTTCATCAAGACATGGACGCTTGCAGAGAAATCATACGCTCCGATCAACTTATCCAAAAAATAGAAAAAACACTCAAAGGCTTCGCATGATCACCCGCATCCAAAACATCAAACAGCTGGCCACTTGTCCGCCGACAAGTGACCAATCCGACATCGGCATCATCAAAAATGCAGCTGTCGTTTATCAAAATAAAAAAATTATCTGGCTAGGCCAAGCCAATCAGATCCCAGAACAATACCAAAATGCCGACCAAATCATCGACGCGAAAAATAAACTTGTCATACCAGGACTCATTGATTGTCACACCCATCTGCTCTTCGCAGGAGAACGATCACACGAATTTAAACAACGCATCCAAGGCACATCCTATCTCAAAATCGCAGAGCAAGGCGGCGGCATCGCCTCAACCGTCAGCCACACAAGAGATGCCGATGAAAAACAACTCTACGATAAAGCCATCCAAACCCTCCAACAAAATGCAGCACTAGGCATCACCACCATCGAATGCAAATCGGGCTACGGCTTAACCCTTAAAGACGAAATCAAAATATTAAAAATTTACAAAACACTAGCAAACAATCAACCGCTAAGCATCGTCCCCACTTTTCTAGGTGCACACACCCTGCCTATTGAATACAAAAATAATCCCCAAGCCTACATTGATCTTATTATTGATCAAATGCTGCCTGTGATTAAAAAAGAAAATCTCGCGAAATTTTGTGACGTCTTCGTGGAACAAAATGCCTTCTCCCCAAACCAAGCTAGGCAAATTATCAAAGCAGCCCAAGCACACGGATTGCACGCCAAACTGCACGTCGATCAACTCCAAGACGGGCAAGGCGCATCCTTAGCAGCAGAGCTTAACGCCACCTCCGCAGATCATCTCGAATACATCTCAGATGCTGGTATACAAGCTTTAAAAGAATCTGGCACCATCGCTGTAACGTTGCCACTGGCTTCCCTTTATACCTTTGAAAAGCCTCTTGATTGCCGAAGACTCATCCACGCGGAGTTGCCCATCGCCCTAGCGACAGATTACAACCCAGGCTCTGCACCCACGCACCACCTGCCGCTGGCCATGATGCTAGGGTGCACACTCAACAGACTCTCCCCGCACCAAGTCCTCAAAGCGACCACCATCAACGCAGCCAAAGCCATACAAATGCAACACGTCATCGGCTCCATTCAAGTCGGAAAAAATGCAGATATCACCATCATTGACGCCCCCTCAATCAATCATTGGATGTACGCTTTCCAGCCCAATGCATGTATCACCACGATCAAAGATGGCCAAATCATCTATGAAAAGTAACCTATGAAATATCAAACAACAAAATGGATCTCGCCTCAAATAGAACAAAAAGAAGACCCGCAAGATGATCCCAGAATCGGCCAACTCCTACAAAAACCACAGATCAAAACAAAACCCCAAGTCGTCATCATCGGTTTCCCCTCCGACCTAGGCGTCAAAATTAACCAAGGCAGAGTCGGCGCAGCGCATGGGCCAAACGCTATCAGGCAAGCACTATATAACCTCACGCCCCATCCCATAAACCAAAACCATCGTGCTTTATTACAAAAAACACAAGACCTAGGCGACCTCTCACTCTCCGAGGATTTATCACAAAACCAAGCTACCTTGGGACAAATTATCGCGCCTTATCTTCAAAATAAAATCACCCCCATTATCCTAGGCGGCGGGCACGAAACAGCCTTCGGCCACTTCCTGGCATATGCGTTCAATAAACAACCTATGCAAATCATCAACATCGATGCCCATACCGATGTGAGGCCACTTAAAAATAACAATCCTCATTCGGGATCGCCCTTTTACCAAGCGCTTGAACACCCCTCAAAAGTCTGTAAAAATTACCATGTCGCGGGCTTACAACCCTCAGCAGTCGCCCAGAAACATCTCGCATATCTTGGTGAAAAACAAAGCCATATCACATGGATCGATCAATTGCGTGACGCTGCCCCAGCATTACTTTTTCAAAACCTAAAACATGACACCATGCTCACCCTAGACTTAGACGTGGTCGACAGGTCCGCTGCCCCAGGCGTCAGCGCCCCATGCACCCATGGCTTATCCGCCGATCAATTTCTCAAAATTGCCTACCACGCGGGACAAAACACAAAAGTCAAATCCATTGATCTTGTAGAACTCAATCCCCGTTACGACCAAGACAACCAGAGCGCAAAACTCTGCGCTCTGGCACTCTGGTATTTTTTATTAGGCAGATCAGAAGCTAAAACAAATTCCTAAAACTATTTATTCCAAGGCATCTTGCTCAACATCATGCCCATCCCACATGTATTGGTAATGCCTGCAAAGACCAAGCCGCAACCGACAAAAGCGGGCACCACTAAACCCCAGATGTTGACAAAAATACCCACCGCTGTTCCTGCTACAACCAAGCCCCCCGCTGCAATTCTAACCTGTCGTTCCAGCGAAATAACCTGCCTACCCGTCTTAATTTCGGTCACCCCATACCCCGCATCGACCCAGCCTCGCGTCCCACCACTAATACAAACCACGTTCTCAAAACCTTCCGCGGTCAATTTCTCGCAAGCCTTCATTGCTCTGCTCCCCCCCGCACAAGTCACATAAACCACATCACAACTCTCGCCATAACATCTCTGAATCTGATCACCGCTCAACACATCCAAAGGTTCATTTTTGGCGCCCGTAATATGCCCGCCCCGATACTCCCCCGCGCTGCGCACATCAATCACCGTCACGCAACCATCATCCATCTTCGCTTTTAATTCAACCACACTAATTGTTTCAATGCCCATTACCATCTCCTTTGTAAGTCAACAACCTATACCTTATCCCCCACACATCCTATTGCTTTTGCCCCTAAAATTCAAGCCCAATCAAACAGAGACAGACACCTAAGTGTCTGCCTCTGCCGTAATCCTATTTCCCCTCACGCACAAGCACTTAGCGAACACCCTTACCGCGCTTAAATTGCATCAGTAATGCATTCATCTTCTTGGCCTGTGCAGGATAATCTTTAATCACATTATTCTGCTCGCTCACATCACGCCCCAAGTGATACAGCTTACCCTTACGCTTACCCTTGCCACCTCGACTTTGGATAAATTTCCAGTCCCCCATACGAAGCGCCAAGCCAGCAGCTTCTTCAATCATAAAGGGTAAGCCCACCGCATCTTTACCTACAAAGGCATCCAACGTATCACGGCTATCACGAGCATCACCAGCTTTAAGTTTCACCCCCACCAAACGCGCAAAAGATGCCAGAAAATCAATCTGATTCACCAGCGCCTTACTCCGACCAGCCTTAATTCGCTTAGGCCAACGAATCATAAACGGCACCCGCGTGCCGCCTTCATAAATCAAGTACTTGCCACCACGATAAACACCGCTAGCATCATGCCCGCGATCCTTCTCCTTTGTAGAGGTCCGAACCGTCGTACCATCTTTATACCCATCATCGTACACCGGACCATTATCACTAGAAAAAATCACAATCGTATTTTCTTTTAAACCAAGATCATCCAGCATCTTCAAAAGCTCACCCGTAGACCAATCAAACTGAACCATCGCATCCCCACGATATCCCAACTTGCTCTTCCCACGAAAACGCGGATGAGGCACACGGGGCACGTGAATATCCTGTGACGAGAAAAACAAGAAGAACGGCTTATCACGTTTCTTACTCAAAAAACGCTTAGCCCGAGATACAAATTCATCAGACATCGTCTCATCATCCCACAACGCAGACTTACCGCCCCACATATAACCGATCCGACCAATCCCGTTAATCACCGAATTATTATGACCATGCGAACTCGCATAAAAAGTCATCGCACCCCGATCTTTCCGCCCATCGGGATAGACCGTACTCTTAGGATTTTCAGGGCGTTTACCCACGCTCAAAGGATCCTTCGGGTCCAAATTCAAAACACGATGACCAGCCAAATAAACGCAAGGCACGCGGTCATTAGTAGATGGCAGCAAAAATGAATAATCAAAACCAACCTCCAATGGGCCCGGCTTAACAACGCCATTCCAATTCGTTTTTACCCCCCGCTTACCCAATCCTAAATGCCACTTGCCCACAATCCCCGTCTCATACCCCGCCTTCTGAAACATCTTAGGCAACGTCATTATATTAGTAGGAATAGTCAACGGCGCATTCGGAGCCAAAATGCGAACGCCATGGCGAAAACCATGAACACCCGTCAACATCGAAAAACGCGATGGTGTACAAGTCGCAGCCGTACAATGCCCATCCGTAAAAACCAAACTTTCTTTAGCCAGCGCATCGATATGAGGCGTAGGAATCAGCTTCGCCCCCAACGCCCCCACATCACCAAAACCCACATCATCACCATAAATAATAAGTACATTAGGACGATCAACCCCCGCCCATGCGCTCCCCGAAAAAATAAGTAAACTCAATACAAAAACAAACAAAAAACGTACACAATGCATCAACGCACCTTTCAAAAACATCAACTTTATTTCACCCATTGATCATTCAATTCCGACACCCCACAACATTAACGCAGAGCAACCAAAATAATTGCAAAAACATCAACAACCACACCATTATACCTTAAATAACCTCCTCGCCACATCTGCCTATTCAAGACACAAAAAAACATATCAAACCCCATCCGCCATAAACACTCTCTTCAAGCAGACCCCAAATCCCGCCCCGTCTAATTCCAACCCAACGCGTAAAACAACGCCGTCATCAGCAAGTCCGTGAAAATCACCGTCATAATCGATAGCACCACCGTCCGCGTGGTCGCAAGCCCCACACCCATCGCCCCCCCCTTAACATTAAGACCCTGATAACAAGCAATCAAAGAAATCGTCACCCCAAAAATCAGCGCCTTACTCAGTCCCGTAAAAAAATCAGACAAACTTAAAATCTCAATCGTATTAGCCTTATAAACCCCATAAGAAATACCCAACTCAGTAACCCCAATCAACATCCCACTCCCTAACGCAATCAAAATACCTAAAACCGTCAAAAGAAATAAGCTAATCACCGTCGCCAAAATCCGAGGCACTACCAAAAAACGAATCGGATTCAATCCATGAGCCTGCAACGCCTCAATCTCCTCACCCACCACCATCGTCCCAAGCTCAGCCGCAATCGAAGCCCCCGCAAACCCCGTCAAAACAATCGCAGAAATCAACGGCCCTAATTCACGCACAACCGCGATAGCAATAATCGCAGCCACCTGATCTGTCTGGCCAAAGTCAGACAGCGGCGGCGACATCTGCAAGGCCAAAATGAAACCAATACTAAAATTCACAAGCGCCACAACCAACACCGAACGCACCCCGATCCGGACCAATTGCGTATACAACGCGGGAAAACCAAAACGATATTTTTTCAGCACCAAACCCCGATACATGCACACACAAGAATCCTTGAGCATGTAAAACATACCCCCCAAATGATACAAAAAACCCAACGCCGCAGCACCCAACGCCAAAAGCAAATGATGCAAAATACCCGAGGAACACAAAAAACCACGACAAAAACCCTTGGACGATGCAGATGAAGGCCGAAGATGGTTAGGACTCATTTTTTCACTCTAAAAAGAAATGTCAACATACAAACAAAAAAATAAAACTCAAGAAACAAGCTACCCCATCAACGCTGTATCCAATGAATCAGCAGTGGTAAAAACTTCATCAAGCTTAGCAATCTCAAATAAACCCTGCACCTGCACATTGATATTACAAAAAATCAACCGAGCATCTTGCGACTGAAAATGAGCCACCACTTGCAACAGCGTCGCAATTCCCGCCGAGTCAATATACGCCAAATTTTGAAAATCAGCGACCACTTTTCCGCCCGGGTTTTGATCCGCGATTGCAACTAAATACCGCGCCACAGCCGTAGCATTTGTAAAATCAATATCGCAAGTAAAATCAAGCACCAACGTCTCATTGATTCTGGAAAGGGTGAAAAAAGATTCATCAGTAAAAGTCATATCGTACAAATCCTATGGGGTAAGGGACCCAGAACCCAGCCGTTCTTTGTGAGCAGCATTGATATACGCAATCCATCTTCCAATCGCCCCCGCCCTTTTTTCTGACGAATAATAATAAACATAGCCTAGCGTTTTTCCCGTGGTCTTCTGGATTTTCCCAATCGCAAACATACGCACAGCATCATCAGGATCATCAAGCAATTGCACCAAACCAGCCAGGTTTAATTCCGAAATCTGATCAAGCTTATTAGGCGGCGGCGTAGCAACACAAGAACAAAAACAAAAATACCCTACCAACAACATCAGCCTCATAAATGCTATGGAAGGGACGACAAAGAAATTGTAAAAAAATCGAAAGCTCACTCTCTTACTATCGTATAAGCACTCCGATAAACTTCAATCGGCATATCAAAATGAATCCCAGACAACCCTCCCATTATCATAAATACACAAAACAGCCTCTCATACGCCGAAAAAATATGAACAATCTCGAACCAAAAAGCTTAAAAAGAGAATCCAACAACCCCAACCAAGACAACAATCACCGATACCAAGCACCCAATAGCCCTTCTCCCTATTTCACCGACCAACACAAACGAAACATCAAGGCTCCTCATCCCTCAACCCATCATCCTTAGCCTCCTTACTTTTGATTTGATTAAGCGAAGTAGCGATCAATCCAGTGGGCACCGCTACAATCCCCAACCCGATGAGAAGCACAAAGAAGGTGAAAATTTTCCCGCCCACTGTGATCGGGTAAATATCCCCATATCCCACCGTAGTCATCGCTACTGACCGCCACAAGCTATGAAAAATAGACGCAAATGTCTCGGGCTCTGCTGTATTTTCAAAATGATAAATCCCAGCTGCTGCCAAGAATAACATCACCAAGGTCATCACAAAAAACAAGATCAACTCTTCACGTATCGATCTGAATGCTTCGGCAAAACAAGTCATAGCCGGATTATATCAAGCGAGTTTCAATAGCCTAGCCAAGCGTAACATGTGAACCACCCTCAGCTTGATACCACTGTACTTCGTTCTCATCGTACATCCTATCAAAACCCAATCAAAGGGCAATCATTTCCCTAACCTTAGTTTCGCACCAGACCACTCGATCTCCTGATAGATAAGCTCAAAAAAATTTACTCCTACTTTATCACGCACCTTCGCAATGCATAAAACAGACACGAGATCTCTCTAAAATGTCATTTTCTTATGCTTACACAAAAGATCTTAAACCATTTCACATCATAACAATAGAGCCTTTCTATAAACCTCAAATTTCTTTTGAAAATGTACGATTCAAGATTTGCCGTGAGGGTTGTTTTGAAATCATGGGATTTATAGAAAGGCTCAATACAATCGCTTTTGTGTTTTTAAGGGATGATATTGGCTCGTAATCCGCCTAACGGTTTTGCCTTTGATTTTTTTGCATAGATTAAAAACAAAACACCTATAAGGATAAGAGGAATGCTTAGAAGCTGGCCTCGGGTGATGTGGTAAGTTGCAAATTCCGCGTTTTTAATATGCTCATCAGGCATGCGAAAATATTCGACGATGAATCGCAATATACCGTATATAATGGCAAAAATACCCGAAAGAAACAAAGGCTTGCGAGGCTTAAGAGCAAAAAGAATCATCACAGCGAACAAGACCACGCCTTCTAAAACGCCTTCGTATAATTGCGAAGGGTGCCTAGCGGTCAGCAGCGGCGCGACGGCCTGCTGAAATTGAACATTGCCTTCTTGTATCTTTTCTATAATCATCGGAATAAGCTGGGTGACATCTTGATCTTGTGCCTGGAGTGTCAAAGGGGAAATTGCTTCCTTGAGTTGTCCAAGTTGCTTACCGTGCTCTAGATAAGACCAATTCCGCATCTCTTGTGGAAACTTCACAGCCAAAGGCATATTAATATCGCACGCCCTGCCGTAGAGTTCCCCGTTAACGAAATTTGCCATTCTACCGAAAAATAATCCCGCGGGAACGCTCAGTGCCGCCAAATCCCAAAGGTGCGCAATATTGTGTTTGTATCGATAAGCATAGATAAATGTAGCCAAGGCTACACCGATCATTCCACCGTGGCTGGACATGCCGCCGTTATTTATTTCCAATGCCCCCCAATAAGGAAAAGCTCCCGAAAAATCAGTTAACAAATGAATCTGATAAAACAAGACGTAACCGATCCTGCCCCCTAGAAAAACACCGATCGCACAGGCCATAATATAGTCGCTTGTTTTATCTGGTTTTAAGGTAGAAATCCCAACTTTCGTCAGGCGCTGTATGATCAGAAATGCGACGATGAATCCCGCCAAGTAGGCTAAGCCATACCAGCGTATACCCTGCAAGGGGAAGTTCTGCCCGAAGAAAATCGCGAAGGGGTCTAAGTCATGTAAATAAGCAGCAAGTGTGGCCAACATCTTCAACATCCTTTAGGAAAAAATAAAAATTTATTATACAAAAAAGGTAGCGTCTACGTTTCGTATCAGCTGCCTTTTCAATTTTTTTTAAAAGGATTAGTCCTTGATCGGACGTATCCAGATGTTACGATATTTCACAGGATTATGATGATCTTGTAATGCTAAGGGCAATGCGTCGGGATGCTTGCGATAAGGCGTTACTTTTTTCCAGCCGCCAAATCCCCAAAGCGCCACGTTGTTTTGAATAAGTACACCGTTGTGCAAAACCGTCATATGCGCTTTGCGAGTAAGTTTCCCGTGAGTATCAAACTTCGGAGCGGTATAAATAATATCATAAGTTTGCCAAACCCCCGGCGCTCTACAGGCATTAACCAAAGGTGGATATTGACCATAAATAGCCCCGGGGGTTTGGCAAACTTATGATATTATTTATACCGCTCCGAAGTTTGA
>CAZSSX010000029.1:0-16111 GCA_964609545.1 uncultured Phycisphaeraceae bacterium | reverse complement strand
ATCACATCCAACAGCTCAGCATCTTCTGCCATTAAATCACTCGTCATAAAACACCACATCTTTCTCTATTGATTTATATCTGCTGTAATTTCTTATCCGCTAGGCTTAGCTCAATCGGCTGCCCTGCGATCTCCTCATCACTCAAATAACACCCCGGGTCAGAAGCCCAGGGATTACCCGTCATCGTTTCCGCTCGTGCCCGCAATGCCCCGCCACAAATCCGCTTATAGCGACAGCCCGCGCATCGACCCTCTAGCTTATCAATCCGATCTTTCAAATCAGACAGCACCTCCACATTCGGGTCCAGCCAAACCTCGCTAAATTTCCGATCTTTCACATTCGCAAAATGACGAAACATCGAAAACTGGTCCGCGTGAATATTGCCATGGAAATCAATATTAGCCACGCCAACCCCGCTAGAATATAACCCCCCGCCGTTGAAATAAAGCATATCCAAAACCTGCTCGGCCCGCGGATGTCCCTCTCGCAACATCCGCCGATAAAGGTAAGGCCCATCGCAATGATTATCCACCGTCAAAATTTCAACCGGAATCCCACGATCAATCATATCCTTCGTACGCGTAAAAATCGTATCGATAGCAACCCGCGATTCTTCGCTGGTCAAGGCATCTAAACTAATCCCACGACCAGCAGGAACCAAGTGATAAAAACACGCTCGGTTAATCCCGTTGGCCTCGATAAAATCAAAAATCTGATCTAAATCTTTGCAGGTCTGCCGCGTCAAAGTTAAACGCAGCCCAACTTTTTGTCCCACATCCACGCAATTTTTAAACCCGCGCATCGTCCGTTCAAACGCGCCTTTGCTCCCCCGAAATTGATCGTGAATACCCGCATCTGCACTATCTAGACTAATTCCCACATACGAAAATTCCAAGTCTTTTAATTTCTGTGCAGTCTCTTTTAAAATCAAAGTCCCATTCGTAGAAAGCACCACATGCAAACCCAAACTTCGCGCATAAGCCGCCAGTTCAAAAAGATCTTTTCTCACCAAAGGCTCGCCACCCGAAAACAACACCGCCGGCACCTCAAACGCTGCCAAATCATCTAGCACTGCTTTACATTCATCCGTCGATAGCTCCCCGGAATACTTTTCGCAAGCACTATCGGTATAACAATGCAAACAATTCAAGTTGCACGTCCGCGTTAAATTCCAAACCACAATCGGGCGCCGATCACGCGCATTTTTCGCCACCTTCATCCGCTGAAACTCGGGCGGGTCCAACTGCGTAATAGCTCTGCCATAGCGATGAGGCGTACTCACCGTCTCAAGACCCGCATATAAAACACTCACATCTAACATCATTATTTCCTTCTGATTAAAACTGCCCCACCATAAATTAGCAAACACCTAAAGCCCGTCCCCGCTTCATCCAAGAAAACATCATCACCGCCCAAATCGTAATCCCACTCACCTCAAAAATCCCGCTCACCCCAACCCAAGTAAAACCCAAGGCATGCCAATCCGTGGCCACTTGCAAAACCACGCGTAAAAAACAACCGACATTAAGTAGCACAAACGGATACCACATCCACCGATCTGACACGTGCCCCGCCCCCCACAGCCCATTGATTTTCCCAATGAGCTGTATACAAACCCCCAAAATAACCTGCGTAATAAAACCCACCGTAATGGCGTGGCGAATAGCGCCGTAATAAGCATGGCTAAATTTAATATGGCTGACCACCTGATACACAGGTAGCAGCAGCAGCATCACCATCGACAAAATCAGCCAAGCAAAACCCATCCGAATATATCGCACATGGCCCGATTCGCTTTCACCCCTAGACCAAAAATCCCGCCCCCAAACATACAACACACACCCCCCGAACAACCCCAGCCAAGGCAACATCAATAATCCCGCATAAAAATGGCTGCCCGTCGTCCGGTATACCAAAAATAACACCACCTCCAAAAACACACTGCCGTTGATCAAACCCCAGATACCCCAGCCACGTTTCCTGTTTACCCCCTTCACATCAAACATCCCCGGGAAAAATCTCAGCCCCACCCCCAAAATAAAGCAAAGCGCCATCCCATGCACCTGCATATCCCGCAACGGCGCCTGATACGTCGCCACCGCGGACAACAACGCATCACCCTCTAAAGTTTTAAGCTGATAGAAATGCCAAGCGCCATACACACCCTGCACCCACATCCAAAAGAATCCCATTCCCACAAAGCCCACCCACGGGCTCACCCGCCGATCACTCCGGTCAAACGTTTGATAAAGTTGATAAATGAAAATCGAAATCCCACACACTTCCGCCACGCTGGCCAAAACCATCACCCCCAATCCCGCGCCCCCCAAATCAAAACCAATCCCCAGCATACGCCCCAAAATCCCCACCACCATCAATCCCAAACACCGCATCCCCAGCCCGGGCTTATAAAGATCAACCCGCCACATCCCGGGCAACACCCGATAGCCAAAACCCATCATAAAAAGAATCACCCAACCAAAAATCATCACATGCCCATGCGAATTAATATGCGCCAAAGACACGGTCCCGGTGTAGCTTCCCCCCATGCCAATTCTTAACAAAATCCAAGCCCCCCAGCTCGCCCCGGCAGACAATACAAAAAAGATCGCCGCTTTAAAATAATAGCGATACAAATTCCCCGCCAAACAAGCCTCTTCGCCAGATTCTGCCACCCCCTCACACATTTGAATCCTCATCGTCCGCATCGTCTGATACATCCTCTTTCCAAGTCTTTTCAAAACATCCTTTGCCCACACACATTGCCCTTCAAACCCTTGACATTCTCAATAAGCCAGATACAATACTCAAGGATAAAAGGATAATATTATCTTTTGAAAATTTGTCAAGCCCCCTAAGACAAGAAGAACCATGATGACTACCCCAAATACACAACCCACCCCTACCGCTCAAACACCCGTTGGCCAATGGGTCGCCTACAACCCCGCATACGCCCACACCTTTGAAAATCTCAACATCGATTTTTGTTGTGGCGGAAAGATGCCCCTAGATCAAGCTTGTCAGGCAAAAAGCCTGGAAACTTCTGCCGTCATCGACCAATTACAAAAAGAAGCCCACCAAAACGCCAACGATCAAGTCGATTGCACCCAGCTCAGCCTCACCCAGCTTTGCCAGCACATCGTCACCACCCACCACCACCTGCTGCTCACCAAAATGCCTTACATTCAAAAGCTCATCCAAAAAGTCGTCAATGCCCATGGGCATAAAGACCCCCGCCTAGCAGAGCTCCTCCAAGTTTTCACGCAATGCAAAGACCATCTTTTGGCACACATGCAAAAAGAGGAGCAAATCCTTTTCCCCATGATCGCCAATATCGAGAACCCCGACAGCGCGCCAGCGGTCCCCACGCCTTGCGATATCAATAACCCCATCCGCATGATGGAGCTTGAACATGACGATGCTGGGCAAAGCTTGGCACAAATCAAACAACTCACCGATGACTACCAAATCCCACAAAACGCCTGCACTACCTATCGCATCATGCTCCACGAATTACAAGCCTTCGAAAAAGATATGCATCAGCACATCCACAAAGAAAACAACATCCTCTTCCCCGCCGCTGCCCAACAATATCAAGCCACCTAAAAACACAATCCCAAATCACAAAACCACCCTCTCCAAAAAAAGGAGTACACCCCATGCCCTTACAACTCGGCTCAGAACCCCAACCCGATTTCGATCAACCCATACAACTGATCAAAGACTGCCACCGCAGGATCGAATATTTTTTCGAGATCCTACTCAAAATCGCAGATCTCCACGGCCAAGAACTCGACCCAGAACACGCCAACGCCCTAGAAAAAGCCCTGCATTATTTTAAGGCCGCCACCCCTAGGCACACCCAAGACGAGGAAAAATCCGTCTTTGCTAGGCTCCGCCAATCTTCATCCCCCAAAGCCGTAGAAGCCGCCAAGCTCATCGACACGCTTGAGCAACAACACCAACAAGCCGATGTCATCCATACCCAAATCGACGCGTTAGGGCACCTTTGGCTCAAAGACAAAACCCTCAGCCCCCAAAACGCATCACAATTTCACCAGCGTATCACACACCTACAATTCTTCTATAAACAACACATCGCCATCGAAGAAAACCACGTCTTCCCCGTCGCCCAAGCGCTTTTCACCCCAGAACAGCTCGCACAAATCGGCCAAGAAATGAAAGCAAGCAGAAATCTCAACCCCGGTAGGCCAGAAAGTAAATGCGCCCAACGTAGAATCAAACAAGCCAACACAGACACACAAACGGTCTAAAAATATCATGAAAAAAAAATTCGATTTCAACCAAAGCCCACTACTGGTTTTTTACGAAGTCACACAAGCCTGCGACCTCGTCTGCAAGCACTGTAGAGCTTCGGCACAGACAAGCTGCCACCCCAATCAGCTCGACCCCCAACAAGCACTCGCCCTCGTCGATCAAATCGCACAATTCCCCACGCCCCCTCTCTTGGTCATCACAGGCGGCGACCCACTCAAAAGAACAGACCTCTACCAAATCATCAAATACGCAAAATCAAAAGATCTCACCGTCGCCATCACGCCCTCAGCCACACCCCTGCTCACCACAGACACCATCGACAAACTCAAAGACGCGGGCATCGACCGCATGGCACTGAGCCTAGACAGCCACTGCCAAAAAACACACGACAGCTTCCGAGGGCTCCAAGGCAGCTTCAACAAAACAATCCAAGCCCTGCAATACGCCAACCAAATCGGCATCTCACTACAAATCAATACCACCGTCACGGCAGACAATGCCCACCAAATCGACGACATCGCCAATTGGCTCACCGACAAAAATATCGATCTCTGGTCCGTCTTCTTCCTCATCCAAGTAGGACGAGGCAACGCACTCAAGCCCATCGCACCACAAACCTACGAAACTTTATTCCAAAAATTACTCGAACACGCGGCCATACAACCCTACGCCATTAAAACAACCGAAGCACACCACTACAGAAGATACGTCCTACAGCAAGGCGCCAAAGCCAGAAAAATGCTACAAAACACACCCTCAGACAGAATTCATCGCTCACCCCTAGGCGTCAACGATGGCAACGGCGTCATGTTCGTCAGCCACACAGGGGAAATATATCCCTCGGGATTTATGCCCATACACTGTGGCACATTCCCGCAACAATCAATCATCCAAACCTACCAAAATCACCCACAATTCACACAACTCCGAAAGCCCAAACAATACCAAGGCAAGTGTGGGCAATGCCAATACACCAACATCTGTGGCGGCTCCAGAGCCAGAGCATACGCCGCCACCGGCAACCCCACCGCATCAGACCCCGATTGCGTCTACATACCACCCAAATGGGAACAAACACAAGCCGCCATCGCCAAAGTATAAAAATCACGTCCGCCCTCTCCCGGCTCATCTTACCTATTCAATCATACTCACCGCCTAAGCGACAGACCACCGCATCAGTCAGTTTTCAGTAAGCCTACAGATGAATCCAGAGATTTACGTGACAAGTCTCGCCGGGCTCTTTACGATTAAACATGGGCAATTTTGTTTGAGCCGTTGAGTGCTGCTACTTTGTAGGCTTCTGCGAGTGTGGGATAATTAAAGACGGTGTTAATGAAATAATCGACGCCGCCACCAAAGGCCATGACTGCTTGGCCGATATGGACTAATTCTGTTGCGCCTGTGCCGATACAGTGCACGCCTAGTATTTTCCCTGTTTCTTGATGGATGAGTAGCTTGAGCATGCCTGTTTCGTCGCCTAGTAATTGACCTCTGGCCACTTCGGAATATTGTGCGATGCCAGCTTCGTAGGGTATACCTTGGCTGGTAAGTTCTTTTTCTGTTTTCCCGACCATGGAAATTTCGGGTACGCTGAAGATGCCGTAGGGGAATAATTCTGAGTAGCTTTTTTTCTCGACGCCAAACATGTGGCATGCGGCTTGTCGGCCTTGTTCCATTGAGGTGCTTGCTAGGGATGGGAAGCCGATGATGTCTCCACAGGCGTAAACGTGCGGGACATTGGTTTGGTAGTTTTCGTTGACGTGTAAGCGTTCTCGATCGTCGTATTCGATGCCTACGTTTTCAAGCATCATGCTGCCGCATACGCCTTGCCTGCCTACTGCGTAGAGTAATGTTTGTGCTTTGAGTATTTTGCCTGATTCTAGGACAGCTTCAACGCGCGCGGCTTTGTTTGGTCCTGCGGATTGCTCGCCGGGTTCTAGAAGTGTTATTTTGTCAACTTTTTCTCCCATGCGTAGGGTGATTCCCGAACGCCTCATGTGGTACTGTAGTGCTTCAGATATTTCTTGATCTAGGAAGCCTAGAATATGTTCGCGGCCTTCGATGAGTGTGACTTTCACTCCTAAGGTTGCCATGATGCAGGCGTATTCTGTGCCGATGACACCGCCGCCTGCGACGATCATTGATCGTGGTAATTTTGATATGGTCAGGATTTTGTCTGAGCAAAATACGTTTGCGTCATCGAAAGGGACATCTTCGGGCTTTGCGGGTCTTGTACCTGCGCCGACGAGGAAATAATCTGCGGTGATCAGCTCGTTTTCACCTTCTCTTGTGACTTGTAAAAGGTTGGGTCCTTCGAAATGTGCGTGTCCCCAGATGAGTTCGATCCCGTTGCGTTCGAATTGATCGCGTATGACATCTCTTTCGTGGTGTATGATGCTTTGGCTGACTGCGACCAGGTCACTGATTTTGATTTCTTTTTTAGCGCCGATGTTTCTGCCGTAGAGGCCGTGCTTGCCAGCGCCTGTGAGTGTCATAGCTGCTTCGCGTAATGCTTTTGATGGTATGGTGCCGGTGTTTAAGGCGACACCCCCGACGTATCCATCTTTTTCGATCACGACGACGCGCTTGCCGAGTTTTGCTGCTTGTATGGCGCCTTTTTGTCCTGCTGGTCCCGACCCAATCACTGCTAAATCATAATGTCTCATATCCATGCCTTCTCAAAAATCAAAAAAAATGTACTCTCTATTGTGCTATCTATCGCTATTGTATCGACTATTAAGGCGATGATAATTACTGTATTTATAGGAGTTATGCGGGTTAAATGGAATATTAAAAAACGTGGCTAAGGATAAAGTTGGCCACGTTTTAAAATTTGTTTTTTTAAGTCTTAGCATGCGATATTATGAGACGCACGCTGTCGTCTTTTTTATTTTGCAGCGGCGAAATTCGCGGCTACTTGATCCCAGTTGATGGCTGAGAAGAATGCGGCGATATAATCGGGGCGCCGATTTTGGTAATGCAGGTAGTATGCGTGCTCCCAAACATCCATGCCTAGGATGGGCGTTGCTTGACATTGCACGAGCCCGTCCATGAGGGGGTTATCTTGGTTGGGGGTGGAGCAAACGCAGAGCGAGCCGTCGTTTTTTACGCAGAGCCAAGCCCAGCCCGATCCGAAGCGTGTTGCCCCTGCTTTTGCGAAGGCGTCTTTGAATTGATCTAGACTGCCAAAGGCTTGATCGATGGCGCTGGCTAGTTCAGCTGTGGGTGCATTATTTTCGGTGGGTGTTCTTAGGATTGACCAGAAGAGCGTGTGATTGAAATGTCCGCCGCCGTTGTTTCGCACCGCGTTTTGGATTGCTGGGTCTAGGTCTTTGATGCCTTTGCATATTTGTTCAACGGATTGGTTTTCTAGGGGTGTTCCTGCGATGGCTTTGTTTAGATTTGTGACGTAGCCGTTGTGGTGCTTGGAGTGGTGGATACCCATTGTGGTTGCGTCGATGGCTGGCTCGATGGCATCTAGGGCGTAAGGTAATTGAGGTAGTGTGAATGGCATGTTGATTCTCCTAATGAAATCAATCTTTTATCGATGTCCTATGCCAATGGTTTGGCGATAGGTGGTTGTTCAAACCAAAGACAAAGTCTAAGAAAAGCATTGTGGCTGTCAAGCCAAAGCCGAGTTACGCACCGTTTTTGTTATTAGATAAAAGCTAATGATAGGGTAGATTGATGGATTAAAATTCATCCGCGATGGACAATCGCACGATATGTTTAATAATCCATTGATATGACATGAGTTAAAACATCATTCCCGGAGAAATTAGGCTTCATATGAGGAGCGTTATCATTAGATATTTTAGAGATTTGAACTATTTTTTTGTAAGGTATCGCCATTGTGAATAAACACGACCTTAAGGGTATTTAAATGAGTAGTATAAGTAGTGATCAGCGTTTTGATCTGATCTTGGTTGGGCTGGGCTTGTGCTTGGCGATGGATCAAAAAGGGTAAAGATCGAGACAGCGAAACGCGTGTCATGACTGGGGCGCAGCCTCGGGGAAAGGTTCATGCGATGATTCAAACAAATACTTATTTTACACAACCGGTAACAGATGGCTCTGGGCTTGGGGCTGATGGGCTGAGGATGAAAATCGGTGCTTCGGCTCGGCGACAATTGCGAGCTGAGGAGCTAGCCAAGCTTGAGGATTTGCTCGATCGCGGGATTGGGTTTATTGATCATCCTGATTTTCATCGGCCCGATGCGGAGCAAACCCTTATCGGTAATGATACGCGGATGATTCGCCCCGACACGGGATGGTACCAGAAGATATTGAACAATCTCGGCGGCGCAGTCAAAGCGCGGGACCACCAAACGACGCTGAGCAATACGGGGTCTGAGGCTCTTTTTCTCAAGTTTAATTATTGTAAATATCGCGTTGACCAAATCATTGATAGCGCGAAGGAGCGATCGGCGGGGCTTAGCATTGCGGATGTGAGGGATCTTTTGAAATGGCACGATGCGGCGCTTGGCTGGGGGCATCAGATTGCGCGACTTAATTTAGGGCTTGTGTTAGCGATGGCCAAGCGATCTTATTATCGCCACTTGGATTTTTCGGATCTTGTTTCCGAGGGAAACATGGCGCTTCTGCGGGCGATCGATAAGTTTGATGTGTCTAAGGGCTTTAAATTTTCTACCTATGCTTGCAGAGCGATTTTGAAATCTTTTTCCAAGTTAAACGCCAAGGAATTGCGCTATGAGCAGCGGTTTCCCGCGGTGTTCGATCCGAAAATGCAGCGGAGTAATTACACTGAGGAGCAACGCAGGGTATCTCATGAGGAACGGGCGCAGGATGCGAAAGAAATTCTGATAAAAAATACCGCGAACTTAACACGGGTTGAATCCTCAGTGCTTAAGCATCGGTTTGCTTTGGGCGTGCATTTGAAAAACGCCGATCATGCTAGGCCTTTAACGCTTGACGCGGTGGGGAAAATTATTGGCGTGACCAAAGAGCGTGTCCGTCAGATTCAGAATAAAGCTTTGGCGAAAATCAGACGCTGCATGATTCATGATGCGAGATAAGCTACTTTTTTTGAGTCATGGAACGGAGATTCACCGCGGCGGCATCTGGGCGATGGGGTGATGTGGGGGGTGGTGTGCGGGGTTGTTTATTGTTGAGGTTCTGAATTTTGGCTGGGATGGGCTGAATGATTGTTCGTCGGATTCTCTGCCAACGGGGCTTGGACAGCGTCGTTTTTTAGATCATCGGCTTCTAGGCCATCCAATGCTAAGTCATTATTTTCTAGTTCATCCATTTCTAAATCATCGGATTCGAGTTTATCTGTTTCTAATTGTTGGATGGTGTGGTTGGGGTTCATTGTTGTTTGGGGTGCTGCTTGGCCTAGCTTTATGGGGCCTAGGCGTGGTGGGGGCTGGTCCTGTTTTTTGCGTTCTTTTGTTACTTTGAGTAGGCCTGCTTTGATCAGTTCTTGCTCTGGGATGCCTTGGGGGAACTGCGTTTCTAGGTCTTGGCGTATTTTTTCATTACGGGCGCGTGTTGCTCGGATTTTATCGCGTCTTTGGGCGCGCTTGCGTGATTCGGGCGTGGGCCAATCGTATTGTATTTTGCCTGTTTTAGGGTCTTTCCAATCGACGACTGCATCGGGGTCAAAATCTTCTTTTTCTCGGATGGCTAGGCCGATTTCTCCTCCGCCTGCGTCTTGCACGACGATGAGGCGCTTTTGCCTGACCAGTTCGAGGGTTGCGAGAAATAGGCCTACTGCTTCGGAGCGCGAGCGGCCTTGGAATATTTTTTGAAGGGTTAATTGCTGGGATGCGCCGCCATCACGCTTAACACGATCAAAGACGTCCTCGGCATGTAAGGCGATGGGTGTGTCGTCGTAGATGACTTGATGTTTATAATCCCGCAAGCCTATGGATTCTAGGATTCGGGTGAAGGCGTTGCACAGGTCCATCATATTTGCATCGTCAAGTTCGACGACTTTTTCTTGAGCATCCTCGGCTTCTTGTTCAAAGCCTAGGCGGTCTGTTTTTTTATATTTTGTGGGTTTAAGAGGATATCGTTTTTCCCATTGTTGCATCTGCTGTTCTAAGTCCATGGCGGCATCTTTATATTTCTTATACGCGAGAAGCTGCTGAACTAATTCAAATCGGGGGTCGGCGGTTTCTTCTTTTTTGTTTTGATGTTGGTCTTTTTCATGGTCATCTTCTATGTCTTCGGGGATGATCATTTTCGATTTGATTTCTAAGAGTGTTGCAGCCATGACTAAAAAATCGCCCGCGAGATTAACGTCGATTTCTTTTAGCATTTCGATGTGGGCAATATATTGCGCGGTGAGTTTTGAGATGGGGATATCGTTGAGGTCTATTTCATGGCGCCTCACGAGATACATGAGCAAATCAAGCGGGCCTGAATACGCATCTAGCTCGATGCGATAGCTATCTAGCTGCATATCACTTGGGGCTGGCTGTTGCTGATCACTTTGATGTTGGTGGGGCTGATCGGTTGACGGCGCGGTGCTTAGGGGCGATGAGGTGGGTGCTTTTTTATCTGATGTGCTGTGCGTGCCCTGCTCTGATGTTGCATTGCTTTGCTTGTTTTCTGCCACGATGAACCTATCTTTCTGGGGACACTTTTCAACCGTTTGAAGGCTTGGGCTATGAATTTCTGCTCGGAGCATGTTTCTCAAGCCATAAATCGGTATAATACGTTTTATTTTAACCAGAAACTGCCAATGAACAATCCAACATCGCCTAAAAACCAAATACCTCTGTTAGCATCGCAGGAACAGATTCGATTTGCCCGAGAAGTGCTCTCTACGGAGGCTGCTGCGATTGGGGGGATTGAGATTGATGATCGCTTGGTCGCGGCTGTGGAGCTGATCATTGCGCACACGCGAGACGATCGCGGCAGTGTGGTTGTTTCGGGCGTGGGGAAATCGGGGCTTATTGGCACGAAGATTTCGGCGACTTTCGCCTCTACCGGAACGCCTAGCCATTTTTTACATCCAACGGAAGCTTTGCACGGTGATTTGGGACGGATCAAAAAAGGCGATTTGGTTTTGCTCCTTTCTTATGGAGGTAATACCGAGGAGCTGGTTACTTTGGCGGCGATTTTAAAACAGGATGATGTGGCGACGATTTCGATCACGGGAACGGTGCATTGCGATTTGGCTAAACTGAGTACGATCAATTTGGTGATTGGAAAAATGACGGAAGCTTGCCCGTTAAATTTAGCGCCTTCGGCATCGACGACCGCGACGCTTGCATTGGGCGATGCGTTGGCGCTAACGGTGAGTAAGGCATTGGGTTTTGGGATTCAAGATTTCCAGAAGATGCACCCGGGGGGTTCTTTGGGCAAGCAGCTTTTGCCTATTACCCAAGCGATGCGATTTCGGGTGGGTGAAAATTTTTCACTTACGCCTAGCGGGCAAAGTATTCAGGAGGCTTACCGGTTGGCCAGCGAGCAAAACCATGCTCATTGTCGTCATTCGGGGGCGCTGTTGATTACGGATTCTGATGGCAAGTTAGCGGGTATTTTTACCGATGCGGATTTGCGGCGATTATTGCTTGCTCATGGTCGCGATGCGTTGGAGCAGCCTTTGGACGGGGTGATGACGAAGGGGCCTCGACATTTGACCGATACGCATCGCGTTGCCGATGCGGTGCATATGACTCAGGCGCACCGGATTGATGAGATTCCTATTGTTGATCAAGCGGGGAGGCCTATTGGGCTGATTGATGTGCAGGATTTGATTGCGCTTAAGGTGATCGATGGATAAGCCGAACATAGAGGGGGCTTGTGGTATTGCTGAATTTTCTCGGCGTGTTTTTTTAAAATCAATGGATCAAAGCTTATGGATTTAGATGCCTGTTTAGTGATTGGAATTTCTTCTCGGGCGCTGTTTGATCTTGAGGAGGAGGACCGGGTTTATCAGAGCCAGGGGGTTGATGGTTATCGTAAATATCAGCGTCAGCATGAGGATGCGCCTTTGAAACCCGGGACGGCATTTCCCTTGATTCAGGCGTTTTTGCGGCTTAACGCTTTTAATTGTGATAGGCGTTTGGTTGAGGTGATTGTGATGTCTCGCAATTCGCCGGACACGGGGTTGCGTATTTTCAAGGCGATTAAGCATCATGGTTTGGATATAACGCGTGCTGCTTTTTCGGAGGGGAAGAGCGTGGCGCCTTATCTTAAGCCGTTTCGCGTTGATTTATTTTTATCTAAGTTGCAAAACGATGTCCAAGCCGCGATTGATTCTGGGGTTGCCGCGGCTCAGCTTTATACGCCGCCTGCGAATTTTGATCCCGAGAAAAATACGATTCGGATTGCGTTTGATGCTGATGCCGTTGTTTTTTCTGAAGATTCTGAATTTATTTATAAGTCTCAAGGCTTGGATGCATTTACGAAGCACGAGGAGGAGAATGCGGATACGCCGTTGGCTGAAGGCCCTTTCGCTAAATTTTTAAAGACGCTCGCGCTGTTGCAGCATTCGGAAGATTTTGAAATTCCTCCTGTGCGGCTTGCCATCGTGACGGCTAGAAATTCACCGGCACATGAGCGCGTGATTAAGACTTTGAGAAAGTGGGATGTGTATGTGAATGAGGCTTTTTTTCTAGGGGGTTTGCCTAAGACGGAAATCTTAAAAGCTTTTAACGCTCATATTTTTTTTGATGATCAGCATACTCATGTGGACCCGGCGTCTGCGGTGGTGCCTTCTGGACGGGTGCCTTATGGCTCGGAGTCTAAGCTTCATTCAAAAGAATCAGACCGCAAAGCCAATAGTGAAACTGTCAAAAAAACCGTAAAAAAATAGCGCTTCATGTGGGACGTGGGGCAGCGGAATAAGATGTTTGTTTTTTGTTTTTCGGGGAGGGTTTTAAATGATTTTATTTTTTTGGGGTAAGCTTTCCGAATTTTTTTTCGATGCCTTGCAGGAGTCGCTCCAAGGCCATGGCTCTTGAGCCTTTGATGAGGACGAGGTCTCCTAGTTTGAGTAATTCCGCGACACGATCGGGCAGGTCTTCTTGCCATGTTTTGAATACGGTATAGGCGTTTCGGTTCCACACGCCGGCGAGGATAGCTGCGGTATATTGTGATAATTGGCCGATGAGGATGACATGATCAAATGTGGGTTGCATGTTATTGGTCGGCTCTTGGTTATCCCATGCGACGATCATTTGGCCAACCGCTTTGTGTAGCTCTGGCGCAAACTCTCCCATTTCGAGCATATCGCCTAGGATTGCGATACGCCTGCGGGCGGGTTTTTGACCGGCGTAGGTAGCCAGTGTCATGAGTGCGGCTTCTACGGATTGATAATTTGAGTTATATGCATCATTGATGACCACTAAGGGGAAGGCTTCGTCGCCATAGGGCATGATTTCGTGTCGCATGGGCACGCCTTGACAGGCGGCTAAGGCTTGGGCGACGACTTTGCTATCTAAGCCCATCCATTGGGCGATGCAAAATGCGGCTAAGACGTTTACGGTGTTATGGTATCCGGGCATGTTTAGGAAGAATTCGACGCCAAGGTTGATTTTGAGATCGAATCCCTCTTGGCGTGGCGTGGCATCTAGGATATAGACATCGCTGTCTTGGTGATAGCCGTAGCGCATCATTTGCGTGCCTTGCATGAGTTCGACGGTGACTTGCATGTCTTGGTCTGGCAGCAGGTCGTCCTCGGGGAGCACCACCGCGCCATCTTCTAGGACGTGGTTAAAGATGGCTAGTTTTTCTTTTGCTATATTGACGATGCTACCGAAATTTCCGAGGTGCGCGGTGCCGATGTTTGTGATTACCGCGGCATCGGGTTTAATGATTTGAGCTAATGCGTCTATTTCTCCCGGCGCGTTTGATCCGACCTCGACGATGACAAAATCGTCATTGATATCTGCGGCCAATAAGGTGATGGGCACGCCCCAGTGGTTGTTATAACTTTTGTAGCTTTGCGTTCCATCGAGGGTGCTGCTGAGTGCGGTATGTATGAGATGTCGGGTTGATGTTTTGCCGTTGGAACCGGTGACCGCGATGACTTTGACGCGATGTTCATAGAGTATTTGGCGATAGCTTTGGGCTAGCTCTTGAATGGCTAGGGTGACATCTGCGACCCATAGGACGGGGACATCGGCGATTTTTTTTTGGATGTGTTCATCTTCGATGCATTTTTTATCGCTTACGATGAGAAGTTTTGCCCCCGCGGTGACTGCTTGGATGAGATAATCGTGCCCATCAGCATGTTCGCCGACTAATGCGAGGAAGGCTTGGCCTGGCGTTAAGATGCGCGTGTCGATACAGACGCCTCGGGTGATGCGTAATCGGGTCGGTGTTTTTCCTAGCCACTTTCCGTTTGTTAATTCGGCCAAACGCTTTGGGTGCCAGATGCCCATTATTGGGTGCCCCCGACCAAAACGCCTTGCTGATAATCCTCTTGGCCGCCTTGATATTTTGCCCATTGAACATCCGTTAGATGGTTGTCAATGATGCGTGCTTGCATGAGATATCCGTGGCTGGTGATTGATTGGTAGCCGTCTTGATAGGGTTGCCAAGTCATATGATAGGGATCATGTATTTTTACTTTTGAACCAAAGACCAAGACGCCTAGGATATCGTCTACGTTGTCGATAAAATATCGAGCATCATCGTCTTGCCGGAGTATTAACCCGCTGGAAGAACCTGTATTGCGGCTGCAATATAGCTGAATGGCGTGGGACCTGCTGAGGCTTAGGCCCGAAGCGCGGACGTGTACAATACGCAATGCGACAATTTTTCTGATCTTGATGTGACAAGTGGGTTGGCCTTGGACTTGATCGTGCTGACCGTTGCAGAATTGATGTTTTGTTTCTTTATTTTTTCGAAATCGCTCAAGATATTCGTCTTTTAGAGCTTTATCTTTGGGTGTCATTGGAAGATTTTTTTGAGTCATGTAAAAGGTTTGCCCCTCATACACGCCCCACGCGAGAGTCTTACCTTTAGCGAAAAACTGCTGCTTAGCATTTGTCATACCTCCTGGCACGACAGGAACAGGTTGTGCTTGATTTTTCCCCGATGTTCCGCTGCAACTGATGAATATCAAATTCAATAGAATGATACTGACTTGTTGTTTATTGATACGCACGCATCTCACCTTTTCTTGCATTGTTTTAATCATAAAAAAACCGAATACACTATCAATAAGTGTATTCGGTTAGATTTGTTTGAATTCATCACAAATGCGATAGCCCAAGGGGATTGCATTATGAGGTATTATTTGCTTTGTGTAGCGGGATTATTTTCTTTTTCAATGGACACAAGAGTAAGAACCATCGATAGCTGGCGGGCTTGACCTAGGGCAACGCCCCACTGCCACGGAACGCTTACTTGCCTTACTTGCCCTGCTTGCATGCCTCGAAGAAACATCAAGGGATTAAAGGATTTGATCGGCTGCATTTTAATCAGCATGGGCTTCATATTATTGCGTGGGTCTGTTTTTGTATCGACTACGGTTTGAGTGATGACGCCATGTTTTTTGAACATGACATGATATCTCACAGAGTCTCCGTCTTTTGCTTTTGGCCCTTTGCCTTGCTTGAGGGTTTTGACTGCTACGCCTGTTTCGACACCTAATAATTGCACTTCAAATTCAATGTCTTCCTTGGGCGCGACGAATCCTTTGAGGCCTTGCTGTGCAAATGCTGAGAAGTGGGGCAAGTTGATCAAGCGTGTTTCGCCTACTTTCATACCGGCGATGTTTTCGTCCCATGCGGGTAGAAACATGTAAGATCCTAGTGCGTAGCGATAGGGTTTTGCGTTTGTTGTATCAATAAAAACTTTGCCTGTTGATTTGGTTTGGTCGATGTATCGCAGATTGACATAATCTCCG
>CAZSSX010000028.1:0-16158 GCA_964609545.1 uncultured Phycisphaeraceae bacterium | reverse complement strand
CCAAGGGTACCACCATCCGCTTAAAAAAAATAAAAAATAGGCCTACCCAAAGTAATCTTTGCAAATAGTTCTAACACATAAAAGCCAAGCCCAAACGTAAAAAACTAGTGCTCTAATAATATTTTAATCATGTCATTATTTTTAGCCAACACCATCGCGCTGACCCCATCGCTAAGTTTCATTTTTTTGCTAATCATAGGCAGCACATCAATCTCCCCAGAGCTAAGCCCAGCCAAAGCTTGCCCCATAGGACCGCAGCGACTGCCGATGATTTGAATCTCATTGATAACGATCGGGCTTAGGTCAATCGTCGGCGTATTAGGCGCATGGGCAACGGTTGTTTTTAAAACGATTTTCCCGCGAGGCCGGACCATCGCCATAGCGGTGGTGATACCGCTGATGCTGCCTGTGCAGTCGATGACGATGTCTTGGTCATTTCTTAACCCCACGTCTTTTAATAAGCGATGCTTGATGCCCCACCTTTCGCAAAGATTTATTTTTTCGGGGTGTTTACCGATGAGGCGGACCGTGGCATTGACTTGTGTCAAGACTTGAGCGCACAATAAGCCCAATCTACCATCGCCCAAAATCGTGATATAAGGCCTACCCTCGATAGTCAGTTGTCTTAGAATCTGATAAGCCGCCGCAAGGGGTTCTGCAAACACCGCTTTCTCATCACTAAGTTGATCAGGCACTTGAATGAGATTGCACACAGGCAAAGTAAATCGCTGGGCAAAGCATCCGTCTTTCTGATGGATGCCTAAGACCGTCCGGTTGGGGCAGTGCGCCGATAATCCTTTTTTACAAAGTTCGCACGCCCCGCAAACGCAATTGATATTTCCAACCACGCGCTGGCCAACCCATTTGGCATCTTTTTTTGAAGCAACCGCCTCGACCAGCCCCACAAATTCGTGCCCTAAAATCCCCGTAAAACCCATGTATCCTTTCGCGATCTCCAGGTCCGTGCTACAAATCCCAGTAAGCAAAGGCGTAATAAGCGCCTCCCCGGGCGTAGCAATGGCTTCGGGCTGGTTATTTTCTAAACTGAGAGATTCGCCATCAAATACAAGTGCTTTCAATCTTTTGCTCCATAAAAAAAGGTTGGGCTATGGCTGAGTATCGGATAGCTCCCATAATACCTCCACTTAAACCTAATACTTTTTATACCCAAGCAGTAGCTAGGCCATCTCAAAGCGGATCATTCAGAAAAAGATTGAATAATTGCCGATGCGATTTGAGAAATGTCTCTAGATAAGCGAAAATAAGTAGGTGACTCGTGTTCTAAAAAAACGTATTATCCTTTTGGCCAATAATCATAAGCCGCAGGTGAGATCTGCTTTAGATGATTTACGCCTGTGGCTCGCTGACCGCGCAGAGATCGTAGCTGAACCTAATATTGATAAGCCAAATGATTATCCCGACCTAGAGCAATGGCCCGATGCCGATTTTGCCATCATCTTAGGCGGGGACGGGACAATCCTAGGCTTGGCCCGGGCGATTGTGGATCTGCAATTGCCTATTATCGGCGTTAATTTTGGAATGCTCGGTTTCTTGGCTGATTTTTCGATTGCGGATCTAAAAACGCATTGGGATAGCATCATGAATGGGCAATGCCCCACTTCTTCTCGGACCATGCTTTTGGCCAGGGTTTTAGATAGCCAAGCCCCCGATGTGACCCATGGGAAGATTTCTCAAAAACACATCCGCTATCAATCATTAGCGCTCAATGAAGCTGTCATTACCAACGGCGCCCCTTTCCGTATGATTGATCTAGAACTCTCCATCGCCCCGGGATTATATAATTCTGGAACCACAAAATTTTCGGGCGATGGCGTGATTATCGCAACCCCATCGGGCTCTACCGCGTACAACCTTTCAGCAGGCGGTTCGATTATTTCACCGGGCCTAGATGTCTTAGCCATCACGCCAATTTGTCCGCATTCATTATCGTTTCGCCCTATTATTATAGATTCTGACGCGATTGTCTCCATTGGCTGCTTGAGGCTCAATCAAGGAACCACCTTAGTTTTAGATGGCCAAAAATATACAAATCTCCATCCAGAGGAACAGGTTTGTATCACCAAATATGAAAAAGAACTCAAGCTAATTCATAATCCTAGCTTGCCTTATTGGGAAAAATTAGCATCCAAGATGCACTGGGCTTCATCCCCCTTGAATCATACCACTAAGTAATCAACGGCTTGGCTGGGGTGATTTTCAAATCGCATCGTATCGCCTATTTGACAGACAGAAAGAGTATCGGTTATGAAAAAAAATCTATTTAAGTTTGTTTTATTTTTGTTGATTGTGATGGCGGTTCCTACCGCATGGGCAAAGGGCAAAGAAGATCCTCAGCCCGATCGGGATTCTGAAAATCGGGTGGGCTGGCTAAAAATTTCAGGCAAAATCAGTGCCACCCCCGAGGCTTTTTTTGACGATGAAGAAGTAGGCACAGCCTCGGTCTTGGCCATACTCAACCATCTCAAAGATATCGCAGAAAATGAAAGTTACCGCGGAATAGTCATCATCACCGGCGAATCATCGCTAAACCTGACACAGATTTACGCCATCGACCAAGCCATCAATCGCATCAAAAAAGCAGGCAAAAAAGTCATTGTATTCTCCGAAACGTATTCGATGAACCAATATCTATTAGCTTGTTCTGCAAATAAAATTATTTTGCAAAGCAAAGGCGGCGTGATGCTCCAAGGCATTTCCACAGAAGAAATATACTTGGCCCGATTATTTGAAAAACTAGGTATCAAAGCCGATTTCATACAAGTCGGACAGTACAAAGGCGCAGATGAACCTCTAACCCGAACAGGCCCATCCAAGCAATGGTCTCAAAACATCGATCGCCTCCTCGACAGCTCATACAGCCACATCTTGCGTTATATCGCAAAAAGACGCAGGTTTTCAAAAAAACAAGTTGAAAAATTATTAGGCAAATCATGGGCTTTAACAGATGTCCAGTGCAAAAAGCTAGGCCTAGTCGATGATATTAAGCCGCGAGAAATGAAAAAATTAGGCGAACAATATTTCGGAAAAAATATCTACTGGATCGATCTCGCCAAGAAAAATGTCAAACCCATGCCCCAAGATATCTTCTCCTTAATAAAGATGCTCATGCAAAAACCGCGCATCCACACGCAAGGCCCCACCATCGCCGTCATCCACGCATCCGGAACCATCACCTCAGGCCCTAGCAGAGGAGGCTCTTTATTTGGAGATGCTCAGACCATTGGATCAGACACTTTCCGCCAAACCATCCGCTTGGTGCTTGAAGATAAGCATATCAAGGGGCTAGTCATTCATATCAACTCCCCAGGCGGATCCGCGCTGGCCTCGGAAGTGATGTGGCAAGAAATCAAAAAAGTAGGCAAACAAAAACCGGTGTATTTTGTCGTAGGGCGCATGGCCGCTTCCGGCGGATACTACATGGCCTCCGCGGCAGATAAAATCTACGTCGCCCCCACAAGCATCCTAGGATCCATCGGCGTAGTGACAGGCAAAATCACAATGGGAGGGCTATATCAAAAATTAGGCATCCATATCCATCACCGAACAAGAGGGCCAGGCGGCGCAATTCACAGCTCCGTAAATGCCTTCACCCCAAGCCAAAGAAAATTGATACTCAAATCAGCAACCAATATCTACAAACAATTTACACAGCGCGTTAAGCAAGGCAGAAAAAATAAAATTTCACACATCGCAAAAGTAGCCCAAGGCCGCTTATTTACAGGCAGCCAAGCCGTGAAAAACGGACTCGCAGATAAAATTGGAACACTCTCAGATGCCATACAAGCCATCGCCGCGAAATGTCAAATCCAAAATGACCGCTATGATGTCATTCATTTGCCCCGCCCACTATCTTTCGCCCAAGCCCTAAGCCAAACACTAGGCTTAGAAATATCCGCATCGCGTGCCAAAATCAATACCAGCAAATGGCATCGGGCCATCGCTTTAGATTCGGTGCGAGCATTGATCGGAGAACAAACCTGGCGCCACACGAGACCGATCTTAGATGGGTACTTGTTGATGCAAAAAGAACACACCCTGCTTTTGTTACCCAATCCGATTGAATTCAAATAAAAATGTAAAACGATAACTTGGCCAGCACGTGATTGTTTTTTCATACATCTGCCCGAGCCATCCGTAGTAAGTATATAAAAAATAAAAATTGAAGAAATGAAATGTTGAAATGAAATTAAGCTTCGTGACCTTTGTTTGCCCCGATTGGGAATTAGAAAAAGTAGTTGAGCAAGCCGCAAACTTCGGCTATGCCGGCGTGGAATTCCGATGCGATGCCGGCCATGCCCACGGCGTGGAAATCGCAATGAGTCAGCAAGACCGAATCGATGTGCGATATCTATTACAGCAGCACGATGTCCAAGCCGTCTGTCTAGCCACCAGCATACAACTCATCACACCTCAAGCCATAAGCCAAGCCAAAGCCAGAATTGAGCTCGCTTCAGACATCGGCTGTAAAGCCGTCAGGGTTTTTTGTGGCGTGCCACCCGAGTCACAAGCGCCTTGGCAAACCATTAAAGCACTCACCAAAAGACTCAAAGAATTGGCCCAAATCGCCCAAGATCATGGCATCCAAGTTTGGCTAAAAATGCACGATGCCATGGCCCACGGCGCAGATGCCGCCCAGGTATTGCAAGAAGTGGTAGGCGGAAAAAATCAACACAGCAATGGATTTGGCGATGCCGTAAAAGATTTAAACGTAGGCATCAGCTATGATTGCCTCCACAGTTATCGCATGGGGGAAGACCTAGTCAAAGGCTTTGACGCCGTAAAACCTTACCTCAAACATGCCTGCCTCCATGACGGCTTAGAAATGCCAGATCGTGTAGAAATTAAACCCATGGGCGAAGGTGATCTACCTATACGAAAACTATTCGAACTATTCAAAGGCTTCGAAGGATACGTCTGCGGCGAGTGGTTTTACAATCAATACGGCTCAAGCGTCGAGGGATCCTTGGCCCGGTTTGCATCTGATATCCGTGACTTCCGTGTTTAAATCTCATGCCCGATGGACTTAAGGTTTATTTTTTTTAACTTTGGCAGACATGATAAATGCCCCTTGTAAGATAGGCGTCATTTTACCGCTAGGATCATTAGGCAAGCCTTTAATGATCCCACCCACAAAAAGCTGATCCGCCCCGTTAATCCGAGAAATCAACGGCGAATCAACCAAAACCTCGATATCTGTTTCTGGAATATAACCCGACCAAAAACGTTTAGGCTCATCATTGATCGGAATATATTTAAGCGACTGCAAAACAACCATCACCGGTTGCCCAATCCGCAATTGCTTTTTCTCTAATTGAGTTTTGAAACGATGATTAAATCGCCCAGTTAAAAAATCGGGATTGACACTGATAAACTGCTTAAGATAAGATTCTACAAATTTCAGATTCGCGCTGTATCGCTTATGAAAAAGACGATATTTTTTAGACCGAGATTTATCGCTAGGCCCATCATCATTAAAATAAACCGATTGGGTCGATGCAAGCAAATCATGCACCAGCCTAAAGAGCGTTTGCTCCAGCTTGGTAGGCAGAGGGTTATAGCCGTGATTGGTAGCCCTTTTTTTACAAGGAATGATTTTGCGATAATGGACATATCGCCCAGTCGTATTGACCTGTTCGCCTTTGGGGTGGAGAACCAGCCGCTGTTTGATAAGAGAAACCTTAAGCCGCCCGTGGCACAAGGGACATAATCCATGCCTCCGTAGCGCTTTGGCGCTGGCCACGATTTGCCCAATTCTAGGCGGCGAATTGAAATAATAAATCTGATAGATAGCCGAACGGGGGATCTCCATGCCTTTGATCGCGCGCGCCAATGCCTTGCCAGTCAGAGGCTCATTGCCTCTACGTTGATATAAATCTCGAATATGCTCAGCGCTTAAATTCTGCTTGGCCTGGGTTGCTTTAACATCCTCTTCCCAAAGCCACTGAGAGAGACCAACGAGCTTGCCATGGGAGTTGACGATAGGGCAATGGCTATTACCCTGATAAATTTTCAGATCGGTAGGAATATACCGCGCCTCCGTTTGCCCCATCGTCTTTTGTTTTTTTGTCGCACCCCGCTCAAGCACCTTCCCATGGCTAAGCGCCTTTGTCATCATCAAAGACGTGGCCCGGTCACGCACCCCTAAAAATTGTAACGCCGTCACACGCTCCCCCGCCAAGCTAGGCTTTTCCGAAAATCTCAACCAAGGCAACCCTTCTTCTGTCGGGGGTTTAATTTTAATCAAAGCTAAATTCAGCCTCGCATTCACCGCATAAATAGAAGCCGATTGATAACGCTTAGAAATATGGCTTAGCACCTTGATCTTCCGAGCATGAAGCAGAAAATCCAGAGGCGTAACAATAAAACCATCCTTAGAAATGAAAAAACCTTGCCCCCGAATCGCTTGCCTTTTCTCTTTCTGAACCGCAAAAACTTGAACCATAGACTCCTGGGCAAGCACCAAAGGCGTTAACCGCAAAACAGGTTTTTTATCCCGCACAGGGTTTTTCTTTTCAATAGGCTTATCAATCTTATGAGGCTGACCAGCTTTATCCTTTTTATGACCCCCATCAGTTTTACTTATTATTTTAGGTAATCGATAGAGATATTTAATCTCTAATTGCAATGCGCTAGCCAGAGGTTTTAAAATCAAATCCTTTGGCACATCCTCTTTTAAAAGCTTCTGGATCAGAAGATTCAGCTCTTGGTGCTTCTTGAAATTCAGCATCACCCTAGGCTTATTCTGTCTCAAATCAATGATTAAAATATTGGCTGATTTTTTCTTGAGCGGCAATATCAAAAGACCGCCACCACTTTTCTCAACACCCAAGTCGTCGGACGAATGTAAATACAAAGTGATCTTTGTACCCCGCAATAAATCCAAATCAATCGCTAACCGCCGAGCCTTTTGCCTAGCCCCTCCCCCGTCGGCTGTACCCGATCCAGCCCCTTTAGTCAGCACAATCGTTTTCCCTTTAAGATCATGTCTCCAATGATCCGACATCTTAAAAACACCGTCCCCCGACTTAACTTGCTCTTGGCCTATCACCGTTTGCCTACACCCCAAATAGTCCCCCATAAACAATAAGCAAAGCAGCACGGGGAAAATGGTAACAAATCGTAATCGGTTGGACATTAGCATAACTCCTGCTCAATGGGTGGCTCCCAAGAACACATCAATTATATCTTAAACCGCTCACAAGAGAAACAATTATGCTCTGCCTTTACTCCCTAATACATTACGCTATAAAAAACAAAACAAAAAAAAGGCCCACTCGGGTGAGGAGTAGGCCTTTTACAAACGTATTAAGTTTTGTTCAATACTTATTTTTTAGAAGCATTCAATGCCGCTTGTGCCGCAGCCAAACGCGCGATAGGAACGCGGAAAGGTGAACAGCTCACATAGTCTAGCCCGACGTTGTGACAGAAATCAATAGATTCCGGATCACCGCCATGCTCTCCACAGATACCACATTTAAGGCCTGCAACCGTTGAACGTCCTTTTTCTACACCCATTCGCACAAGCTGCCCCACGCCGGTAACGTCAAGCGTTTGGAAGGGGTCGCGTGGCAAGATTTCTTGATCCAAATAATCAGGCAAGAAAGTATTGATATCATCACGCGAATAACCAAACGACATCTGCGTCAGATCATTCGTCCCAAAACTAAAGAATTCCGCATGCTGCGCAACTTCATCAGCTGTCAACGCTGCACGTGGAATTTCAATCATGGTTCCGATGATGATGCCAAGATTAGCAGTCACCTTCTTAGCCTTCTTGACCTTTTTAATCGTTTGCTCAGCTAGCTCTCTTAACACTTTTAACTCTTGAGCAGTACCTACCAGCGGGATCATAATTTCTGGCTTAGCTTTGACTTTTTTCTTCTTACAAATAATCGCCGCTTCAACAATAGCAGTCACTTGCATCTCAAGAATTTCAGGATACGTAATACTCAAGCGGCAACCTCGATGTCCCAGCATCGGGTTCGATTCATGAAGCATCTCGACACGATGCTTCACATCTTTAGGAGAAATACCAAGAACCTTGGCAAGCTCTTTTTGACCCGAAACTTCGTGAGGCAAAAACTCGTGCAATGGAGGATCAAGCAGCCTCACCGTAACCGGTAAGCCATTCATCGCCGTGAAAATACCCACAAAATCTTTTCGCTGAAATGGCAGCAACTTCTTCAATGCCGCGATACGTCCTTCTTCAGTTTCTGCAACAATCATTTCTCGCATCGCCAAAATACGATCGCCCTCGAAGAACATGTGTTCCGTCCGTGTTAAGCCGATACCTTCCGCGCCAAATTCACGAGCGCGTTTAGCATCCGCAGGTGTGTCGGCATTAGTCCGAACACCTAGCGTGCGATATTTATCCGCCCACTTCATCACCTTAGTAAAATCACTCGAAAGCTTAGGCGCTTTAGTAGCGATTGCCCCAGCAAAAACTTCACCCGTTGAACCATCAATCGAAAGCGTGTCCGAGTGTTTATATTTCTTGCCGTTGATCGTGACTGTACGTTTTTTAGCATCGATAATCACTTGCCCAGCACCCGCCACACAGCAACGACCCCAACCACGTGCGACCACCGCAGCGTGTGAAGTCATCCCACCCGTTGAAGTCAAAATTCCCGCAGCAGAGTGCATCCCATCGATATCCTCAGGGCTTGTTTCTTTACGCACAAGCAAAACAGTTTCTCCAGCCAGCGTACGGTCCACCGCTTCGTCAGCAGAGAAAGCAAGCGTCCCCACAGAAGCGCCAGGCGATGCCGGCAAACCCACCGTCAGTACTTTTGTTTTCTTCTTCGCAGCAGGGTCAAAGCTAGGCAAAAGCAACTGAGTCAAGTCGTTGGCCGGAATGCGAACGACCGCTTCCTTTTCGGTGATCAGTTTTTCTTTAACCATATCGCAAGCGATTTTAACTGCTGCCGCGCCCGTCCGTTTGCCGGCACGTGTTTGTAACATATAAAGCTTGCCATCCTCGATAGTAAATTCGATATCTTGGACGTCTTTGTAATGATCTTCAAGCGTTTTCTTAATGTCGATCAGTTGTTTAAAAATGGCTTTGTTCCACTTAGGCATCTCCGAAACCGGCTGTGGCGTACGGATGCCCGCAACAACGTCTTCACCTTGCGCGTTGACAAGAAATTCGCCGTAAAATTTATTTTCGCCCGTTGAGGGATTACGTGTAAATGCCACACCCGTACCCGAGGTATCGCCCATGTTTCCATAAACCATCGACTGCACATTCACCGCCGTCCCCAGCAGCCCCGTGATATTTTCAACTTGACGATAACGGATCGCTCTGCTTTGGTTCCAGCTTGCAAATACCGCTTGGATAGCCAATTCCAATTGCTGAATCGGGTCTTGCGGGAAAGCCTTACCCGTGTGCTTTTTAAAGAGCGCTTTGTAAGCCTTGCACAATTCAATAAGTCCCTGCGTCGGAACATCATTATCTTCTTTAGCTTTATATTTCTTCTTGATAATATCAAAAGCTGTTTCGTAGTGATGGTGATCAATTTCCATCACCACATCGCCATACATATTAAGCAGACGACGATACGCATCATAAGCAAAACGTTCGTTACCCGTCGCATTGGCCAAACCCACAACCGAAGTATCGTTCAGCCCAAGGTTAAGGATCGTGTTCATCATACCAGGCATCGAAACCGCAGCGCCCGACCGAACCGAAACAAGCAATGGCTTTTTAGCATCGCCAAATTTTTTGCCCAACTCTTTTTCTAAGGTTTTAATGGATTTCTTCACCTCATCCAAAAGACCCGCAGGAAGCTTCTTGCCAGATGCGTAATAATCAGAGCAAACTTGCGTGGTGATGGTAAAGCCAGGAGGCACAGGCAGCCCAATGTTAATCATACCAGCGAGGTTTAAACCTTTACCGCCTAGTAGATCCTTAGATACTTTTTTGCCATCATTTTTACTCTGGCCAAAATAGTAGATCATTTTTGATTTTTTGGGAGTGACTGCTTTTTTACTTGTTTTCTTCTTTGCCATCTTGCAAGATTCCTTCGCGTGACAAGTTGGAACGTATGGGCTTGATGCCCGCGCTGGGCATCAATGAAATAGTTAAAAGTTTTTTGCTTTTTTGTCGTAGGGAGTTTGAATTTAGCAGCACTTGCTAAAAATCGCCAATGTCTTTGCCTACCAGCTAACCAAGCTTCTCGCGTTGCGATGATCCTTTGATCCGATGCTTTATCGCGGTAAACCTCGTGATATTGGCCTGTTAAAAAAACAAAGTCGTTTCATTGTAGGAAAAAAAACACTGCGGTCAATCTTAAACCCTATAATATGACATTAAAAAAAGGATTCAGCAAAAAAAGTAAAAGACAAATACCATCAATCTGAGAAAAAATTGAAAGCAACCAATACCCCGCCAACCTCAAACACACCCACAGATCAAGCCCTTTACCGTCAGCAAATTGGACAGACTTTGACGAGTGCGATAGCCTATGATGCTGGCAGTAGATTAAAACTAATAATTGGTTAACATCAAGATAGGATTCAGCATTGAAACGTACACCTTTTTATGATTATTCATTACGGCAAGGCGGGAAGTTTGTAGATTTTGCAGGCTGGGAAATGCCCATCCATTTCGGATCGATCATCCAAGAACACACCCAAGTACGCCAACAAGGCGGACTATTTGACGTCTCACATATGGCCCGGATCAATCTCAAAGGCGTAGGCGCTCGGAAATTCCTAGAAAGACTCCTCACCAGGCGCGTAAGCGATATGAAGCCCAACACCTGTAGATACACCCTAATCTGTAACCACCAAGGCGGCGTCCTAGACGATGTACTCATCTACAAATACCCAGAACATTGGATGCTCGTCGTCAATGCATCCAACCGAGAAAAAATACTAAAACACATCGCCGCCGTCCAAGAAGAAACAGCCTACCCAGTGGCCATCGACGATGTCACCCAAGAGACCGCCATGGTAGCCATCCAAGGCCCCAAGGTCATGCAAATGATCTCAAACTTCTCCTCAGAAATTGTCGCATTAAAACGCTACACCTTTTGCGAAAAGCAATTACTCAATCTACACATGACCATTAGCCGCACCGGATACACAGGCGAAGACGGCGTCGAAGTCATCCTAAACGCTTCGATGGCCGAAAAAGCAATAGAAATGATGCTACACTCTGCAGGAAAAGAAGGCCAAGCCATCAAGCCCAGCGGCCTAGGCGCAAGAGACTCACTACGCCTAGAAGCAGCAATGCCCCTATATGGCCACGAACTAGCAGAAGACATCGACCCCCTCACCGTAGGCCTTGGCTTTGCAGTCAGCCTAGATAAAGATCAAGACCCCGATGCCATCAGCTTCATAGGCCAAGAGCAATTAAAAAAAATAAAAAGCCAAGGCCTAACCCGAAAACTCGTAGGCATCAAACTCCAAGGCAAACGCACCGCACGACAAGGCATGGACGTATCCTTCGAAGGAAACAACGTAGGCCAAATCACAAGCGCCTGCATCTCACCAACCCTAGGCTATCCCATCGCCATGGCCATCCTAAACATCCAAGCAACCAATCTAGGCGCAGTCGTAGAAATAAAGAAAAACCAGCGAGTCATCGCCAGCGGCCAAATCGTCAGCCTACCGTTCTATAAAAAACCCGCCAAGTAATCTTGGAACAAAAACAAAAACAAAAACAAAAACAAAAAAAGATGCTCCTAGCCCCAGCATCTTTTTTTTTATCCCAAGCCAAACCTCAAACAGAACACGTACCATCAACCCAGCCATCATTTCCCGCAATGCACACCACCCAGCCAAATAGCTAACACATCCCCCATAAAAAAAAGTGCAATAAACAGCGATAAATTCTAACATTGTGTATAGAAGCCATCCATTCGTCTTTGAATCAACAATACGCTAATATAACCCTATGAGCAACCCAAATAACGCCAAGCCGTGGGAGCACGCCAAATCGGGCGCCGGCTCCGAAACTGACTCCCTTGCCGCCCGTTTTGTAGAGTCAATCTCTTACGATCAGCGCATGTATTATCATGACATCCAAGGCTCCATCGCCCACGCGACCATGTTAGCCAAACAAAAAATTATCTCAAATTCAGAACTAGAAACCATTACCCACGGGCTCAACCAGATACAACAAGAAATCGCATCGCAAGGCGCCGCGTGGCCAGGATGGATCGTCGAGCTGGAAGACGTGCACATGTGCATCGAAGCAGCCCTCATCAAAAAAATCGGAGACCCAGGCCGCAAGCTACACACAGGCAGATCGCGCAACGACCAAGTCGCCCTAGACCTGAAACTCTGGATCAAAGATGTCAGCCAAGAACTCAGCAAAAAATTCACAACATTGGCCCACGCTTTTGTAGGCCTAGCAGAGCATTCCGGACACATCGTCATGCCCTCTTTTACCCACCTACAAAGGGCTCAACCCATCGTCCTAGGCGGAGAATTAACAGCGTGGCTGGCAGCCTTTGACCGCTGCGCCAATCGCTTAGATGCCTTAAATGCAATCAACCAATTAAACCCCATCGGCGCAGGCGCCATCGCCGGATCAAGCCTACCCATAGACCGCCAATACACCGCATCCCTCCTAAACCTTGGCCAACCAACTACCAACGCCATAGATTCAACAGCTTCACGCGACGCTGCCATCGACATGATCTACGCATTGGCCATGACTGCCATGACACTCTCACGCTGGGCAGAGCAATGGATTATTTACGCATCCACAGAATTTAGCTATCTCAAAATAGATGACCGCTACACCACAGGCTCATCCATGATGCCTCAAAAAAGAAACCCCGATATGCTCGAACTCATCCGAGGTAGAACCGGAAACGTATACGGCAATCTCATCGCAGCACTCACCATGTGCAAAGGAATCACCATCGGCTACAACAGAGATATGCAAGAAGACAAAAGGCATCTATTCGCAGCCTTTGATATCGTCTCGGACTGCTTGGATATGGCCGCGCGCATCGTCAGCACCGTAAAATTTAATGGAGAAAAAATAGCTCAAGGACTAAACCAAGGATTCCTAGACGCAACATCATTAGCCGAATACCTAGTCTCCAAACAAGTGCCCTTCAGAACTTCCCATCAAATCGTAGGCGCACTCGTCAGACAATGCGAAGACAAAAATCTTCTGGAGTTGTCCTTACTATCGGTCGATGATTTTAACCAAGCATGCCAAGACGCCAACGCAATGCCCGTTTGCGATCAGGAAATCTACCAATGGCTCAAAGCCGAAAATGTAGTGAAACGATACCAATCAGCAGGCAATGCCGGAACCAGCGGATTCCATGCCCAACTAAAACATTGGAAAACAAAACTAAACATCAAATAAAAAATCAAATAAAACACATCCCCCATAACCCCCATAACCCCCAAAACAGATCCACTAAAAAAGGAAATGTCGCGTGCTAATACTCACCGTTTTGCAAGGCCCAGACAAAGGCAAGCGATTTGAATTACCCGATTCCGAACCCCAACTCATCGGCAGATCCAGCGAAGCCATACCACTCTCAGATAAAACCATCTCAAGAAGGCACTGCGAACTAACACCCGATGATGGCGACTGGTACCTACGCGATTTACGATCCTCAAACGGCACATTCCTCAACGGCTTCCGCATCGGACAAATGACCAAGCTCAACGACGGAGACCAAATACGCACAGGCAACAGCGTATTCTTATACGGACAAGAACTCATCTCCCTAAATCGTCAAGGCGTCCACCTCGTCGATGATGCCATGATCGACGCCGTCTTCGAACATACCCAAGCATCCTCCGATGACTCCATGATCATGGCCGTATCCGACCCCACCCAAGCCGCCTCAACGCAGCTCAAAGTCATCTATGAATTAACACAACTCATCGCATCAGTCGTCGATCAACAAGACCTACTAGAAAAAATCATGGACCTCATCTTCGCATACTTCAACGCCGACCGAGGCTTTATTATGCTCCAAGAAGACGTCCAAAGCGCACCAGACCCCGTGGTCATCCGACACCGCTTCGACCCCGAAGATAGCGACCAAAAGCAGCCCATCACCGTCAGCCGCACAATCATTCATCACGTTATCAGAAAAGCAGAAGGCGTCCTATCCTCCAACGCAATGACCGATGCCAGATTCGAATCAGGAGATTCCGTACAAGAATACGGCATCCGCTCAGCCATCTGCGTACCCCTAAAATATAAAAATAATATTTTCGGCGTGATCCACGTCGATAGCCAAATCCTAAACTATACATTCACACAAGATCAACTACAGCTACTCACCGCCATCGGTGTACACGCAGGATTAGCCCTTGCAAACGCAAGACTCTACGCCAAACAGTTACAAGATGAACGCCTAGCCGCAGTAGGACAAACCGTCGCTTCCCTCACACATTCCATACGCAACATCTTGCAAGGCATGCGAGGCGGCGCAGAACTCGTAGAGCTAGGAATCAAAAAAGACAGCATGAAAGTCATAGGCGGCGGATGGAAAATCGTATCCCGAAACCTAGACCGCATCTTCGCACTCACCATGAACATGCTCGCATTCTCCAAACGCCGTAGGCCAGATCTAGAAATGTGCAACATCCCAGCATTGCTCGAAGAAATCGTAAGCCTCGTTGAAAAACAATTCGAAATGAAAAAAGTAGCCCTTTTAACAGAATTCGACTTAGACCAACCGCCCATCCCCATCGACGCAAGCGGAATCCATCAAGCAGTTTTAAACCTCTTAAACAACGCACTAGACGCAGTAGAACCCGAGTTTGGCGTGGTAACATTACGCACCGAATACGACGCAGTCAAACACCGCCTATACATCCATGTCCTCGACAACGGCTCGGGCATATCAGAACAAAACATGAAACTTCTCTTCCAACCTTTCCATTCCACAAAAGGATACAAAGGCACAGGGCTAGGCCTAGTCGTCACACAAAAAGTAGCAAAAGAGCATGGCGGAAGCGTCTCCGTCGATTCAAACGGCGGCAAAGGCGCAAAATTCACAATCGCCCTGGCCACCAATATCGAAGATATTCCCGAATCCGCCGACACCATGGGCCAGCAATTGGCAAAACCCATAGAGCAAGACCCCGCCCCTCTGCCTCCCGAAAATGATATGGATATCTACGAAATAGATGAATCATTCTAAAAGTAATCTCCTCGCACCATCGCTGTGAATCTCGATACGCCAACGCCTCAAAAAGACCGCAAAATCCTTTGAGCATGGCAAAATAATCATCAACTAGACACCAATCCCTGTTTTCTGCGAGGAATTGATCCAATTACTCCGATAATGAATAAAACCGGTCGGCTTCGCGTTAATAAGGGTAACGCCTAAGCTTAAATAAATAAGCCCAGCACAATCGTTGGAAATAAAATCCACCGATCATCAAAATCAGACCAATCTTCCCCTCAGGAGCCCGCAATGGTGACTTTTAAATCTTGGACCCAGTACATCAGCGCTTTCTTACTCATCGCCGCGCTAACCACAACCCACGCCACAGCAAAACCCTTCACCATGCCAGGTTACCATCCCGAAAAGGTGTCACTACAAAAGTTTTTCGGAAAACGCATCCCCTTCGGACCCCGAGCCACCAGCCCCAAATTCTCTTTTGATGGCAAATACGCAGCCTACCTCTACAGACCCTACCCAGAACGCAGGCACGGCGTAGATATCTATCTCTACGATGCACACAAAGGAACCGCCACCCGCCTAACATCCGTGGCCATGATGGCCAAATTTCAAAAATCAGCAAGAGCCGTCGCCAACCTACGACAACGATACGCACCCCGAACCATCAAAGGCAAAAAACGCAGACAAAACTACGTCTCCAAAACAGACTACACTTCCAGAGGACCAAAATACTACGGCATACAATCCTACGTCTGGTCACCCGTCGCCAACAAAATGATCTTCCTCTCAATGGGAGACATCTTCCTCCTAGATATCGAAACCCGCCACCTCCAACGCCTCACCAAAACACGACAAGCCGAGCGCAACGTCCAATTCCTACCCGATGGCAGTGGCTATACCTACCTCCAAGGCGACGCCTTGATGTGCGTAAAATTTGGCTCCCACCTCATCGAACAGCTTGACCCCAGATTGCAATTCGGCGAAAAAATGAAAGCCTATTCCGTCAGCCCAGATGGCA
>CAZSSX010000027.1:0-16162 GCA_964609545.1 uncultured Phycisphaeraceae bacterium | reverse complement strand
CTTTTGATGGTGTGGGTCTTGGTGGTGAGGGTGAAGTGTTGTCTATTTGTCAGAAGCTTGAGCTTTTTCTGGAGCGTATTGCGTTGATGTCTGATGTGGATGGGGTTGAGAGCAGTGGTGGTTTGGTGACGTTGATGACGTTGCATGCATCGAAGGGGCTGGAGTTTGATGCTGTGGGTATGGTGGGTGTTGAGGATGGTTTGTTGCCTCATAAGCGTGCAGAGATGAGCCGCGGTGAGATGGAGGAGGAACGCCGATTGATGTTTGTGGGGATTACGCGGGCGAGGCGTTATTTGAGATTAAATCATGCGCGGTTGCGCACTGTTTTTGGTCAGAGTATGCCGACGGTGCCTAGCCGCTTCTTGGATGAGCTTCCCGCTGAGAGTGTGGTTAAGCAAGATTTTTCGCATTGGAATGAGTCTGATGCTGCGATTGATAGGCGCTTTAGCAAGGCGAGCCAGATGAGGGCGGAGGCGCGGGATTGTGTGGGGGCGTATCCGGTGGGTTGCTTGGTGAGACATCCTAAATTTGGCTTGGGCCGTGTGGTGTCTGTGGGTGCGATGGGTGCGCAGACGCGGGCGGTTGTGGGGTTTAATACGCATGGGAAGAAGACGCTGATTTTGCAGTATGCGAAGTTGGAGCGGGTGGAGGTTTGATGATTTTGGTGGGTTTATTTGGAGTGCATTAAGATGGCAGGTCGGACACGAATTAAGATATGTGGTATTAGTGATGTGGCTTGTGCTGATGCTGCGGTGGGTTGCGGTGCGGATAGTATTGGGCTTGTTTTTGTGGAGGGTTCGCCTCGCTTTGTTGATGTTGGGATGGCGCGGTTGATCTGTGAGAGGTTGCCTAGTTTTGTGGAGGCGGTGGGTCTTTTTGTGGATGAGTCGGGGAGTGATATTTTAGGGATTTGTGAGGAAGTGGGTTTGGGTTCGGTGCAGTTGCATGGTGGGGAGAGGCCTGGGATTATGGGGGAATTGGGTGGTTTGCGTGTGATTAAGGCATTGGGATTTGCGGGTGTGGAGCGTTTGCGTGAGGATGTTTTGGGGTGGTCTGGGGGCTTGCCTGGTTTAAAGGGGATTTTGGTTGATGGTCCTGGTGGTGGTGGTTTGGGTGAGGGTTTTGATTGGTCGGGTTTGGCGGGTTTGGTTGAGGAGGGTCTTTTTGAAGGGTGCCGTCCTTTGATTTTGGCTGGTGGTTTGGATGCGGGTAATGTGGGTGATGCTATTGCTGAGGTTAGGCCGTTTGGTGTGGATGTTTCTTCGGGCGTGGAATCATTGCGTGGGGTTAAAGATGCTCAGAAGATAGCGGCGTTTTGCCAAGCGGTGCGGCGGGCTGATTTTTTGGGTGCTTAAATTTTAAGGTTTGTGTATGTAGGCTAGGGGTTGTTTTTGTATGTCTTTCCAATAGGTTTCTATCCATTGGGAGACTTGGTTGAGTCCTTGTGTGATGGAGATTTGCGGTTTCCAGTTGAATTTTTCTCTGGCTTTGGTTGAGTCGATGATGTAGGCTGCGTCTTGTCCTGGTCTTTGGTCTATGGTTTGTGTTACGGTGTTGAAGTTTGCGTTTGTGATATTGCAGATATTTTGTACGAGGTCTTTGATGGAGATGCCTTGTGTTGGCGAGAGGTGGTAGGATTGTCCGATGTCTCCTTTTTCTAGGATGTTGAGTTGTCCTTGGGAAATGTCTCTGATGTGTATGTATGATTTGATGGCGTGTCCGCCGGCGTGGAGTTGTATTGTTTTGTTTAGCTTGATGTATATGATTGATCTGGGGATGATTTTGAAGAGTTGTTGTCCGGGGCCGTAGACGTTTGTGGCGCGTACGGTGAGTAGTGGGAATTTGAATTGTTTGTGGTATGTTTGCAGTAGCATGTCTGCTGCGGCTTTGCTTGCGGCGTATGGTGTTGATGGATTGAGTGGGCTTTGTTCGGTGATGTTTCCGATGCAGTTGCCGTAGACTTCGGGTGAGCTGACGTGTAGGTATCGTTGGAGGTAATCGACTTGGCGGAGGTGGTTGACGAGTTTTGCTAATGCGACGGTGTTGGTGTTGAACCAATGGTGGGGATTTTCCCAGCTTGGCGCGACTTCGGATTGGGCGGCGAAGTTGATGATGTATTGTGGTTTGAAGGTATCTATTTTTTCTAAGATTTGTGGCATGTGGTTGTTGAGGTCTGCTTGGACGTAGGTGTAATTGGCTAGGTTTTTCCCGCGTTTATAACTTAGATAGGTTTTGCTTCTTTGTGGGCTTCTGCTGATGCCTAGTATTTTATAGGCGTTTTGGTCTAGCAGTAGGTCGATGAAGTCTTGTCCGGAGAATGAATTGGCGCCTAGTACGAGGATGCGTTTTGTCATTTTGGGTGTTCTTTCGGGTTGTTGTTTGGGATGATTTTGTGGGGTTATTTTTTCTTGCGTTGTTGTTTGTGTTTGTTTATTTTAACAGATTTAATCTATTTGTCCTTGTTTGTCCGATAGTAAGGTAATGAATTATATTTTGTTTTTTTGTTTGTATTTTAGGAGAGCTTTGCGATGACTCAAGCGGCGGCGTCACAATCTATTCAGCTTCATTTTCATGGGATACAAGAGCATTTGCTTGAGGTTTTTAAGAAGCTTTATTTGGGTGTTCATTATACGACGGGGGCTGATGTTGAGGGGGATATTGCGGAGTTTGGTACGATGTCTGGGATGACGGCTCGTATTTTGAGTAAAGGGTTGTTGGATTTGGATGTTTATGGTTCGGTGCAGAAGCGTTTGCATTTGTTTGATAGTTTTAAGGGATTTCCAGATACGAACACGCGGGTGGATGTGGATTCGCCTCATGTGAAGGCGGGGGTGTGGCGGGAGGGCAGTTGTCGTGGTGTGTCGGTTGATCAGCTGGCGGCGATTTGCACGCAGTTTGTTTCTCGGGATCGTGTGGAGATTTATGATGGTTGGTTTTCGGAGACGATGCCTAAGATTGCGGCGGGGACAAAATTTGCATTGATGCATATTGATTGCGATCTTTATCAATCGACGATTGATGTGCTGGATTATGCGTTTGAGCATGGGATGGTTAGTGAGGGGGCGGCGATATTTTTTGATGATTGGAATTGTAATCGTGCGAATCCCGAATTTGGCGAGCGGAAAGCTTGGGAGGAAATGGTGGCGAAATATCAGATTAAATGGAGCGATGGTGGGGAGTATGGTTGGTGTGGTCACAAGTTTTATGTACATCAGTATCGGGCGTGTTAAGGCATGGATTCAGAGATTAACCAAGAGAGTGTAGAGGCTAAGCAATGGGCATCGGTGAAGGGGCTAATCGGCTCGGGGCGGATGGCATTGGGCAAGCATTGGTCTTTTAATTTGCGAGCGGATCCTAAGCGGTTGGCATTTGTGTTGTCGCGTTATAAATTTGCGGCGAAGATGGCGTGTGCTGGTGGGCGGGTGCTGGAGCTTGGATGTTCGGACGGGATTGGTGTGCCGATTTTGGCGGAGGGGGCGGATGAATATTTGGGTGTTGATTTGGATGAGTCAGCGATTGCTAGTGCGCAAGTGAATTGGGGCGATGAGAAGCATTGTTTTTTGTATGATGACTTTTTGGGTAAGTCGTACGGGGAGTTTGATGGTGTGATTAGTTTGGATGTGTGTGAGCATATTGAGCCTCGGGCGGAGGCGGGGTATTTTGATACGATTGCGAGGAATACGACGGGTGTGGGTTTTGCGGTGGTGGGTACGCCGAATATAACGGCTGATGTTTATGCTTCTGAGATGAGTAAAGCTGGGCATGTAAATTTGTTCACGGGGGAGCGTTTGGTGGCGGGTCTTGAGCGTGTTTTTCATAATGTGTTTTTGTTCGGTATCAATGACGAGGTGGTGCATACGGGTTTTAGTCCGATGTGTCATTATTTGATATGCCTTGCTTGTAATAAGCGCGGGGTTGCTGGGGGTGTGGGATGAGCCTTGAGGAGTGTGATTCTAAGTGGGAGCCGGTGCGTTTGATGATGGAGCATGCTAAGCCTGTGAGTTTGGGTTCGCTGCATACTTATCAGATGCGTCATACGCCTAGGCGTGTTTTGTATACGATGAGTTATTATAAATTTGCGTGTAAGCTGATTGGTCGGGATAAATCGGTGCTTGATGTGGGTTGCGGTGAGGGGCTTGGGACTTGGATGCTTGCTAAGGAATGTGGTGGGAGTCATGGTATTGATTTTGATGAGGATTTGATTGCGACTGCGCGGGGGAATTGGGATGGGCCTAATATTGCATTTGGTTGTGATGATTTTTTAGATTTTTCATCGGGGTCTTTTGATGGTGTTGTTAATTTTGATGTGATTGAGCATATTGAGGGTTGCCATGCGGGTCGTTTTTTTCGTGGGATGGCTGATTGTTTGGGGCCTTATGGGATTGGTGTGGTAGGTACGCCGAATTTGACTGCTGCGAAGTATGCCTCTGAGGTGACCAATGCGGGTCATATCAACTTGTATGATGCGGAGCGTTTGCGGTCGGAGATGTTGGAAGTTTTTACGCAGGTTTTACTTTTTGGGGCTAATGACGAGGTGGTGCATACGGGTTTTTTACCGATGTGCCAATATTTGATTGCTGTGGGGATACGGAAAAAATAAGATGGTTGATAAGAAGAAAAAAGAGTTGCTGTTACTTTTTGGGATTTTGTTTGTTATTATTTTGCTTGTGGGGATTGTGGCGGGTGGGGATTTGTTTGATGTGATTTGGGGTTTTAATTTATAGTGGCGTTTGTTTTTTTGTGGGGGAGTGATGTGCGGGATGGGGTTAGGATGGGCTAAGCTTTGACGGGCAGATCGGGAGGGGTTAATCGGTGTTAAGGGCTTAGTGGGGTTGGTTGATCTGCCTGTCAAAGGAAGCTGTCATTTGAAATGAGAATTCAAGGGGTTTGCTTTACCATTCGAGGTTGCCAGCGTTTTGGTATTCGGTGACGCGTGTTTCGAAGAAGTTTTTTTCTTTGGCTAGGTCGATGGTTTCGCTCATCCATGGGAATGGGTTTTGTTGGTTGGGGTATTGTTCGGGGAGTCCGATGCGTTGTAGCCTGCGGTTTGCGATGAATTGGACGTATTGTTTGAAGAGATCGCGGTTGAGGCCGAGGACGCCGTTGGGTAGGCAATCGGCTGCGTATTGCACTTCGTATTGGACGGCTTGCTTGATGAGGTCGATGATTTGTTGTTGGAATTGTTGTGTCCAGATTTCTGGATTTTCGGCTTTGATGGTGTTGATGAGGTCGATGCCAAAGTTTAGGTGTATGGTTTCGTCTCTGAGAATATATTGAAATTGTTCACCGATGCCGATCATTTTGTTCTGTCTATGTAGGCTTAGAATCATGACGAACCCTGAATAGAAAAAGATGCCTTCCATGATGACATAAAATCCGATGAGGTTTTTGATGAAGTCTTGCTTGCCTTGCAATGTGTTTGTGTTGAAGTTGTCTTGCATGACTTCTTTGGTGAGTGACATGACGAAATCGTCTTTGCCTTTGATGGAGTCTACTTCGTGGTACATGTTAAAGACGGCGCGCTGATCTAGGCTGAGCGATTCGGTGATGTATTGGAATGTGTGTGTGTGGATTGCTTCTTCAAAAGCTTGGCGCAGTAGGTATTGCCTGGCTTCGGGGTTGGTGACGTGTTTGTAGATGGCGAGGATGATGTTATTGGCGACGAGGGATTCGCCGGTGCTGAAGAATCCTAGATTTCTAAGGACTAGGCGTTTTTCATCTTCGGAGAAGAGGTCTGATTGCCATTGTTGGATATCTTTTTGCATGCTTACTTCGGTGGGCATCCAGTGATTGGCACAGCCGTTGATGTAGTGCTCCCATGCCCATTGATATTTGATGGGGCATAGTTGGTTGACGTCAACGGCTTGGCAGTTGATGAGTCGTTTGTTTTCTGGGTTGATGGGTTTGCTTAGGTCGTGTTTTTGTGAGGGGTTGGTGTCGCAGCAAGACATGGTTTTGTCCTTTATGGGTTAGTCGTTTTGTGGTTGTGGTTGTGGGTGATGGTGGTGTTATTATTGACAGGATTCGCAGTCGGGATTGTCGATGGCGCATGCATTTTGTGCGGGCGTTAAGCCTTCTAATGCGTTGTCGATTTCTGATGGGATGGTGGTGATTTGTGATGTTGCTGAAGTGCTTTTCATCCATCGTGGTTGCATGCTTCGTTTGTTGAGGTCTATGTTTGATTTTTCTACTTGTGTGGCTGCTACGGATCGTAGGTAGTAGGTTGTTTTTAAGCCTTTCATCCATGCGTTGAGGTACATTTCGTTGAGACGTTTTCCGGAGGGGACGTCAATGTAAATATTCATGGAGATGCCCATGTCGATCCATTTTTGTCTTCTGGAGTTGGCTTGGATGAGGCAGTCGATATCGATTTCGAAGGCTGTTTTGTAGATGTCTTTGAGGCTTTGTGGGATGCGGTCTATTTCTTGTAATGAGCCATCGTAATATTTTAAATCGTCGATCATTTCTTCATCCCAGAGATTATGTTTTTTTAGATCGGCGATGAGATATTTGTTGACGATGGTAAAGTCACCTGAGAGGTTGCTTTTGACGTAGAGGTTTCTGTATGTGGGTTCGATGGATTGTGTGCAGCCTGAGATATTTGAGATGGTTGCGGTGGGTGCGATGGCTAGTACGTTTGAGTTTCTCATGCCTTGTTTGACGACTTGTTTGCGTAGTGTTTCCCAGTCTAGGGTTTGGCTTAGGTCGACGTCGATATCTTCACCGCGGTAGGCAACGAGTGCTTGGAGTGTGTCGATGGGTAGTAAGCCTTGTGACCACTTTGAGCCTTGGAATGTAGCGTATGGTGATCTTTCTGCGGCGAGTTGTGAGGATGCTTGGATGGCGCAGTAGCTTATAAATTCGGTGGATGTGTCGGCGAAGTGGATGGCTTGTTGTGATTCGTAGGATAAGTTTTGGATATAGAGGGCTTCTTGGAATCCCATGATGCCTAGGCCGATGGGTCGATGTTTTGTGTTTGCGTTTTTGGCTTCGGGTGTGGGGTAGAAGTTGATGTCGATGACGTTGTCGAGCATACGCATTGCGGTTTTGATTGTTGTTTTGACTTTTTCGCGGTCGAGTCCTGCTGGCGTGGTGTGGGCTTTGAGGTTGATGGAACCGAGGTTGCAGACTGCGGTTTCTTCTTTTGATGTGTTGAGTAAGATTTCTGTGCAGAGGTTTGAGTTGTGGATGGTTCCGACGTGTGATTGTGGTGATCGGAGGTTTGAGGGGTCTTTGAATGTGATCCAGGGGTGGCCTGTTTCGAAGAGCATGGAGAGCATTTTTCGCCAAAGGTCTACTGCGTTGATTTCTTTGAATAATTTGATTTTTCCTTGGGCGGCTTGTTTTTCGTAGTATTGGTATTTTTCGTCGAAGTCTTGTGCGTAAAGGTCGTGTAGCTCGGGGACTTCTTCGGGTGAAAAGAGTGTCCATGTTTGATTGGCTTTGACGCGTTTGATGAAGAGGTCGGGGACCCATGTTGCGGTGTGCATATCGTGTGTTCTTCTGCGTTCATCGCCTGTGTTTTTGCGTAGGTCTACAAATTCTTGGATGTCGTAGTGCCAGATTTCGAGGTATGAGCAGACGGCGCCTTTGCGTTTTCCTCCTTGATTGACCGCCAGTGCGGTGTCGCTTACGATTTTGAGGAAGGGTATGACGCCTTGGCTTTTGCCGTTGGTTCCTTTGATGTGTGCGCCTGTGGCTCTGATGTTTGTCCAGTCATTTCCTAGACCGCCGGCCCATTTGGAGAGTGCGGCGTTGTCTGCGATGACTTTGAAGATGTGTGCGAGATCGTCTTCGACGGTGGAGAGATAGCAGGAGCTGAGCTGTGGGTGGCAGGTGCCTGCATTGAAGAGTGTGGGAGTGGCCGAGACGAAATGGAATTGGCTGAGGACGTGATAGAACTGGATTGCTTTTTCTTCTTTTTGGTCCTCATTGAGTGCTAGGCCCATGGCGACGCGCATCCAGAAATATTGGGGTGTCTCGATGCGGCGTTGATCGATGTGGATGAGATAGCGGTCGTAAATGGTTTGCAGGCCGAGGTATTCGAAGTCGTGATCGCGTTGGGGGATGAGTGCTTCTTTGATTTTATCGAAATCGAACTTGAGGAGGAGGGGGCTATATCTTTGGTGCTCCACGCCTTGGGCGATGTTTTGTTTGAATGCGTTTTTGTAGGTTTGTTTGAAGTTGGGGTCGCTTGCTTTGGTTGAGATGGCTTGCTGATATATTTGGTTGAGTAGCAGCCTTGAAGCGATGATGCTGTGGTTGTATTCTTTTTCGATTCTGGCGCGTGAGACCATGATCATGGCGGTGTCGATTTGTTGTTGCGTGATGCCGTTGAATAGTGATTGGAATAATTCGTTGATGATTTCTTGTGTTTGGATATTGTCTAGGCTTTGTGACGCGGCGTAGAATGCTTGTTTGATTTGGTGTGTGTCGATGGGTGTGAGTGTGCCATCTGCTTTTTTCATTTTTATTTTTGATTGTGCGTTGCTTTCGCCTCGTAGGCTTCTGGCTTTGGATCTTTCTTCGCGGTAGACGATGTAGCGCTTGGCGATTTCATAATGGCCTAATTTCATGAGGGCATTTTCGACGAGGTCTTGAATGGTTTCGACGTCGATGGGTTGGTTGGGTGTGGCTCGGTGTTTGATTTGATTGAGGATGAGGCTGAGGATTGGCTGAAGTGTGTCCGTTTTGAATTGGGCTTGGGCGACCTGTGCGCCTGTGGAATTAAACGCAGCGGTGACTGCTTTTTGGATATAGATCATGTCAAAATTGACGATGCGGTTGTCGCGTTTTTGTATGGTGATGACGGTGTTGATTGCTAGGGTTTGGTTTTCTGGCATGGTGGTTTCCTTTTATATGTGCGCATTAATAGCGGCTGAGGTTATGTTTTTTCATAATCATCATTTACGTTAGATCATGGTCAGATCGAAATGAGATGACGCGATGCATTAACTGTGTGTTGCACCTAAAAAATTGTGTGATGGTAGGCTTTGGCCTGGGGGGCCTGTGGTGGGAAAGCATCTGAGACACAGAGGACTTGTTCGAGGAACAGATCGCGTGTGGCTTTTGATGTGGCCTTTCCCTAGAAGGCTTACCATCTAACGCATTTTAAGGCGTTAATCACAGGCAGGTCTTCGGACTTTTGGGCGTTGGCGGAGATTGTTTTCTGCCTATCTACTGATTGCTGCTTCCCGTTGGATTTTGATGGCCAACAGTGCTTTTGATGCAACTTTCGTTCCCAATTACCGCTGCGGGGCAGTATCAGTTTTTCACTGATTTCCCTGTTAACTCGCCACTATATAGGGCGAACCGGTGATGCTTACTACCATATATGGAAATATCCGGTGCGTCAATACTTTAAATAAAATGCATTTTTATTCACAGTTTGGCCGTGTGCTACAATAGCAAGTAGAGGATTGCTTAGTCTGTGGGATTAGCGATATTATTCTCTATGTTAACAGGATTTATCAGATTTGAATGATAGGAAATCAGATGTTTAGAAAAATAATAGTGGTGATTACTTTCTTTATTACCGGTGCATTTTCCACAGGGCACCAGGCTCGGGCGATGGCGGGGGGCAAGGCTTATGCGATTGTGGTTTCGAAAAAAACGCACAGTCAGCAGGGTTGGCGGGCAGTGGTTGAGGCGTTGGAGGGTAAATACCAGGAGATGGGGGTTGAGGTTTTGATTTATCGGAAGGGGATTGAGGAAGTTTTACCTAGGCTGCAAAAGTTGCATCCTAAGTACACTTGTTTTGTTGCTAAGCAGGAAGAGACTACGCGTGAATTTGTGGCTGAGGTGCATCGTTTGACGCGCCGATATGATGCGGATGCTTATTGTGATACGCTTTGGGGCATTTTAACGGGTTATGATGCGGGTAGTGCGTTGTCGATTGCAAAAACATCTAAGCCGCTGGTGATTGGGAAAGTTGCATCGGGGACGGAGTTTGCAGCGGAGATGGTTGAGCAGGGGGTTTGGTATGATGAGCTTAAGAAAAATTTAAAAGTGGAGAAGCAATCCTCGGGGCGGGTGATTCGGTCTAAGGTGGCGACGGATACGACGAAAGGGCTGGTGGATTCGTTGAATGTGTATAAACCTGATCTGTTTATCGCATCGGGGCATGGTACCGAGCGGGGCTGGCAGATTGGTTTTCGTTTTAAGAGCGGTTTTTTTAAATCTAAAAAGGGGCAGCTTTATGGGATTGATACCAAGCAACGTATTTTTAATATCAATTCTCCAAACGCTAAGATTTATATGCCTATTGGCAATTGCTTGATCGGGCATGTTGACTCGAGTGAAGCTATTGCGTTGGCGTGGATGAAGAGCGCGGGGGTGAAGCAGATGTTGGGTTATACGGTGCCGACTTGGTATGGTTATTCGGGTTGGGGTTGTTTGGATTATTTTGTGGAACAGCCTGGCAAATATACTTTTGCAGAAGGTTTTCATGCCAGCGAGCATGCATTGATGTATCGTTTGTTGGCTTATTTCCCTGAGTTGGCGCGTAAAAAGGTGCCGTTGGGGAGAATGAGCATTCCCTGTCGTGCAGGAGATAAAGCCAAGGCGGCGGGTTTGAAGCGAATGGATGGCGTGGGGCTTGTGCATGATCGGGACGTGTTGGCGTTTTATGGGGACCCGGCGTGGTCTGCGAGGATGGCCAAGCGCCCTAATGCTTATGATCAGCATTTGACGGAAAAAGACGGGATTTATACTTTTAAGATTATTCCCAAGCGAGGCGGAGATACTTTTAAACCGATCAATATGAATGGTGCCCAGCGGGGTTGGCGGCCGATGATTGGTTACTTGCCTTGGCGGGTTAAAAATGTTGAGATTCTTAGTGGGGGCGAGCTTAAGCCTGTGATTACTGATGATTTTATTTTAGTGCCTAACCCTCGGACGCACGATGGGCGGGGGGCTTATGTGGTGCGTTTTAAAGCGAAGAAGATGTAGGCTTGCATTTTTTTTAGTGGTGGTTTCAGCCCTCAAGTGCAACCAAGTGTGCCAAAACTGGGTGAGTGGATAGGATACCTCTTCTCAACCAAAACACAGCCCTAACCCTACCAAAACGTTTCCCTATTTACAAAAAGAACAATTCACTTTAGAATAAACTAGCAACACAAAACCTATCTCCCCAAATCATCAAAGGACGACCATCATGCACAAATTCTTCACCTTATCCCCAATCATCCTCGCCACATTCATCCTCATCTCCTGCGGTCAAGCAGACCAATACAACAAACCCGCACCGCAAACAAAAAGCGCAAACAATACGCAAAAAAACACGACCGATTCTCAAACACCCCCAAGCAAAAAAATCAACAACCCCAAAGAAATAGAAAAAAAGATAATCCCCGCGTTCACCGAAAAATTCGACCTCAAAAAAACAGCCACCTCACTCATGCAAGCCTATCAACTAGACCAACCCAGCGCCTCGCGCGTCGCCAATGCCTACGCCAACGCAAAAACAAATCCCAACCACCTACTCAACGCCATCACCAGCCCAACCATCAAACAAGCCATCATCGGCTTCATCTCAAAAGACAAAAACGCCGACTTTAAACTCAACAAAAATGAATACCAAAAATACATGCAATACGCCATCGACAAAATCCAAAGCCCGCAAATAAGCAAACTTAAATCAATCCCCATCAAAGCCCTCGCTGGAAAAGTCAACAGCCTAGTATTCGACATCATCGACGCGGATAAAGATCAAGCACTTACCTTCACAGAATTCAAACAAATGTTTACCAACACCAGCGCCATCAAAAAACAACTCACACAAAAAATACAAAAAACACTCAAAGGCAAAATCAACATACAAGACCGACTCCACCGATTCATAAACAAATAACCCACCACGCCACCAGTGCTCACAACATCCAAAAAAGCAGACCTACCCCGTATACATCTCGGGGTTTTTTTATAATGCACAAAACCCAATCCGCCCAACGCCCTTTAAGCCATTCACAAAAAAAACGCCCAGACGCTTTTAAGCGTCTGGGCGTTTTAAAATATCTTATCCTAATTGCAGCTCTGTAAATTAGTCCAAATTCATCGTCATCAAAAACTCGCCATTAGACTTAACTCGCTTAAGCCGACTCTTGAGTAAATCCATCGCATCGACCACGTTCATGTCAGACAAAACCTTACGCAGCCGATAAACAAGCTCTAGCTCTTTCTCTTGCATCAATAGCTCCTCTCGACGCGTACCCGATGCCGAAATATCGATCGCAGGGTAAATCCGCTTCTCCACCAAACGACGATCCAAATGAAGCTCACTATTACCCGTCCCCTTAAACTCCTCAAAGATAATATCATCCATCTTAGAACCGGTATCCACCAATGCCGTAGCCAAAATCGTTAAGCTGCCACCGTTTTCAATCGCGCGCGCAGAGCCGAAAAACTTCTTAGGCTTCTGCAATGCATTAGAATCCAAACCGCCCGTCAAAATCTTACCCGAATGAGGCATCTCGGTATTATAAGCACGAGCCATACGCGTAATAGAATCCAGCAAAATAACCACGTGATCACCAAACTCCACCGCACGACGAGCCTTCTCAATCACCATGTCACAAACCTGCACGTGGCGCGATGTCTGCTCGTCAAATGTTGAAGCAATCACCTCAACATTCTCAGGCGTATTATTCCTGAAATCGGTGACCTCCTCGGGTCGCTCATCAATCAGCAGCACAATCACCTGCACATCTGGATAATTTGTAATAATTGCATTGGCAATTTTCTGCAACAATACAGTCTTACCCGTACGGGGAGGCGCAACAATCAAGCCACGTTGGCCGCGACCAATCGGCGTAACCAAATCCATAATACGCATCTCGATATTAGGAGTACCATCATGCATCTCCAAACTAAAACGATCATGCGGATGCAAGGGCGTCAAATCCTCGAAATTCTTAATATCATTAAGCGCATCGGGAGCACCACCATTTATCGCATCAACACGAAGCAATGCAAAATATCGCTCTGATTCCTTAGGCGGACGAATCGTACCCTGAATTACATGACCCGCCTTAAGACCAAAACGTCTAACCTGCGAAGGGCTCACATAAATATCATCCGGACACGCCAAGTAAGAATACTCCGGGCTTCTCAAAAATCCAAACCCATCCGGCAAAATTTCCAAAACACCCTCGCCATACATCAACCCCTGGCGAGCGATCGTCGATTTCAAGATATGAAAAATCAAGTCATGTTTGTTTAATCCCGCAAACTCCTTGACCCCCTCCTTCTTAGCCAATTCATGCAAATCTTCAATAGACATCACTTGTAAATCACGAATAGAATGATCAGCTTGCTTAGCTTTATCAAAATGTTTTTGCGTCCGAGCATCAAGCTCTTTATCCGTGGCCTTATTGCCCGAAACAGTATGCTGTGATTTAGATGACGATGATTTCTTGGACGAACGCTTCTTGCGAACAATGGGGGACTTGGCCATTAGATGGCTCTCCTAATTAGTGGGTAAGAGTGTCTTCCCGTAGAACGGCAAGAGCGAAGGGTAATAAAAACCGCAAATCAATAAGCTTCTCATTCATTACAAAAAAAGATTCTTAAATATACCTATCATTGCGATAGCTTTCTTAAAAAGAGTCTTAACAACGCCGCTAAAACCCTAAACATTTTCATCTGGAACGTTTCCCGTCCAAAGAATGATTCTTATAAAATCAACTCTGGCCAAAACGATGAAGAATCTGAGAAAAAACAAAATCAATCCGAGACTCACTAACACTCAAATCGCTATCGTTTTCAATCATATAGTCGGCCTTTTTCCTCTTAATGTCAACCCCTAATTGTATTTTTTCCCGATTTATCAACTCTTCAGCGCCCCAACCGCGATTTTTACACACACGCCCCTTCCGATTAGCCAAACTCGCACTCACAAAAACAACATAATCGCATCCCTTATCCAGGCCCAGCTCATACAACAATGGGCAATCCTCCACAACACCAACCACCTCTGAATCTGCCAAATAAATCCCTAGCAAATCCGCACGAGCCCGATGAACCCGCGGATGAACCAACCCTTCCAGCCGCCGACGAGCAACAGCATCCGAAAATATACGAGCAGCAAGCCCCTTCCGATCTAAACACCCATCCCTGCCCACCATATCATGGCCCCACCACGCACGAATTTCCTCAATCACATCCACACCCCTCAGCACCTCTCCAGCAAGCTTATCCGAATCAATCACGCCCCAGCCACGCCTATCCAAATAGCCCGCCACAAAGCTCTTGCCCGAACCAATTCCCCCGCACAATCCCACCATAGGCTTCAATTTCACGCCGTTAACCTCGCCAAATAAAAAACATGACACAAAACAAAACCCGCCTATCCCACATCCCCGCCAAGCCTATCAAATAATCACCCCGCATCTCCCTGGTCCTCACCACTAGCCCCCTGCCGATACGCCGCACGCCTCTTAGCATACACCTCGGGCGACACCGCCAAATCCGGCTCCTCAACCCCCTCCTTCACCTGCTCATGCAACTTCTTAATAAACGGAATACACCACATACATCCCGTCCCCGCAGATAAACACTCACTAATCAAACTGGCAACCGCAGGCTTCTCACGCTTACAATAATTCACGATCTTACGCTGAGACACACCAAAACATAAACATACTTTATCATCTGGATCCATGCCCCACATCATACCCCAAACACAGGCCTTTCCCAACCACTTTCATCCCCAATTTATTAACCCTAAAGCCGCCATGCCAACAACCCAAGAAGCACCTCGACGGCTTCACCGCGACTCTTTTCTTAAAAATGCAAAAAAAAACAGAATAATACGTTATAATAAACAGACTAGACCCCTTATATTATTTCAAACACACAATGATAGGAACATCAAAATGAATCATTTTTCGCGTAGAAATTTTCTACAAACATCAGCACTGGCCTCTGGCTTAACCATCCTGCCTAGCGGGCTGCTCGCCGCAAAACCAAATTCCAAACTAAACATCGCCTTCGTAGGCTGTAGCGGAAAAGGACAATCCGACCGGAAAGAAATCGCAAGACACTCCGCGGTGCGCGTCGCAGCGCTATGTGACGTCGATAAAAATTCGTTAACAAAAGCAGCTAGGCAACACCGTAAAGCAACAACATTCGCAGACTTCCGCGTTATGTTCGATAAAATAGGACATAAATTAGACGGCATCTGTATCTCAACACCAGACCACCTACACGCACCCATCACAATGATGGCAATCAACAGAGGCATACATGTCTACTGCCAAAAACCCATGTGCCACACCGTAGACGAAACCAGAAAAATTACACAACAAGCATCAAAAAATAACATCGTCACACAAATGGGCATACAAATACACTCACACGTCGCATACCGCATGGCTGTAAAAATGATACAAGAAGGCGCCATCGGAAAAGTCAAAGAAGTCCACTCATGGTCTGGCAAAAAATGGGGGTACCAAGGCCCCGTACCCACAGGCAGCGACGCCATACCCAAAAACCTATCATGGGACCTATGGCTAGGCGGAGCAAAAAAACGAAACTACAAAAAAGGACTATATCACCCAGGCAACTGGAGAAAATGGTACGACTTCGGATGCGGAACAATGGGCGATATGTCCGTACACATCTTAGACCCCGTTATCGGTTCTCTACAAATCAAAAACCCACTCTCGATCATGTCGTCCAGTCCCGCGCCACAACCACAATCCTACAGCACTAGAAACCAAGTCGAATACGTCTTCGGACCCACGCCATACACGGATGGCAATCTCAAACTCACATGGTACGACGGCTCAGCCAAACCAAACACGAAGCACTGGGAAATGCCCAGAAAAGGAAGACTACCAAGCCAAGGCTCAATGTTCATCGGAACCAAAGGCTTCATGCTCCTACCACACATCGGCGCACCACAACTACTACCCAAAGAAAAATTCAAAGGATACAAAAAACCAAGACTCAAAAACAATAACCACTACACACAATGGGTCGATTGCATCCTAGACACAAAACGCACGCCTTCAGCAAACTTCGACTACTCAGGGCCTTACACAGAAGTCGTCCTCCTAGGCGTGCTAGCAAACCGCTTCCCAACACAAAAACTCATATGGGACAGCAAAAAACTACAGTTCACAAACTTCAACCAAGCAAACAAACTCGTCAAACTCGCCAC